>JANYCG010000085.1 GCA_025360385.1 Burkholderiales bacterium | reverse complement strand
AGACGTGGCCCAGGCCGGGTTTGACGCCACGATGCGCGGCGACGCCATCTGCGTGCCCGGCAGCCTCAACCGCCTGGGCATGATCGGCTCACGCGCCGCGCCCAAGTGGCTGGTGCGCAAGATCGGCGGGTTGATGGGGCGAAAGGCGCTCTGAGGTACTGTTCAGCCGGGTTTCGGCCGTCAAAAGCCGACATGACAGTGAAATGTGCCGTATGTTCTCACGGGTGTTGAATAGTTTGCTATATAAATTATATCACCTCGACAGCAGAATGTCCGGCATTTGACGTAACTTCAGCTTGAAAATCAGTCCGGCGTGTTGTAGTCAAACGCCCAAAAATGCGGCCACTCGACCCAACGGCCATGGCGTCCAAGGCCCGCCAGGCAGGACTGAAGCTCTGCCTCATCGGGGAAGTTTTTCAGCACTTTGTGGATTGATCCGTCTTGGAGCAATCTTGCCTGATAGGTGTTGCCGTCGGCATCGGTCTCGCTGATGGGCGAGCTGCTGCCCGCCACAAAGCGGTTGTCCAGCAAGACCACCTTCGCACCCGGTTTGAGCATGCCATGGAGGCCGCGCAGGAATTCTGTTTGACGACTTTTGGGCACATGCGAGAACCAGAAGCCGGCAAACGCCGCGTCAAATTTGGTACCTGCTTTTTTCAGGCTGCCTTCGGCGCCACCGCCCTCCAATCGTTCCAGCGCGTACGCATCGGCGACCTGCAAGTCCACCTTGCCTGCGGGCAATCGGGCTCGCGCAATGGCCAGGGTTTCAGCGGCGGCGTCCACACCCAACACCTGGGCGGCGACCGGCGCAATGAACTGCGTCCAGTAACCCGTGCCGCAAGCGACATCCAGCACGCGGGTATTGGTGAAGTGCTGCGGCAGCCAGGCTTCAATGGCCCGCAGGTCAGCTTGCCGTTCGGGCTTGTGGTAAATCTGCTCGTATTCGGCGGCGCGGGCGGCGTAGTAATTTTTCATGCGGTCGATTTTGGCCCACCCCACTGTAAGAGCCTCGCGGGTCTTTCCGACAAGGGTTTTTGATGCATTGCCGGCCCTGACTTGCCTGACCCGTTACGATCCTGCCATGAACGCAATTTTGTCCACGCCCCGTGACCCTGCTGTCCGCAGTTCGCCCGATGCCGCCAGCCCCTTCGCCCTTGATCTGCTCGCAGCGCTGGGCGGCCAGCCCAAGTCCATCGCGCCCAAGTACTTCTATGACGAAGCCGGCTCGCGTTTGTTTGATCAAATTTGCGATTTGCCCGAGTACTACCCGACCCGCACCGAGCTGGGCATTCTGCGCCGTCATGCGCCCGAGATCGCGGCCTTGATGGGGCCGCAGGCTGAGCTGGTTGAATTTGGCGCCGGGTCACTCACCAAAGTACGCTTGCTGCTGGATGCCATGCAGTCGCCCAAGGCCTACCTGCCCATTGATATTTCAGGCGACTACCTGGCTGACTCGGTGCGCGCTTTGCAAGCCCAGTACCCGCGTTTGCAAGTACTGCCGGTCGTGGCCGACTACACGCGTGTTTTTACCCTGCCAACGCGTCAGCGCCAAGGCCATTTTGAGGATTCATCTGTGATTGAATCAGAAGCGGCTCATGCACAGTCCATGCGGGTCGGCTTCTTTCCGGGCTCGACCATTGGCAATTTCACACCAGCCGAGGCCGTGGATTTTTTCCGCATGGCGGCCAAGGTGCTGCAAGGCGGCGCGCTGCTGGTCGGGGCCGACCTGATCAAAGACCCCGGCATTTTGCACGCCGCCTACAGTGACGCGGCCGGCGTCACCGCCGCCTTCAACCTGAACCTGCTGTCGCGTGCCAACCGCGAGTTGGGTGCCAATTTCGACCTTGCCCAGTTTGCCCACAGCGCTTTTTACAATGCCCCCTTGCAACGCATCGAGATGCATTTGATGAGCCGGGTGCGCCAGCAGGTCGCGCTGTGTGGCCAGAGCTTCAGCTTTGAAGAAGGCGAAACCTTGCACACCGAAAATTCGTATAAATTTACCGTGGACGGCCTGCGCGCGCTGGCGATGCAGGCCGGCTTTACGCCCGGCCCGGTATGGACCGATGCCCAGCGGCTGTTTAGCCTGCATTGGCTTGTTGCGCCCATGTAGAGGGTAAATAGTGCCATAAGTCCCCGTGGAATATTAATAGTTAGCTATTGTTATAGGAGCATTGCATGAAAGCAATCTGGAACAACACCGTCATCGCTGAAAGCCCGGACACCGTACTGGTCGAAGGCAACCACTACTTTCCTGAGAGCAGCCTGAAGCGTGAGTTCACCACCTTCAGCAACCACAAAACCATGTGCGCCTGGAAAGGGCAGGCCAGTTACCTGTCGCTGCTGGTCAATGGCGAAATGAACGCCGATGCCGTCTGGTTCTATGCCGACCCCAAGCCCGAGGCCGACATGGTGCGCGGCCGCGTCGCCTTCTGGAAGGGCGTCGTCGTCGAGGCATGAGCCCCTTGATCCAACCCACGGCATTGTGCGGCCTGGACCAGGTCAGCAACGCCTTGCAGCAAAGCGGTTACGCCGTGTTGCCGCCCGCCCTGGTGGCGCAGGGCGCGCTCTGCAGCCAGGCTGACCTGCTGGCGCTGAACCCGTCGTGGGATGACCTGGCCACCGACACCTACCTGAAAGACGGCGGGCGTTACCGCAAGCGCCGCCATTCCTGCTTTGTGGTCGAGGGCGGCACGGTGCTGCAAACGCCCCACCGTGCGCACTGGCAGCCGCTGGCATACAACGCCCTGCACGGCGGCATGCAGCGCTGGTTTGAGCCCATGGCACCGGGCATCGTCCATTTGCCGGTGTGGCAGAAACTGCTGCTGTGGCTGGCCGCTATATTCAGTGCGCAGCACAGCGCTGTGTCTGCAAGCAAGCGCTGGTTTGTGGAAGCCCACCAGTTCCGCATCGACACCACCGACGGCATTGGCCGCCCCACGCCCGAAGGCGTACACCGCGACGGCGTCGATTTTGTCGCCGTGTTCATGGTCGGCCGCGTCAACATCAAAGGCGGCGAAACGCGTGTGTTTGACGCCCACGGCACCTCGGGAGAACGCTTCACCCTCACCGAGCCCTGGTCGCTGCTGCTGCTGGACGACGCCCGGGTGATCCACGAGTCCACACCGATCCAGCCGGTAGATGCGGGCCAGGGCGCCATGGCGCACCGGGACACGCTGGTGGTGACGCTGCGGGGTGGGGGGTTTCAGGAGGTTTGAGGTGGGGTCCGCGGGGGTAAAAATTTGCTGCTTTGTTAGACTGTTCGCATCCCTCCAATCCCGTACTTTCAAGGAGAACCCTGAATGCGTCCCTCGATTGCCTTGAATACCCACCGCGACGCCATCCGCACCATTGCCCTGCGGCACAGGGTCACCAATGTGCGGGTATTCGGCTCGGTAGTGCATGGCGACGACACCGACGGCAGTGACCTCGACTTGCTGGTGGAACCTACGTCGGAGACCACGATGATGGACATTGCCAAGATTCAGTTAGAGCTTTCGCAGTTGCTGCCGGTTGCCGTTGACGTGCTGACCCCCAATGGGTTGCCAGCTAAATTTCGGGGTCAAGTGGTTGCCGAGGCGTTGGCGGTATGAGCAAAATGGAAATCCTGCGTGCTGTGGACTACCTTGAGCACATCGTGGAGGCCATTGAACGAATCCACCGCTATGTCGAAGACATGATTGAGTTCACCTTCCTCGGCGACGAGAAGACGCAGGATGCGGTAGTCCGAAACTTTGAAATTTTGGGTGAGGCAGCGCACAACATCGAAGCCTATCATGCCGCGTTTGCGGCAAGGCACCCCGAAGTGCCGTGGGCGCTCATGTACACCATGCGTAACCGCGTATCCCACGGGTATTTCAAGGTGGACTATGCACTGGTGTGGAAGACCATTCATGGTGATTTGCCACAGTTGCGCACCCAAATGGCGGCACTCATTCATCGATGAGTCTCGTCCCGCCTTGGCAGAAAACTGCCCATCGGATTTCTGGCCACGCGCCCTGAAAGCGCCAAAGCAGCCAAGCCTCAAACCGCCTTCCGCTCCCTTAAAGCCGCAATCCCCGCCGCATCAAACCCCAACTCCCGCAGCACCTCATCCGTATGTTGCCCCAGCGTCGGCGCGGGCATTCTTCATGGCCTGGATCGTCGTCGCATTGGGAATCAGCGGCTCGAATGCCAGCGCCTTGACCTGCGCCACCTTCGTAAGCAGCAGTCGCACCGCGTCAGACCCGGTAAGTCCCATGGCAGCCAGAACGGTGGCCGCTTCTTCTTTGATGGCCCTGTCGATGCGCGTTTGTACGAGTTGGTTTGCAGCCATGATCGTTTCTCTTTTGGTCTAATGAATTACATTGCAATGCATTCGACCAGATACGCAAGGTGCATTGCTGAGGGCAGCGAGGATGTCAAACCAGTCAGACCACCCCCAGAAAAACGGCGAGCGAGCGACTTACAGCAAGCATTTGCGCCTCGTTAACCTGGCCGAATACGTCCCCTATTCGTTCGCGTAGCACGGACTGCACCTTGTCCACCATGATTTCAGAAGTCTTTTGCAGACCATTGTTGGCATCCGGCTCCACTTGAATTCGAAACACCGGGGCGTTGCGCAACTCACTTGTCACTGGCAATATCGTGACTGATGGGTGCTCGTCAAAGAGATCGGACTGAACGATCAGGGCGGGCCTGGGTTTCCCATAGTCACCCTGCAATGCGATGGTGATCAGGTCGCCCCGTTTCATTTCCAGCCTTCGGTGTCTGCCACCGAATGCAACCAGTTTTGGAGATCTGCTTCTTGAGGATCGTCGCGCAATAACCGAGATTGCCGTCTACATTCCAGCGCAAATCCCTCGCGCCGGGTATCGGGAACCCAAATCTGCACCGGCCGCATACCGGATGCGCGTAGCCCATCTCTGTGCTTTTGAACCCGCTGTGTTGTTGGCGTAGCCATCGTTAACCCCATTTGTTACATAAAACATTTTAAATTATTGTTTCATGTAACGCAAGGGCGTTATGCGGACTCCAGTGTCTGGGTGGTTTGGATAAGTGACCATTACCCTCCAAGCCGAAAATGCGCCTCCCAAACGCCCGATCTGTGCCATCCCTGGGCCATCGAAATCGCCAAAGCAGCCAAGCCTCAAACCACCTTCCGTTCCCTCAAAGCCGCAATCCCCGCCGCATCAAACCCCAACTCCCGCAGCACCTCATCCGTATGTTGCCCCAGGGTCGGCGCGGGCATGCGGAACCCGGCGGGCGTGGCAGACATATCCACCGGATGCGGTGCCACCGGGTAGGGCCGCGACATGCCGGGGAAGCTGCGCAGGGGCAGCAGGTCGGCCGCCGCGATCTGCGCGTCTTGCAGCGCCTCGCGCGGGGTGTAAATGGGGCCCGATGGAATCTTGGCTTGGGCCAGGGCGTCCAGCGCTTGCTCGCGGGTCACGCTGGCGCACCATTCGCCCAGCACGCGGCTGATCTCGGCGCTGTTCTTGCCGCGCGACAAGTCGTCGGAAAAACGCGGGTCGGTCTTCATGCCGGGTTGGCCGATCAGGTCGCAGACGCGCTTAAACATCGCGTCGCCAATGGTCTGGATCAACAGCCAGCCGGTTTTGGTTTTGAAGGCGTCGCTGGGTGCGGACGCAAACCCCCGGTTGCCTTGGGGGACGCGGTCGGGCGCGTGCACATGTTGTTCGATCAACAGGCCGTTGGTCTGGATCACGGCGCTGCGCAACAGCGAGCCTTCGACGAGCTGGCCTTTGCCTTGCGGCCCGGCTTTGTCGCGCGCCCACAAGGCGGCCAGCGCGCCCATGGCGCAGGCCTGGGCGGTGGAGAAGTCGATGTAGGTGGCGATGGCGCGTCGCGGCGCGTCGGGCTCGCCCGTCATATACATGGCACCGCTCATGGCCTGGCCCACGCCGTCAAAGCCGGGGCGCTGGCTCCAGGGGCCGACCATGCCGTAGGCGTTGACGGTGACCAGCACGCAGCGCGGGTTCAATGCGCTCACCGTCTCGTAGTCCAGCCCCAACTGCCTGAGTGTGGGTGTGGGCAGGTTGGCCACCACCACGTCGGCAGTTTTGATGAGTTGCTTCACGATCGCGCGGCCTTCGGGCGACGCCAAATCCAGCGTCAGGCAGCGCTTGTTCCGGTTCATCTGCAAGAACATGCCGCCTTCGCCGGTTTCGGCCACGGGCAGCACACAGCGGTCTTCACCGCCTTCGGGGCGCTCAATGCGGATCACGTCGGCACCCAGGTCGGCCAGCAGCGTGGCGCAGTAGGGGCCTGCGATGAAGCGGCCAAAGTCCAGAACCCGGATTCCATTTAACAACTGCATCACAGTGCCGCCTTTTCTTCATGAAACAAAACCGTCACGATGTTATTCTGGTTCCAGTGCTTGCACTGTCGCCGCTTGAACTCATCGCTGCCGGGTTGGACCGGTTTAGGCGGCAGTCGAGCAGAGCAGGCCAATGGCCGAATATCCTCCGAAAATACCATGACCACTGAAATCACCGTTCGCCCGATTGAACTGCAAGACCGCGCTGCCTGGGTGCCGCTTTGGGCCGGCTACAACGCCTTCTACGGACGGCAAGGTGATACGGCCCTGGCCCCGCATATCACCGAGGCGACCTGGGCGCGTTTTTTTGACCCGGCCGAGCCTGTATTCGCTCTGGTGGCGCATCGGGGAGCCCAGTTGGTGGGCCTGGTGCATTGCCTCTACCACCGCAGCACGACACGTTTCGAGCTGACCTGTTATTTGCAAGATTTGTTCACGCAGGAATCCGTGCGCGGGCAAGGCGTGGGGCGGGCGCTCATTCAAGCTGTGTACGCACAAGCGCGTGCGGCGGGTATCCAGCGCGTCTATTGGCAGACCCACACCACCAATGTGCCGGGGCGTTTACTCTACGACAAGGTGGCGCAACATGCGGGGTTTATCGTCTATTCGAAAGACGTTTGACCCGCATCCGAATGAAAGTCTGTGCCGATTCTCAACACCCAATCCAAGGTCAGGCGCAACGGCCATACAACTGGCAAAACTCTGCCAACCGTTCGGCATGGACCGGCTGCACCTGCGCCCACGTGAAGCGCCATTGCCAGTAGCCTAGGCCTACGCCGGGCAGGTTCATTCGGCAGTCTGCGCCCAGGCCCAAAACGTCTTGCAGCGGGTGGATGGCGGTGTCGGCCACGCTGGCACAGGCGGCGCGGATCAGGTGCCAGTGCACAGGCCAGTGCAGGGGTGCGTTGGCGTCGTCCAGCCCCAGATAGGCTTGCACGTTCCTGCGTTCCTGCGCAGGCAGACTGGCCCACCAGCCCTGTGTGGTGTTGTTGTCGTGTGTGCCGGTGTAAATGACGGTGTTGGCCTGCACGTTGTGCGGCAGGTAGGCGTTGTGGTGGTTGAAGGGGGTCATGCCATCAAACGCGAAATGCAGAATCGCCATGCCGGGCAGGTTCAACTGCTGGCGCAGGGCGACGACCTCGGGGGTGATCAGCCCCAGGTCTTCGGCGATGATGGGCAAGTCGCCCAGGCTGGTTTGAATCGCCTCAAACAGCGCCGCGCCAGGGCCTAGCCGCCATTGGCCATGCATGGCGGTGGGCTCAGTGGCGGGGATTTCCCAGTAGTCCACAAAGCCGCGAAAATGGTCAATGCGCACCCAGTCGACCAGTTCGAAGCAGCGGCGAATGCGTTGCACCCACCAGGCGTAATTGTCCTGAGCGTGGGCGGCCCAGCGGTACAGTGGGTTGCCCCAGCGCTGGCCGGTGGCGCTGAAGTAGTCTGGCGGCACACCCGCCACGACCAACGCCCGGCCTTGGGCATCGAGTTCAAACAGGGCTTGCCGGGCCCAGACTTCGGCGCTTTGGGCAGCGATGAAGATCGGGATGTCGCCCACAATCTTGATGCCACGCTGGTTGGCGTAGGCTTTGAGCGCCAGCCATTGCCGAAAAAAACACCATTGGCAAAACGTCCAAAAGGCGACCGCGGCGGCATGCTGGACTCGGGCCTGTTGCAGGGCCGCAGGGTCACGCCGCGCCAGTGGCACTGGCCAGTCGCACCAGTCGTGCCAATCGTGGGCGTCCGCCAGTGCCATGAACAAGCTGTAGTCGTCAAGCCAGTCGGCATGGTCGTGCTGGAACCGGGCCAAGTCAGTCTGGTCTTGACGTGACGCCACTTGGCCAAAACGCTGCGCTGCTTTTTCCAGCCGGGCCCGGCGCCAGGGCACGACGGCCGCGAAGTTGAGTGAGGTGTCTGAAAACGCGGCGTCGGGCGTCAAATCGGCTGCTTCCAGCCAGCCGCGTTGCTGCAACTCGTGCAGGTCAATCAGCAGAATGTTGCCGGCGAAGGCGGATGAACTCATGTAGGGCGAATTGCCCGGCCCAATGCCGCCCAGCGGCAAAATTTGCCAAAGTGACTGGCGGGCACCTACCAGCCAATCGACAAAATGAAAAGCGGACGCACCCAAATCGCCACTGCCATGCGGGCCGGGCAGGCACGTGGGGTGCAGCAGGATGCCACTGACGCGAGGCAGTTTCATGGTTTGGCGCGAGGCAGTTTCATGGTTTGGCGCGAGGCAGTTTCATGGTTCAGATCCCGCCTAAATCCGCCCCGGCGGCGGCCAGCAAGAGCAGACTGTGGGCGGGCAGCTGCACGCGCACCTCACCCTGGCCGTGCCAGCGTGACTCGCCGCGCGTGTTTGAAGTGTCCAGCGCGCCTTGCCACACCCCGGCTGGCAGCATGAAGGCATGGTCATTCGGTTCCGGGTTGACCAGCAGCAACAGCGGCGCTTTGGATCGACCTGGTTTGCCAATCAGGCAGCCCATCACCTGTGAGGCCGGGTTCTGCCAGGCGTCACCTTGCAATGCTGTGCCGTCGCTTTGCAGCCAGGCCAGGTCGTGCAGGCCCAGCGGGTCGGTCAGGCCGCTGTACCAGTGATTGCCAAAAGGCAGCAATTTCCGGCGCAGTTTAAGCAGGCGCTGCGTGAAGGCGAGCAATTCTGCATCGGCTGCGGCCCAGTCAATCCAGCTGGTGTCGTTGTCCTGGCAGTAGGGGTTGTTGTTGCCTTGCTGGCCGTGGCCCAGCTCGCTGCCCGCGCACAGCATGGGTGTGCCCTGCGCCAGCAGCGTGGTGGCCAGCAGGGCGCGTTGCAAGCGGCCACGCAGCGCCTTGACGGCGACGTCATCAGTCGGCCCCTCTTGCCCGCAGTTGGTGCTCAAATTGTCGCCATGCCCGTCGCGGTTGCCTTCCAGGTTGGCCAGGTTGTGCCGGTGGTTGTAGCTGACCAGATCCAGCAGGGTGAAGCCGTCATGAGACGCCACGTAGTTGACCGAATCGGCCGGTGCCCGCTGATGTTTTTGATAGCGGTCAGAGGACCCACACAGGCGCAGCGCAAAGTCGCCCCGCGTCGTGTTGGCAGACGGGCCGTGCAGCCAAAAGCGGCGCTGGGTGTCGCGGAACTGGTCGTTCCATTCGAGCCATCCGCGCGGGAAGTTGCCCAACTGGTAGCCGTTGGGGCCGAGATCCCAGGGCTCTGCCACCATGGTCACGCGGGACAACACTGGGTCTTGGGCGACTGCGGTGAAGAAGGCGCTGTGCGGGCTGAAGCCGTTCGGGTCTGCCGCGCCCTGGCCACGCCCCAGCACGGGTGCCAGGTCAAAACGGAAACCGTCCACGTGCATGTCGTTTGCCCAAAATCGCAGGCTGTCCATCACCAACTGCAGGACGCGCGGGTGGCGGATGTCCAGCGTGTTGCCGCAGCCGCTGTAGTTGTCGTAATGGGCGGGCGCCTCAGCTTGCAGGCGGTAATAGCTGGCGTTGTCCAGGCCACGAAAACTTAAATGCGGTCCGCGTTCATCTGATTCTGCACTGTGGTTGAAGACCACGTCCAGCCAGACTGCCATGCCCGCCGCGTGCAGTGTGCTGACCATGTGGCGGAACTCGTCACGGGGAGAGAGGTCGTTGAAGCCACTGGCTAAACGCGGGTCGGGGCAGAAAAACCCCAGTGTGTTGTAGCCCCAGTAGTTGTGCAAACCCAATGTAGCCAGGCGTTCTTCGTCGAGCGAAAAATGCACCGGCATCAGGCTGACCGTGGTGACGCCCAGCTGCTTCAAATGCGAGATGGAGGCCTCATGCGCCAGGCCTGCGTAAGTGCCGCGCAGCGCTTGCGGCACCTTGGGGTTGCGTTTGGAGAAGCCTTTAATGTGCAGTTCGTAAATCACCGGGCTGGCTGGCCGCAGCGGGGCGAATGCGTCCCCGACCCTGCTCATGTCATCAGCCAGCACACGGGCTTTCAGGGCGTATTTGGCATTGTCGTGCGCATCCAGCGCCAGCGGAAAATTGCGGTCATACGCAAAGTGGCCATCGCGCCATTCGAACTGGCCCACGATGTCGCGTGCATACGGATCCAGCAGCAGCTTGGCCGGGTTAAAGCGATGCCCTTTGTCGGGCCGCCAGGGGCCGTGCGCCCGCAAGCCGTAGACCAAGCCTGGTTTGGCATTGGGCAGATAACCATGCCACACGTCGTTGGTGTGCGAGGGCAGGTGGATGCGGGCCGCCTCTTGCGTGCCCGCCGCGTCAAACAGACACACCTCAAGCGCTTGCGCATGGGCGGAGAACACCGCAAAGTTGATGCCATGGCCATCCCAATGGGCACCCAGGGGCCAGGGGCTGCCGGCTTCCATACCGCTGGGTGTGGCCGGGGGCTGGGTTAGAGGGCGTGTGGGTTTTTGCATTCAAACATCACGGTGGCCAGCGGTGGCAAATCAAGCAACACGGAATGGCTCCGTCCGTGCCACGCAATGGCTTGCGCTGTCGCCACGCCCAGTGGCGTGCCCACATTGCTGCCACCGTAATAAGACGAATCGGTGTTGAGCCGCTCACAATAACTGCCCGCTTGCGGAACCCCCAGTCGGTAGCCTTTTTGCACCACCGGCGTGAAGTTGCAAACGATGAGCATGAAGTCTTTGGCGTGATCGCCCCGCCGAACAAAACTGATCACGCTTCGCTGCGCGTCGTTGTGCTCTATCCACTCAAAACCACCGCTGACAAAATCCAGTTGGTGCAAGGCGGGGCTGGATTGGAGCAAATGATTCAAATCGCGCACCAGGCGTTGGGTGCCCTGGTGCAAAGGGTCGTCCAGCAGATGCCAGTCCAGGCTTTGCTCGTGATTCCATTCGCGCACTTGGCCAAATTCGCAGCCCATGAACAGCAGTTTTTTGCCGGGGTGTGCAAACATGAAGCCCAGATAGGCGCGCAAATTGGCGAACTTCTGCCAGGGGTCGCCCGGCATCTTGCCCAACAGAGAGCCCTTGCCATGCACAACCTCGTCGTGGGAGATTGGCAGGACAAAATTCTCATTGAAGGCATAGACCAGGCCAAACGTCATTTCGCTGTGGTGGTGGCGCCGGTGGATCGGGTCGCGCGCCATGTAGCTCAAGGTGTCGTGCATCCAGCCCAGGTTCCATTTGTAGTGGAAGCCCAGGCCGCCAACGTAGGTGGGGCGCGACACAGACGGGAAAGCGGTGGACTCTTCGGCCAAAGTGATGGCTTGGGGCCGCTCTGCACCGACGACCTCGTTCATGCGTTTCAGAAAGCTGATGGTCTCCAGGTTTTCGCGCCCGCCGTGTTCGTTCGGAATCCATTCGCCGGCTTTGCGGCTGTAGTCGCGGTACAGCATGGACGCAACGGCATCGACCCGCAGCCCGTCCACGCCAAAACGTTCCAGCCAGTACAGGCCATTGCCGATTAAAAAGTTGCGCACCTCGGTGCGGCCCAGGTTGTAAATTAGCGTGTTCCAGTCGTTGTGGAAGCCTTCACGCGGGTCGGCGTATTCGTACAGATGCGTGCCGTCAAAATTGCCCAGCCCATGCGCGTCAGTCGGGAAGTGGGCGGGCACCCAGTCCAGGATCAGGCCAATGCCCTGGGCGTGGCAAGCCACCACAAAACGGGCAAAGCCCGCTGCATCGCCGTAACGCGCCGTGGGTGAATACAGGCCAATTGGCTGGTAGCCCCAAGAGCCGTCAAACGGGTGTTCGCTGATGGGCAGCAACTCCAGGTGGGTAAAGCCCATGTCTTTGGCATAGGGCACGAGAGAGGTCACCAGTTCGTCCCAATTGGGCCAGCGGCCCGCGCCGGAGTTGGTGCCGTCCACCACACGGCGCCACGA
>JANYCG010000062.1 GCA_025360385.1 Burkholderiales bacterium | reverse complement strand
GCTCAATATAGGCGGCATTTCCAACCTCACGCTGCTCAACGCGGCCGAGCCGAGCGCCATTCTTGGCTTTGACTGCGGCCCCGGCAATGCGCTGATGGATGCCTGGTGCCTAGCCCATACCGGCGCGCCCTACGATGACTGCGGCCGCTGGGCAGCGGGCGGCCTGGTGCACGCCGGTCTGTTGCAAAGCCTGTTGGCCGAACCGTTTTTTGCGCTGCCACCGCCCAAGAGCACCGGCAGGGATTTGTTCAACGCGCCCTGGCTGCAGGCCAGGTTGGCAGGTTTTGAAACCCTAGCTGCGCGCGATGTGCAAGCCACCCTGACCGAGTTGACCGCACGCAGCTGCGCCCACAGTCTTCATACCCATGCTGCAGCTTGCGAACGGCTGATTGTGTGTGGCGGTGGTGCGCTCAACACGCATCTGATGCAGCGCCTGCGGGACTTGCTGCCCGGCTGCGTAGTGAGCCCGTCAGATGCCTTTGGCCTGCCCGCACTGCAGGTAGAGGCCACCGCCTTTGCCTGGCTGGCACGCCAATGTGCAGAGCGCAAAACCGCCAGCCTGAAAAGCGTTACGGGCGCACTGGGCGCCCGTATTCTTGGTGCAATCTACCCGGCCTGATCAGGTCGAGAAGGACGAGCCACAACCGCAGGTGCTGGTGGCATTCGGGTTCTTGATCACGAACTGCGCCCCTTGCAGGTCTTCCTTGTAATCGATCTCGGCACCCAGCAGGTACTGGTAGCTCATGGCGTCGATCAGCAGGGAGACACCGTTTTTGGTCATGGTGGTGTCGTCTTCGTTGGTGATTTCATCAAAAGTGAAACCATACTGGAAGCCGGAACAGCCGCCACCCTGCACGAAAACGCGCAGCTTCAAATCGGGATTGCCTTCCTCGGCAATCAGGTCGGCAACTTTGGCCGCCGCGCTGTCCGTGAACAGGATAGGGGCTGGCATTTCGGTCTGTATATTGTCTGCAACGGCGCTCATGGTCGGCTCCTGTCAAATCTGGAATAACTCAATACTACAGCAAATCGCTCGGGATTAGCGTCAAGGGCTTATTGCCGCCAGCTTCAGTGGGGGCTTTTCCTCGCCTTCCAGCAGCGGGCGTAGCTGGCCGGTGATCAAAGCACCCTGGTGCATTTCCAGTGCCGTGTACTGAACATCGCCTTCAATACGGGCCTTGGGTTGCAGCTCCAGCATATGGCGCGCAGAAACCGGCCCCTTGACCGAGCCGTTGATGATGATGTGGTCTGCGGTGACCGAACCCATGACCCGGGCCGACTCCGACACCACCAGCAGGCTGGTTTGCCCCTCAGGGGCACTGATATCACCGCTGACCTCGCCATCAATGCGCAGTCCATCGGTAAAGCGGATGTCGCCGCTGATATGGCTACCCTCGGCAATCAGGCTTTTGATGGGCGGCTGCTTCTTCTTATTGAACATGGGGTTGCCTGCAATGGGTTGACTAGAGCTTCAGGGACTGGCTGGCACGCACGGTGTTGCCTTCCAGGACCTTGGCCACCACGGCCTTTACCAGGACCTGGGGCGGAACTTCAAAAACACCTTCCAGGCGGCCGTATTGCTTGAGGCTAAAGCTTTGCGGCCCCGCAGGCAATGTGGCCGTCCAGGGCTTGCCGTTTTGCAGCCCGCTAAAGCTCAACTCCAGCCGGCCATTGAAGGCCACTGTGCTCTTGCTGGCCTGGATCACCAGCACCTGCCATTTCAAATCCTTACCGTTTTGCATCTCGGCCTGCAGGCCGCGTATGGCGACACCCTCGCTACCGTTGGAGGGAATCAGTTTTTCAAAGAACCCCAGGTCGTCGCGCAAGGACTGGTTTTCGGCCTGCAACTGTTTGACTTGCTCCAACAGCTTGTCCTCAGAGGCCTTGCCGGCGGTGACCAAGGTGCCAGCGGTGTTGGCAATTGACTGCGCCTTGTCGCGCTCTTCCTGCACTTTTTCGAAGGCGCTGTGCAGGCTTGCCATCTCCGTTTGCAGCTGCAGCAGTTCCTGTTTGGCACTGTGCTCCAGGCCGGCAATGTCGCGGCCAAACTCAAAGGCCCACAGGCCGATGGCGGCACAAAAGCCCAGCACAATCGCCGCCACGGCCCAGCGAAACGGCCAAGGCAAAGAACTGCGCACCGCCATGCGGGGCGCACTGATGGTGAGGCGGCGGCGTAGCAGTCGAAAGCGCATGGAGGCCGCAGTCTAGCAGCCCCAAGAAAAAAGCCGCCGGAACTTGCGTTCCAGCGGCTTCTTCCTTTGTAAGCAGATGCTTAGCGCTTGGAGAACTGCTTGCGACGGCGAGCGCCGTGGAAGCCGACCTTCTTACGCTCGACTTCACGTGCATCACGTGTCACGAAGCCGGCCTGGCTCAAGGCGGGCTTGAGGGTGGCGTCGTAGTCGATCAGGGCACGGGTAATGCCGTGGCGGGTGGCACCAGCCTGGCCGGACTCACCGCCGCCTGCCACATTGACCATGATGTCAAAGGTTTCAGCGTGGTTGGTCAACAGCAGGGGTTGCTTGCAGATCATGATGGAGGTAGCGCGACCGAAGAAGTTTTCGATGGCCTTGCCGTTCACCACGATTTGGCCGGAGCCTTTTTTCAGGAACACGCGGGCGACGCTGGATTTGCGACGGCCGGTTCCATTGTTCCATTCACCGATCATTTGGCGGCCTCTCGTTTCACTGCGGCAGGGGAAATGCCAGGGATGTCCAGAACCTTGGGCTGCTGGGCGGTATGGGGATGCTCGGCACCACCGTAGACCTTGAGCTTCTTGATCATGGCGTAGCCCAGGGGGCCCTTGGGCAGCATGCCCTTGACGGCTTTTTCCAAAGCGCGGCCGGGGTGCTTGGCTTGCATGTCACGGAAGTTGGTGGCAGTGATGCCGCCGGGATAACCGGAGTGACGGTAGTACACCTTGTCGATCGGCTTGGCGCCGGTGACACGGAGTTGGGATGCGTTGACGATGACGATGAAATCGCCGGTATCGACGTGAGGCGTGTAAATGGCCTTGTGTTTGCCGCGCAAACGGAGAGCAACTTCGCTGGCTACTCGTCCGAGGACCTTGTCGGTCGCGTCAATCACAAACCACTCGTGCACCACGTCAGCGGGTTTTGCGCTGAAAGTTTTGGTCATGAGTTTCTCTGTTAAAAAGAAGGTTTGTTGGGCTCTTTTCCACGGTCGGCGTTCTTCTGATGAGAATCTCTTAGGTGGGGGACACTTGGAACACGGTCTTAATTTCATGTCAAGACCGCGCAAAAGCGCTTCGCCGCGGAGCCACGGTAGCGCTGCGAAGCCTTCGATTATACAAAATTTCTGCCGCTTACGGTTAGTATTGGCAGATGTTCAGCTACCGACACGCCTTCCACGCCGGCAACCACGCCGATGTGCTCAAACACATCACGCTGATTGCCATCCTGAAACACCTGGCCGAAAAAGACACCGCGTTGACGGTGCTGGACACCCACGCGGGCGCGGGCCTGTACCGGCTGGACGGCGATTACGCTGAAACCAGCGGCGAGGCGGTGAATGGCATTTTTCGGCTGGTGGATGCTGCCAAAGACGCTACCGATGGCATGAAAGCTCCTAAAGTCCCCTTAAATACTGAAAAGCTTGCTGCTAATTCAGTAGCAATCAAAAAACCGGATGCCAAACCAAAAGCAGCGGCGACACCCAATCTGGCCCGGGCTCCCGCCGTGCAAGACTACCTCGACCTCATCGCCAGCTTCAACAACGCAAGCCTGGCCAAACTCAAGGCCTACCCAGGTTCACCCTTCATCATCCAGCACTTTTTAAAGGGCCGCGACAAACTCAAGGCGTTTGAACTGCACCCAACCGACAGCAAAACACTGGCCGCAAATTTGGCCCAGTTGGAGGCGGGCCGACAGGTGGCGGTGCTGCGTGAAGACGGTTTTGAAGGCGTCAAAAAATTCCTGCCGCCGCCGGTCAAGCGGGCGTTGCTGTTGTGTGACCCCAGTTACGAGATCAAAACCGATTACGCCCGCGTCGTCGACATGGTGGCGGACGCCCTGAAGCGATTTGCCACCGGCACCTACGTCGTCTGGTACCCGATCATCCCGCGCCCTGAGGCCCACGACGTGCCGCGCAAGCTCAAGACCTTGGCCGTGAAAGCTGCCAAAAGCTGGCTGAACGTGACGCTGACCGTCAAATCCAGCAAATTGCTGACCGATGCGACCGGTGCCGTGCAGCGCCCTGGCCTGCCCGCCAGCGGCATGTTCATCATCAACCCCCCGTTCACGCTGAAGCCCGCACTGGCGCTGGCTTTGCCGCAGTTGGTGGCCGCCTTGGGGCAAGATAAAAACGCGGCGTTCACGCTGGATTCAGGCGGCTGATGCGCGCTGAAATTCGCTTCAAATTTAATTAACCGACCGAACGGTCGGTTAATTGCTACAATCTGCAAAATCGAAGCTTTTTCGATCCCTTGCAGGAGACGAGATGTACACACAAGCCCTGGACTTGCCGCCAACCGACTCGGCGGCTTTGGCCTCTGCGCCGTCGTCGGCCGCTATCCCGTTCGACCCCCGCGCAGCCAGCGGCCAAAGCCACTTCGACGCGATGATGGACGCTGACGGCAAGATCGAGCCGCAAGACTGGATGCCGTCTGCTTACCGCAAAACATTGGTGCGCCAGATCAGCCAGCATGCGCACTCAGAGATCATCGGCATGCAGCCTGAAGGCAACTGGATCGCCAGCGCGCCTTCGCTCAAACGCAAGGCGATTTTGATCGCCAAAGTGCAGGACGAAGGCGGCCACGGCCTCTACCTTTACAGCGCGGCTGAAACCCTGGGCACCAGCCGCGACCAGATGCTCGACGCCCTGCACACCGCCAAAGCCAAATACAGCTCCATCTTCAACTACCCGACGCCTGAATGGGCCGATGTGGGCGTGATCGGCTGGCTGGTTGATGGTGCGGCCATCATGAACCAGATTCCCCTATGCCGCTGCACCTACGGGCCGTACGCGCGGGCCATGATCCGGATCTGCAAAGAAGAGAGCTTTCACCAGCGCCAGGGGTTTGAAAGCCTGATGACGCAGATGCAGGGCACGCCCGAGCAGCGCCAGATGGTGCAAAACGCCGTCAACCGCTGGTGGTGGCCGGTGCTGGCCATGTTTGGGCCGCCCGACACCGACAGCC
This sequence comes from Burkholderiales bacterium, assembly GCA_025360385.1. Lineage (GTDB taxonomy): Bacteria > Pseudomonadota > Gammaproteobacteria > Burkholderiales > Burkholderiaceae_C > JANYCG01. The sequence continues at coordinate 13,379 of JANYCG010000062.1, read as the reverse complement.
CGAACAGCGCAGAGACCACCCGCTGGGGCATCAAACGCATCAGCAACGACGATTTGCGCCAGCGCTTTGTTGACGCCACCGTGCCGCAGGCCAAAATTTTGGGCGTGACGCTGCCGGACCCCGACTTGAAACTGGATGAAGCCACCGGCAAACATGCCTATGGCCCGATTGACTGGGACGAATTCTGGGCCGTGGTCAAAGGCAAGGGCCCCTGCAACCAGGAGCGGCTGACGCGGCGGGTGTCAGCCCATGAAGAGGGCCAATGGGTACGCGACGCCGCACAGGCCTATGCCGCCAAACAACGGGCCCGGAATCAAGTCCGCGCAGAAATGGAGGCCGCATGAGCCCATCCATCGCTCACCCTGAACCCGTCGACGGCTCAGTCGACAAGGCGTCGACAGGCTCAGGCCGCATGGGTTCTGAGTGGCCCCTTTGGGAGGTGTTTGTGCGCAGCAAACAGGGCCTGGAGCACAAACACAGCGGCAGCCTGCACGCGGTGGACGCAACCCAGGCCTTGCAAATGGCGCGTGACGTGTACACCCGCAGGCAAGAGGGCGTGAGCATCTGGGTGGTGCCGTCCAGCGCCATCACCGCCAGCAGCCCTGACGACAAGGGCGAGTTTTTTGAACCGGCTGGCGAAAAAATCTTCCGCCACCCGACGTTTTATGCCATCCCAGATGAAGTGGGTCACATGTGACGGCGGGCATCGATTACCTGCTGCACTTGGCTGACAACGCCCTGGTGCTGGGCCAGCGCAATGCAGAGTGGTGCGGCAACGGCCCGGTGCTGGAAGAAGACATTGCCCTGGCCAACATCAGCCTGGACCTGGTCGGTCAGGCACGTTTGCTGTACCAGCACGCGGCCTTGCTCAAAGCCGATGGCAGCACGGAGGACTCGCTGGCGTATTTCAGGGGTGCCGGTGATTTTTTGAACTACACCTTGTTGGAGCTACCCCATGGCGTGGTGCCACCGGGCGCGGCGGGTGGCACGGGCGCGGTGGGCGGGGTGGGCGGGGTGGGCCAAATCGACGAGGCACGCCCGGCCGAGGTCAAGCGCGACTACGCCGTCACCATCGTTCGCAATTTCCTGTACAGCGCCTGGATGCTGGGCGTCTGGCAAGCCTTGCTGGCCTCCAAAGACTCGCAGTTGGCGGCGATTGCCGAGCGCTCGGTCAAAGAAGTGCGCTACCACCTGCGTCACAGCCGGGACTGGCTCTTGCGTCTGGGCGACGGCACGGTCGAGTCGAGTGCCCGCACCCAAGCCGCCTTAGACCATTTTATGCCGTATGTTCCCGAGTTTTGGGCCTATTCAGCTATCGAAAAAGAAGCAATTGATCTGGGCATCGGCGTCGATCCGCAGGCCCTGAAGCAAGCCTGGCTGGCCCTGGCCCAAGGCGCGGTCAGCGCTGCCACGCTGCACTGGCCCGACGCGCTGGCAGCGAACGCCGTGGCCCTGCCCCAAGGCAAAAACCGCCAGCACAGCCCTTATTTGAGCCGCCTTTTGCAAGAAATGCAGGGACTGGCCCGGGCCCATCCGGGGGCCAGTTGGTGAACACCATGAGGGTCAACGGGGCGGCCACCGGCACAGACCACGGCGCAGCCCGCCTGGCCGAGGTTGAAGCCATCTTGTCCACCATCACCGACCCTGAAATCCCCGTTGTCACCATCCGGGAATTGGGGATTTTGCGCAGCGTGAGCCTGACCCAAAACCAGGTTGAAATCGTCATCACTCCCACCTACAGCGCGTGCCCGGCGATCGAGCAGATTCGGGACGACATTGCCGTCGCGCTGAAGCACCTGCCTCTTGAGGTGGTCGTGCGCCAACAATTAACGCCCGCCTGGACGACAGACTGGATGACGCCCACGGCCCGCGACAAGCTGCTGGCTTACGGCATTGCCCCGCCGCATGGCGCACCTGGCACCAGCAATATCCTATTATTTGCACCTAAAAATATAGCTAACTATTCAGCGTTGACGGGAACATTCGGCACTTTTTACTCTGATATCGCCGTCAATTGCCCCCAATGTGGCTCAGACGACACCACCGAGACCTCACACTTCGGCTCCACCGCCTGCAAGGCGCTTTACCGCTGCCTCAGTTGCATGGAACCGTTTGACTATTTCAAGCCCTATTGAGGACGGATTTCAGCCCATGTCCACACCCCAGTTCCACCACTTGACCGTCAAACGGGTGAGGCCCGAGGCCGCCGGCGCGGTGGCCATCACGTTTTCCGTTCCACCCGATTTGCGCGACGCTTACGCCTTCACGCCGGGGCAATTTTTGACGCTGCGCGCCAACGTGAACGTCGGCGCAGCGGCCCCAGCCACCACCGGCACGCAGGGGGAGGCGTTGAATGAGGCGAGGCCGGATCTGTTGCGCCGCTCTTATTCGATCTGCTCCAGCACGCAGCGGTTCGATAGCGACCAGGAGATTGATGTCGGCATCAAGCCAGTGCCAGGTGGCGTGTTTTCCAATTGGGCCGTCACGCTGCAAGCTGGCGACCGGCTAGAGGTGATGACGCCCGAGGGCCGGTTCAGCCCGCGCATGGCGCCAGCAGACGTGTCTGGCCGGGCGCTTCACCGCGTCGCGTTGGTCGCAGGCTCCGGCATCACGCCAGTTTTGAGCATCCTGGCCAGCCGCTTGCGCAGCGAACGTGATTCACGCTTCACGCTGGTGTACGCCAACAAAACCACCCAGAGCATCATGTTCAACGAGGCCTTGCAGGACCTCAAAGACCAGCATCCGGCGCGCCTGAACCTGGTTCATGTCTTGTCGCGCCAGGCGCAGGACGTGCCCATGCTGTACGGGCGGCTCGACGCGCTCAAAGTGTCCCAGCTGCTGGCAAGCCTGTTGCCACCAGGGCAAATCGACGAGGCCTTTGTCTGCGGCCCTGAAGGCATGATTGACGCGGTGGAGCAGGCATTGTTGCGGGCCGGGCTGGTCAGAAACCAAATCCACAGCGAGCGCTTTTTCTCGGCCGACAATTCTTCTGCTATTAAAAATATATCAAACTATTCAGCAACCACGGGAACTGCAAGTAAAAATGCCTCGCAAACTTCTCTTGAGGTGGTGCTGGACGGGAAAACCCATGCTTTGACGCTGTCCGCCAGCGACAAAATCCTGGATGTGGCGCTGGCCGCTGGCCTGGACTTGCCCTTTGCCTGCCGCGCAGGCGTCTGTTGCACTTGCCGTGCCCGTGTGCTGGAGGGCCGTGTCGAGATGGAGAAAAATTACACGCTGGAGGCCTGGGAGGTCAACAAGGGTTTTGTGCTGACCTGCCAGGCCAGGGCGCTCACCCCGTGCGTGGTGATGAGTTTTGACGAGCGCTGACTTTCACAGCAATTCCCGGCGCGGGCCGAGGCTCCCAATTAAATAGCAGCTCCCGCCAATTCGGTCACGTTCTGCTTCAGTGTTTTGCCTTGCTGGCACGCTAAACTCGCTGCAAATTGCAAAAGTGTTTACATGACCAAGATTCTTGTTACAGGCGGCGCGGGTTATATCGGTTCACACACCTGCGTTGAATTGCTCAATGCGGGGCATGAGGTCACGGTTCTTGACAACTTTTGCAACAGCCAAGCCGAGGCCATTGTCAGGGTCGAGCGCATCACGGGCCGCAGCGTCAAGGTGGTCAATGGCGACATTCGCAGCCGCCCCGCACTGATCATGGCGCTGCGCCAAAGCGGGGCCACGGCCGTGATCCATTTTGCGGGTTTAAAGGCCGTGGGTGAGTCGGTTGACAACCCGCTGTCCTACTACGACAACAATGTGGTGGGCACCTTGCGCCTGCTGGAGGCCATGGTCGAATGCCGCGTCAGAACGCTGGTGTTCAGCTCGTCCGCCACGGTGTACGGCGACCCGCAGCAGTTGCCGCTGGCAGAGGACCACCCGCTGTCCGCCACTAACCCCTATGGCCAGACCAAGCTGGTGATCGAAGACATGTTGCGCGCCCTGCACCGCTCGGACCCGCATTGGCGCATTGCCATCCTGCGTTATTTCAACCCGGTCGGGGCGCATGCCAGCGGCCTGATCGGCGAAGACCCGCAGGGCACACCGAACAACCTGCTGCCTTATGTTGCCCAAGTCGCTGTGGGGCGGCGGGACCACCTGAACGTCTGGGGCAACGACTACGACACGCCGGACGGAACCGGGGTGCGCGACTACATCCACGTGGTGGACCTGGCCTTGGGCCACCTCAAGGCGATTGAGCGGCTGGACCAACATGCAGAATGCCGCGCCATCAACCTGGGCACGGGCATTGGTTACAGCGTGCTGGACATGGTCTGGGCCTTTGAAAAGGCCAGCGGCAGGGCTGTGCCGTTCAAGGTCGCACAGCGGCGTGCCGGGGACGTGGCGGCCTGTTACGCGGACCCCGGGCAGGCGCTGGTTCTGTTGGGCTGGCGGGCCGAGCGTGACCTGCAAACCATGTGTGCCGACGCCTGGCGCTGGCAAAGCCAAAACCCGAATGGTTATGCGCCCGCGTAACACACGACACATATTTTTGAAAAGATTCAACCATGGCTAAAGGAATGATTCTGGCGGCAGGCCAAGGCACACGCGTGCGGCCCCTGACGCGCGACCTGCCCAAACCGATGGTGCCAATTTTGGGTAAACCGGTGATGGAATACCTGATTGAACACCTGGCCCGCCACGGCATCACCGAGATCATGGTCAACGTGGCCTACCACCACCACAAGATCGAGCAGTATTTTGGCGACGGCGCCCGCTGGGGGGTGCAAATTGGGTATGCCTACGAGGGTGTGCGGGATCACGGCGACATCATCCCCAAACCACTGGGGTCTGCCGGCGGGATGCGGCGCATTCAGGATTTCAGCGGCTTTTTTGACGAGACCACCCTGGTGCTGTGCGGTGACGCCATCATCGACCTGGACATCACCGCCGCGCTGGCCGAACACAAGGCCAAAGGCGCCATCGCCAGTGTGGTCACCCTCGACGTGCCGCTGGCCGATGTGGTGAGCTACGGCATCGTGGTGGCGGCACCTGACGGACATATCGAATCCTTTCAAGAGAAGCCCAGCCCGGCCGAGGCCAAGTCCACCCTGGCCAGCACCGGCATTTACATTTTTGAGCCAGCCGTCATCGGCAAAATTCCGCCAGGCCAGGTCTACGACATTGGCTCGCAACTGTTCCCGCAGCTGGTGGCCGAAAAACTGCCGTTTTACGCGCAGAACCGGTTTTTCAACTGGATCGACATCGGCCGGGTCAGTGACTACTGGTCTGTGTTGCAACGGGTGTTGCGCGGCGAGGTGAAGGACATGCCCATGCCGGGGCACGAAGTGAAGCCCGGCATTTGGGTCGGGCTCAACACCTCTATCCCCTGGGACAAAGTGAGCATCACCGGGCCGGTGTACATCGGCGCCAGCGTCAAGGTGGAACCGGGTGCCACCATCACCGGCCCAGCCTGGATCGGCCACGGCAGCGTGGTGCGCTCAGGCGCCCGGGTGACCCGCAGCATCCTGTTTGAATACACCCGCATCGCCGCTGACATGCATTTCAACGAGATGATCGTCTCGCCCCAATATTGCGTAGACCGTTACGGAGAAACACTTTACCGAGGTGACGACACGGCCCAATTGCGCTGGGGCGATGCGCGGGCGTGAACACCTAGGCAGCCCTTGTGTTCTTTGTTGACGCTTTGAATTGAAACCTGAAAATACCCTGTGCTTCGTGCACTGAAAACCATGCTGATTCAACCTGTCATTCTGTCCGGCGGCTCAGGCACACGCCTGTGGCCACTTTCGCGTGAAAAATACCCCAAACAATTGTTGCCCCTGATTGGCGACGATTCGCTGCTCCAAGCCACCGTGCGGCGGCTCGATGGCATTGCCGATGCAGAACTTGCGCCCCCCCTGGTGGTGAGCAATGAGGACTACCGGTTTGTGATCGCGGAGCAACTGCGCCTGATGGGAAAACCAGGGCGCATCGTCTTGGAGCCTGTGGGCAGAAATACAGCGCCAGCCCTCACGCTGGCGGCACTCGCTGCTTCTAAAAACGAAGCAGACTCAGTTTTGCTGGTGATGCCGGCCGACCACGTGATGACGGACAGCGCCGCATTTTGCGCGGCGGTTCGCCAAGGCGCGGACCTGGCTGCGCAAGGCACCGTTGTCACCTTTGGTATCCACCCGGACACGCCCGAAACAGGTTATGGCTACATTCAAACTGGTGCGCTGTTTGGCGCGTCGAATGAAGGCGCGGCCTGCCTGATTGCCCGATTTGTTGAAAAGCCAAATTTGGCCACTGCAAAGTCTTATCTGGCGGACGCCTCCTACCTGTGGAACAGTGGTGTTTTCATGGTCAAGGCCTCGGTCTGGCTGGCGGCATTGAGCCAGTGTCGGCCTGACATCGTGAGCGCCTGCCAGTCCGCTTGGGATGCAGGCACTCACGACGGCGAATTCATCCGCGTTGGCAAAGAGGCCTTTTCGGCCTGCCCCAGTGACTCCATCGACTATGCCGTGATGGAGCGCCTCGCCGGCGCCGGCCCAGTGGGGTCTCAGGGCCTGCCCCAGGGCGTCGTGTTGCCTTTGTCCGCAGGCTGGTCTGATGTGGGCTCCTGGGAAGCGCTCTGGAAAGTATTGCCTAAAGACGCTGGCGGCAATGTCATGCAGGGCGATGTCCTGTTGCAGGATTGCGCCGACACCATGGCAGTGTCGGAAGGGCGGCTGGTGGCCTGTGTGGGAATATCGGACCTGATCGTGGTTGAAACCGCCGACGCCGTTTTGGTCGCACACAAAGACAAAACCCAGGATGTCAAAAAGATTGTCGACCGCCTGAAGCAGAACCAGCGTTCTGAAGGGCAGATGCACCGCAAAGTGTTCCGCCCTTGGGGCTGGTATGACAGTGTCGATGCGGGCGCACGTTTTCAGGTCAAGCGGATCGTGGTCAAACCGGGGGGGATATTGTCGTTGCAGATGCATCACCACCGGGCTGAGCACTGGATCGTGGTCAGTGGCACCGCCCGGGTCACCCGTGGCGACGAGACCTTTCTGGTGTCCGAGAACCAGTCCACCTTCATTCCCCTTGGCACCACGCACCGGCTAGAAAACCCGGGGCAGGTACCACTGGAGATGATTGAAGTCCAGTCAGGATCCTACCTAGGCGAAGACGATATCGTCCGATTCGAGGATGCCTACGGCCGGTCAGGCTGAGGATGAAAAACACGCCCGCCACACGAATCAAGAGCAGGTGCCACCGAGCCCTGAGGGCGGCGCTGACTTTGTTACCCAAGTCCTGGCGCGGCAGTGTCAGCCGCTGGCTGGTTGACTGTTCTCCCACAGCTGATTCACGGCTGATTTTGAAGATCGCCGAAACGCGTGAAGAACTTGAAGCCTGCTACCGCCTGCTGCACGGGAGTTTCGTCGCGGCGGGTCTGATGCAGCCAGACCCTTCCGGCTTGCGCGTGACGCTGCACAATGCGCTGCCAAGCACGACCACCCTGTGCGCCATTTATGACGGCGTGGTGGTGGGAACGGTGTCGATGGTTCGCCAAAGCGTGTTTGGATTTTCACCAGGCGTCAGCCAGCATCTGGGAGAGTTCAAAGTGAGGCCGGGACAAATTGCTGAAATCTCCGGTTTGGCGGTCCACCCAGATTTTCGGCAAACCGGGGGCACCGTCCTGTTCCCTTTGATGAAATATGTAGTCGACATTGGCACCAGCTATTTTGATTTGCGCCAGTTTGTCGTCGCCGCACCAACGGCTCTGCTGGAGATGCTGGAAGTTTTGCTGACGTTTAAACGCTTTGACCAGCGTGACGCCAAAAACCTGCATGCTGCCGTCACTGCGCCAGACGGCGCGGCGATGCTGGAGTTACGCGAGGCAAAAACTGCCCTGAAACAGATTTACCAGGGCACGCGAACGCGTCAAAACCTGTACCGTTATTTTTTCAAAAACCGCCTGGCAAAGCATGCGGGGCTCGGCCCGGTTGTGGCTTCTGCGATTGAGCCACCGATGACGCCAGCCTTGCTCGATTATTTTTTCAATCATTGCACCAGGCTGTTTGAGCGGATGGCCAACCATGAGAAGGCGTATCTTTACTCTGTTTACAAAGCACCTGAATACATCCGATACCTCCCGGTGAATTTTTTTCAGAGTGAAACTGATCGCTTGAAACGCAAGTTTCCACGTTACCAAGCCCGGTGCTCTGGCATGGTGGAGTTCGAAATAAATGGTCAACGTGAACGGCATCTGCTGGCCATTGTGGATTGCTCCTTGCACGGATTTTCCGCGCATTTGGGGACTCCAGTCCCGACGCAAGTTTGGGGCGATGCGCTGGTGCACCACGGCTTGCCTCAGCCCGCAAAACTGCGGGTACTGGCGGTCAGCGGCAGCAACAACGCGGGTTTTTATGGCTTCAAGCTGGCCCAGCCTGACTTGCCATGGCAAAAATTTGTAGCGGCACTGGCCGTCAGTGGTGACAATGCGCAGGTTATCTCGTCAACGACCCGTTTCCATTCGCGGCCCCAAGCTTTGGCTCCAGCCTGACATAGACTACAGCCCATGATCAGCAAAGCCGAATCCCGCTCAAAAATTATCGACGTGCTGCGCGCCAGCCCGGTATTTGGCAAGCTGGAAGACGCAGTGGTCCATGCGTTGGCGGATGTTTTGCGCCTGCAACAGATTCCGGGTGGTCACAACGTCATCCGTGAGCGCGAACCGTCTGACGAACTGCTGTTCGTCATCAGCGGCGGCCTGCGCGTGTCCCGCCGAGACGCGAAAGGCCAACTGCTGCTTTATAACGAGATTCGCCCTGGCATGAGTTTTGGCGAGTCAGGCCTGATTTTGCGCCAGCCAAGAGCGGCTGACGTCACGGCGGTTCGGGACTCTGTCCTGGCCGTATTGAGCCGCGACGATTTCGAGGCGCTGCTGGTTCAATACCCGCTGGCCATCAACCAGGTTTTTGTACGAACCATTTACAACTACCTCCGCCATGCCGAAGAGGTTGCCGTACGTCGGCATGCGCAGACTTTTGTCGTGATTCCCCTGCACGAAAACGCCAAGGCAAACGAAGTCGCAGCCAGCCTGGCAGAGGCCTTTTCAAAAATGGGTCGCACCCACTTGCTTGAGCCACCCAATGAGGCTGAACTTCAAAAAATGAAATTGAAAGGGCATCTTGAGTCGGCGCAGGACATGTCTGCCTATCAGGATGCACTGGAGGAAGAATCTGATTTTCTGGTTTATGAGGCGCAAAGCGAACCAACCGACTGGTCCATGCGTGCATTCCGTCAAGCTGACCAGGTTGTTTTTGTGGTGGCCGCCAATGCGCCCAATACGGTGGGCCTGCTTGAAAAACGCTTGCTTGAACAGCCTGATTACTCCATGAAACGCATGCACCTCGCAGTTTTGCATAGCGCCAAATCCGCCCGCCCAAGCGACATGGCAAACTGGAAAGAGGGAAGGTCTTTTGAGCGCATTTACCCACTTCGCAGCCAGCGGCCGACAGATTTTGCCCGCCTGGCGCGATTTCTGACGGGCACCGCCGTGGGTGTCGTGTTGGGCGGTGGCGGCGCACGAGGCTTCGCACACATTGGCATTTTGCGGGCGCTCGGTGAATCGGGCATTCCGGTCGATTTGATCGGCGGCAACAGCATGGGTGCCTTGTTGGCGGCGCAATATGCCTGCGGCGTCCCGCTGGACAAAATTGTCGAACACACGCGCACTTTTGCCAGCGGTGGCGAGCGCCTGACTTTGCCGCTGATTTCATTGGTTTCCGGCCATCGGGTCAAACGTGATTTACGCAAAATGTTTGGCAATGCCCAGGTGGATGGCCAGTGGTTGCCGTTTTTTGCAGCGGCCTGCAATTTGACAAAAGGCTGTACCACGGTGCTGGACAGCGGCCCCATGTGGAAAGCAGTTCTGGCCAGCAATTCGCCAGCAGGTCTGTTGCCCCCGGTGCTGGACAATGGTGACATGCTGGTTGACGGTGCCATTCTCGAGAACGTGCCGGTGGACGCCATGCGAATGCGCCTGGGCACGCCATTGGAGCGCCGACGCGGCAACGGCACCATCATCGCCATTGATGTGGACGTTCAGGAGGCCATGGGCGTTGATCCAAAATTGACGAAACTGTCGAATTGGAGCACCATAAAAGGCTACTTTACGAAAATCAAAGTGGCGCCCAATATTGCCGATATTCTTTACCGGGCAGGCCATATTGGCGGTCTGAACCAGCGCGGCAGAACAGTGGCGCAGTCTGACCATTATCTGGAGCCGCCGGTTGCAGAGTATTCAATGATGAGTTATCGCCGCGCCGATGAAATTGTGGAGGTCGGCTACAAATACGCCATGGAAAAAATCAAACTATGGAAACTCAAGGAAACGAAAACCAAGTAAGCGACAAACTGGCACTGTCACTCAGCCAGCGCGAGGTTTGGCTGGATCAGAGGGCCTGGCCGGAAAGTGCGCACCTGAATATTGGCGGCTGCAATTTCTTGAGCGGGCCGTTGAATATTGATCTACTCAAGGCAGCTCTCGCAGTGTTGGTGGCGGAAAACCAGGCCTTGCGTTTGATTCCCCATGACGATGGCAGCCAGCGCCTGGTTGAAGCGCTGGAACCCCAACTAGAGCTGGTTGACTTCAGCGCCGTCCCGAACCCAGAGCAGGCGATGCGGGACTGGTGGCAAAAGCGCTTTCGCGACCCGTTCACTTTAGGCGACACGCCACCGTGGCGGTTTGCCCTGCTGCGTGCCAATGACCAGTTGCACGGCGTGACGATTCAATTTCATCACTTGTTGATGGATGGCTGGGGAACCTCCCTGGTATTCCAACGATGGAGCGAGATCTACAACGCATTGGCGTCAAAGGCCGAATTGAGGGCAACCAGCGACCCCGGTTACCTGAATTTTGTCCAGGAGTCTAACGATTACCGCAAGTCTGCGGCATTCGAGCGGGACGAAAATTATTGGCATGAGCAAATTCCCCGCCTGCCTGCGCCTTTGATTGAGCAACGCCATGCCGTTGGCCAAAAACGCGCTTTGAGCGAGTCCCGGTTGGTGGTCAATCGCATTACACGCACCAGCTACCAGCGCCTGGCCCTTTTTGCCAGCCAGAACGGCCAGACGCCGTTCAGCCTATTCATGGCTGCGATCATGTTGTACTTTGCGCGTGTAGCCAGCCGCAATGATGTTTTGGTAGGCGTCCCCACCCTGAACCGCGCCGGGCGCAGGTTTCGTGAAACCCTGGGCATGTTCGTGGGTGTGGTTCCAGTGCAGGTTGAATTCGAGCCTGGCATGACGGGCCTTGAGTTAATGAACGCTGTAGGTGCGGCAACCCGCAGCGCTTTGCGGCACCCGCGTTATCCATTGAGTGAACTGGCCAGAAAGCTCGAAGTCATCCGCTCAGGCCGCGACGTGTTGTTTGATATTTTGCTGTCGTTTGAGAGCCAGGACTATCGCGTGGCATTTGGTGAAGCTCAGTTGGTCGATACCCGCCAACTATTTACCGGCATTGCACGCTACCCGTTGAGCGTGTCAGTGTGTGATTTCAACGCAGACCAGCCGGTGGAACTGGTGATCGAGGCCAGCGCCGCGTGTTTCTCGCTGCCGGAAGCTGAGCTTCTGGGGGAGCGCATTCTGTGCATTGTTGAAGGGATTGCCGCGCATCCAGAAATGCCGGTCCAATCGCTGTCCATTTTGCCCGCCAATGAATACGCACTGTTGGTGACAGACCTGCATAGCCAGGTCATAGCCAATCCGGACACGGTGCCGTTTATTACACAGTTCGAGAAGCAGGTCGAAAAACACCCGGCCTCAATCGCCTTGGTATGGGAGGGTGCCAGCCTGGACTACGCCAACCTCAATCGACGGGCAGTCCAGCTGGCGCACCGGCTTGCGGCTATTGGGGTGGGGGCCAATAAAATCGTTGCCATGGCCATTGAGCGCTCGGCCGACATGGTGGTCGCCATATTGGCGATTGCCAAGGCTGGAGGCGCTTATTTACCGCTGGATCCGGATGCCCCTGTGGCGAGATTGGCCGACATCATTTCTGAAAGTGGTGCAGTCGGCTTGTTGATTCAAGAACACAGCGCCGAACGCTTGTCCCAGTTGCACACCCGGACGCTGTTCACCGACTGGAAAATCTCGCCGGCAGCCGCTGATGAATTGACGCATTTTGCCGCACCGTCTTCAACTGACCTTGCCTACGTGTTGTTCACATCGGGGTCCACCGGACGGCCCAAAGGCGTCATGATTGAGCACGCGGCCCTGTCTCGCCGTCTGATGTGGTTGTCGCGCGAATATGGGGTCGTGCCTGACGATCGATCCGCTCAGGCCACCCAAATTACCTTTGACCCCTCGCTGATTGAGCTGTGCCTGCCGCTCATCCATGGTGCCAGCATTGCCTTGCCGCCGCCTGGGCGCGTGATGCCTGAACATCTGGCGGAATTTGCCATTCGTCATGGTGTCACGATCATGGCATTTGTTCCGTCGACCCTCAGCCGTTTTCTGGACGCGGCGGCAATCCAGCCCGGCCTGAAACTGCGGGTCGCCTGCTGTGGCGGCGAGGTTTTAACACCTGAAATTACGAATCGCTTTTTGCTTCAAACTGGCGCCCGGCTCTACAACGTCTACGGGCCGACAGAAACGGTCATTTTCGCGACGGCCTGGCCTTGTCGGCAAATGCCAGCAGGCAGCATTCTCCCAATTGGCAAGGCAATTGACGACACCCGCATCTACGTTCTGGATGCCGGCCTGTCGCCATTGCCATTGGGTGTGGCTGGCGAGATTTATATTGGCGGCGATGCCGTGGGCCGTGGTTACCTCAATCGCGCCGACTTGACCAGCGCCGCATTTGTTGCCGACCCTTTTCGGCCAGGCCATCGCATGTACCGTGCGGGTGACCGCGGCTGGCTCAGTGTGGATGGCAACCTGAATTTCATTGGCCGCATCGACCGACAGGTCAAGTTAAGAGGGTATCGAATTGAACTGGGCGAAATCGAATCTACGTTGACAGCCATCGAAGGGGTGACCCAGGCTGCGGCCAAACTCATCGAGCGCAATGGGCAACCTTTGATTTACGCCTGGGTGGGCACCCGCAGTGGCCACAGTGCAGAAACCCTGCAACGGGTGCTTCGGCTACGCCTGCCCGACTACATGGTTCCCAGCGGCATTCACGTCATGGCCGAGCTGCCGCAGAGCAGTGTCGGGAAAATCGACTACAGCAATTTGCCCGAGCCGACGGTGTCAGTGTCAACAAGCATTGCCCGCGCGCCCAGCAGCCAGATCGAAACTGATTTGCTGGCGCTATGGCGCAACGTATTGAAAAATCAAACCCTGACGATTGAGGACAACTTCTTCGACATGGGCGGCGATTCATTGGCTGCCGTGAATATTCTCAGTGGCATTGAAAAACTCATCGGCAGAAAAGTGCC
>JANYCG010000045.1 GCA_025360385.1 Burkholderiales bacterium | reverse complement strand
CGGCGCGGGCGGTGCCATCGGGCATGCCTTCGTTGAGGCATTGCGCGGTGACCCGCAGTGTGCCCATGTAGAGACGCTGTCGCGCTCCAGCTGCACAGGCTTCGATCTGAACAACGTGCTAGGGTTTGCCCAGCACGTTTGTGCCTGCGCAATTCAGGGCCCCTACCAGCTGATTGTGGATGCCACCGGGGCACTCACCATCGACGGCGCGGGCCCCGAGAAATCGCTGTTTGCGCTGCGCCCGGATGTCGTCGCAAAGTCGTTCGAACTCAACGCCATAGGCCCGCTGATGGTGTTACGGCATTTCTCGCCGTTGCTGGCGCCGGGACCCAGCATCTACGCCAAGCTGTCTGCCCGCGTAGGCAGCATTTCCGACAACCACAAGGGCGGCTGGTACGCTTACCGCGCGGCCAAAGCGGCGTTGAACATGTTCTTGCAAACCGCTGCGATAGAACTGCAGCGCAAGCAACCAACGCTCAAGGTGGTGGCGCTGCAACCCGGTACGGTGCGCTCGGAGCTGTCGCGTCCGTTTTCGGCGGGCGTGGCGCATTTGCTGGAGCCTGCCGAGTCGGTGCAGGGCATGCTGGCGGCCTTGCGCGGTCTAGAGGCCAAGCCAGGCGCGCACTTTGTGGACTACCTGGGAAACACCATCCCCTGGTGATGGTCAGGGGTTGAGCCGGGTGCGCCGCCACCATTCTGAAAAACTGGCGCAGTGTTTTTCGACCGGCACAAAGAGTGCGGGCTGTGTTACTGCTTTGGCGATAGGTGAAACCGCACCATTGCGCCACTGCACTTGCATTAGGTTTAACGCGCTGTCTGCGTGCGGGTTGGCAACCCAAGAGACAGATCGCGCTCTGTGCAGCGCGCAGGCCATCGCAGCGGCGCTACCCCACCACAAGTGCGGCGTTTGAGTACGCAGTCCGTCGGTCACAAATTGCCACCGGCGGGCGCTCCAGGGGTTGGTAATGTGGCACTCCACAAAACCGACGCCGACAATCAGGTGGTCAGTCGCGCGCTCGTGCGTTAATGCGCCCATAGACCACGGATGAACCAACCACACGTCGCGCCCTTGCGCAAGCTCAGGGTCAGGGGCTGACCAGGCGGTAGTCGCTCCAGACGCCACCTCGGTCGGGGATGGGTGCAGGCCGGGCTGCGCCAGGCCTTCATCCAGCAACCCATTTCCGCGCGGGTGCCGGACAGTCGCAGTGCTGCGGGCAACGCGATCCAGCGCTTCGTAGCTTGCGTCTATGGCGGTGCCAAAGCTGTGCCACGCGTCAGGCGCGTACTTGGCAACGTTGTCTGCGTTGAATAAATACGGCTTGCCGCTGCCCGTTGCGGCAACCCACTGCCAACTCAAGTGGTTGCTGGCTACATCGCCGTCCAACAAATGGCCCAGCATCCATTGCGCACCGGCGTGCCAGTTCACTTTGCGCAGGTGCACCAGATAGCTGGCCAGCCACATGCGCGCGTGGTTATGGACATATCCCGTTTCGTACAGTTCGCGCACGGCCATATCGATCGCAGGCACGCTGGTGCGCGCCTCCAGCACGTCGGCGGGGATATCCGCCTGGCAAGCATCGTCTGGCAGCAGCCCCATGTGCAGCGACGTGTGAACACCTTCACCCAAATGGCCCCACACATGGTGCCAGTAGGCCCGCCAGCCCAGCTCAAAGACGAACTTGTGTTTGGCATCCAGCGGGTGACGCGCATGCACCGCGCCATACACCTCCCGCAGGCTCAGCATGCCATGGGTCAGGTAGGGCGAGAGGCGGGTTACTGCGCCATCCAGCGCGTTGCGGGTGCGCGCGTAGGCGTCGGGGTCGACCGCTGCCAGACGGGCTCGCGCGGCCTGCACGGTGGGCTCGAAAAAGGTCATGCGGATTGAGCGGGCGAAGCTGTCGTAGACGACGGCACTTGCGCCAGCCGGTGCTGCGTTGCTTGCGCAGAGATCGCCTCACGCGCTGGGGCATCCAGCCGCGCCAGGTTTTTCAATTGCATGGCCATGCGCGGGTTCTTCTTAAGCAGGGCTTCGCGCCGATGCAAAAAGTCCCAGTACAAGTTGGTGAACGGGCAAGCGGTCTCGCCTGTGGAAAGGGCTGGGTCGTATTTGCAGCCTTTGCAATGGTTGCTCATGCGCTGAATGTATTTGCCGCTGGCGACATAAGGCTTGGAGGCCATCAGACCGCCATCGCCAAACTGGCCCATGCCGAGTGTGTTGGGCAGTTCAACCCATTCGACTGCATCCACATACACACTCAGATACCACTGGTGCACGGCGTGGGGCTTGACGCCCAGAAGCAGCGCATAAAGCCCGGTCACCATCAGCCGCTGAATGTGGTGGGCATAGCCGTGCTCCAGGGTCTGGGTAATGGCGTCGCGCAGGCAGGCCATGTCGGTCTCGCCGCTCCAGTACCAGGCAGGCAACTCGGCTTGGGCATTGAGTGCATTTTTTTCTAGATAACCGGGCATCTGCGTCCAGTAGATACCGCGCACGAATTCGCGCCAGCCCAGAATTTGACGTATGAAACCCTCGACCGCGGCAAGAGGCGCATGGCCCGCGCGATAGGCCGCTTCGGCCGCCTGCACCACTTCGCGCGGATTCAGAAGTTTGAGGTTCATCGCGCAGCTCAGATGCGAATGGTAGAGCCAGGGCTCGCCCGACCACATGGCGTCTTCATACTGGCCGAAGAGCGGCAAGCGTTCTTTGATAAATGTTTGTAAAACTTGCAGTGCCTGTGCGCGCGTGACCGGCCAACCAAAACTCTGGAGTGTGCCAGGGTGGTGTGCGAAGCGCGTGTTGACCAGCGCGATGATGTTCTGCGTGATTGCGTCCGGTTCGAAGCGTGTGGGCTTCGGCACGTTTTGCGGCCCCGCTTTGCCAAATGACTCCCGGTTGTCAGCGTCAAAGTTCCATTGCCCACCCTCCGGGTCTTTGCCGTCCATCAGAATGCCATGCTTCTGGCGCAGTTCGCGGTACCAATATTCCAGGCGCAATTGCTTGCGGCCCTTGGCATGCGCCGCGAACTCGCGCACCGTGCTGAAGAAATGGGTGTCGTCGCGCACTTCAAGGGGCAACGCGTGCGCATTGGCCACAGCCCGCAGGCTTTGCAGGACGCGCCAGTCCCCGGGCGCAGTGATCACCAGAGCCGCCGGTTTAAGTTGGTTGATCGCATCCTTCAGTTGCAGCGCCAGCGTGCCCCGGTTGTTGACATCGTCCAGCCGGGTGTAACTAATTGGCAAGCCACAGTCCAGCAGCTCTTGCGCAAAGTGGCGCATGGCGCTCAGGAAGACGGCGATACGCTGTTTGGCTGACCACACATGGGTGGACTCCTCGGCTACTTCTGCCATCCACACGACGTCGTGTTTTGCATCGAAGTCTTGCAGGGCCGTAGATTGCACGTCGAGCTGGTCGCCCAGGGTTAGCACCAGATTACGCACCGTGGCGGGCAACGGCGCTGGCTCTTTTTTTTGGGTGTAGGTCATGGATTTTTCTTGTCAGTCTTTTTAGCGCGGCATGCCTCCGAGCAATACAACACCGAGTCCCAATTTTTCGCCCAGGCTTTGCGCCAGGTCATGGTGCGACCGCATACCGCACACAGTTTGCTGGGCAGAAAGTTTTTGTTGCCTTTGAAGTCGTTTTTCACGCAAACTTTCATGCAAACAAATCACCCTGCGGTGACGGTGTGTGAGATTCGTCTGCCCTGCGCCTTGTCTTGCGCTGCTGCCCTGTTTGCGTCAGGCCGCTTTTGCGTGAACCATGCTTGAACTGCACGCTGCCCGCCTCCTCACGCGCCTCCTGGCTTTGTCGCAGGCCATACATCCGGTCTTTTGCTGCCCTCATTGCCACCTTGTCGTCCACGATAGGGGCCGGGTAGTCCACACCGATCAAACAGCCTGCCATGCGCTGCACACTGAGGTCCATCGTCCATGGTTGCGCCAAATACGGCAGCGGCACACGCGCCAGTTCCGGAACCCAGCGGCGGATGAACAGGCCCTCAGGGTCCTGATCCTGTGCCTGCTTGGTGGGCGAATACATGCGCAGCGTGTTGATGCCGGTGGTGCCGCTTTGCATTTGCATCTGGCTCCAATGGATACCGGGCTCAAAGTCCAGAAACTGGCGCGCTAAAAAAATTCCGGATTGCCGCCAGTGCAGCCACAGGTGGTAGCTGGAAAAACTCACCAGCATGGCGCGCATGCGAAAGTTGATCCAGCCCTTCGCCTTGAGCGAGCGCATGCAGGCATCCACCATCGGGTACCCCGTGCGGCCCTCGCACCAGGCGGCAAAGTGGTCGTCGTTGAAGTCGTTTTCCCGCAGGCCGTCATACACCCGCGCGAAGTTGTGGAACTCGATGTCGGGCTCGTCTTCCAGTTTTTGCATGAAGTGGCAGTGCCAGCGCAGCCGCCCGGCAAAGCCGCGCAGGGCATAGGCCAGCGCGCGGTCCGGCGCGTTGGCAATAGCCACTTCTGTGGCCTGGTGCACCGTGCGCATCGACAGTGTGCCAAACGCCAGGTGCGGGCTCAGGCGGCTGCAGCCGTCTTCGGCGGAGAGGGGGCTGGACAGTGCCTTGCGGTAGTCGTAGCCGCGAACCTGCAAAAAGCTTGTGAGCGTACGTCGCGCCGCCTTCTCGCCCGCAGCCTGCAAAGCTTTTCGGTGGGGCGCGAGGCCGAGCGCTTTCAGCGTGGGCAGTTCAGGCTGCTCCAGCGACACCGTGGCTGAAAAGCTGCCGTCCAGCAGTTGCAACGGCGCATCCATGCGCGCCTGCCAGCGTTGTGCCCAGCCGCTTCTGCTGCGCAAGCGCCGCACCACGCCAGTCTGGGTAAATTCCTGCCACGCTACGTGCGCGCCCTGACACCACCGTGCCACCGCTCGGTCCCGCGTGTAGGACCAACCGGTGCCAGTTTCTTCGTGGCTCAGGAGGTGCGTAAAAGCAAGCTCACTGTGCAGTTGTGCGAGTACTTGAACCGCAGAGCCAGTGCGCACCATAAGCGGCAGGCAACGTGCGGCCAGGGCAGAGCGCAATTCAGCCACGCAGGCGAGTGCGAAATCGACGTGGCTGGCGTCGCATTCAGGGCTCTGCAACCAGTCAGGTTCCACGACAAAAAGCGCTAACGCATCGGCATGCGCCAGTGCCGCCGCCAACGGGGCATGGTCGTGCACCCGTAAGTCGCGTTTGAACCATACCAGAGCGCGTGGAGCAGGCACTGCAGTTGGGGCCGCTACGGCCGGGAATGGCTGGCGCGGTGACGTATAAAAACCGCACCGCGCAGCGCCACGTGCTTCGTCGTGCGTGCGGCCATGCGTTTGCGCCACATCCGGAAAGACGAAGGCCTCATTTGCCTTCGCATCAAGGCCACCACGGTCGATTCATTGAGACCAAACTGAGCTGCTATGGCCTCGAACGCGGTGCGGTCCTCCCAAGCCATCTCCACAATGCGGGAGATGCTGGCTTCGCTGAGCGATGATGAAACAGCGGTCACTGCAATGTCGCCGTTGCGGCTCACCGGACGATGCGCATCGCCACCGCGCTACAAGACAGGCTGGCAATCACGGTAAGGGCAAGCCGCATACGCAGCCAACCCTCGGCACCGAATCGGGGGTACACCCTGCGATCAACTGCAAAGCAGGCCCAAAGCCCTGTCGCCAGGATCCACAAACCACTGGCTTCACCCCACAGCTGTGCAATCCATGCCAAAAGGCTGGGGACCACGCCCCATACCAGCATCCAGCGGGGTGGATCAGCGGGATTGTGCAAGGCCAAACCCCAGTGGATTGCACCCAAAAAGCTGAGGATGGTCACGCCATAGGCCAGTAAGACCTGCGCTGCTTTCATTTGGAGCGCGCCGTCAGCCAGCCATGCCACTGCACTCAGTCCCACAAACGGAATCAGCCCGCTGTAGCCCAGCATTTGCGCCGTCAGCGTTGGCGACGCCGCGCGCAAGTCGCCCGTCGCAGTCGGGTGACCGGGCAAAGTAGAGTCAGACACGAATTGCATGCGAGGGATTTTGACGTATTCCCCAAAACAGAGCGCATTGCGGGCCTTTCACGACAATTCGCCGACATGCGATTGGGCATGCGGCGCAGACAAGCAAAAAACTAAGGAAGCGCTGAACAAGTCCCCTACGGCGTGCGATCAGCCGGGCTCGGGCGGCCTGCTGCGTTGAATTTCTTGCCAATAGCGGGGCTATTGACTGCGAAATCCGCCTTGCATCCCATCCCGTTCCGGCTGCCGCACCTCCGCCACGACTCGTTCAGCGCTTCCCTAGTGTAGTGTTTCACGCTGTTTGAACCGTATTGAGTTTTGCCTTCGCGCGGATGACTTTCTCCAGAATGTCACGAGCGCTGGCAGTCCAGATGAA
>JANYCG010000032.1 GCA_025360385.1 Burkholderiales bacterium | reverse complement strand
CAACAACACCAATGGGTCTATCGTCACCCGCGCAATCGGCGTGAATTGCTCGTTACGTAGCTGGGTCAGGTTTTGTGCAATCAAGGCCAATGTTGAACTAGTGCCCATGCCGATCATGTAGCCGTCCGGCTCTGCATTGGCTACCTTGCTCATGCCAATCGAGCCAGTTGCACCTGGCACGTTCTCAACAATCACCCGCACGCCTTGCTCGGCGGCAAGGTGCGCCAAAGCGCGCGCAGCGATATCGTTGGAGCCGCCTGCATTCCAGGGCACGACGAAGCGAATCTCTTTGTTGGGAAAACTAGAGGCTGGCTCTGCAGCCCATAAAGTCGTGGTGGCCGAAAGGGCAGTCAGAAAACCTGCAGCAAGCGAAGCTGCCATGTAACGCGAGGCCATTAAATTTCCTTAGGTTGAAAAATGTCGGTTGCTCATTGTTATAACAAACAACAATCATAGCCGACGACGGCTTTTCAAGTCAAGAAAGACGCATTTTTGCCAAATGGGAATGAAGGAATGCATCGTTTCACGATGCGCGCCACATTAGCTGCGATTGGCCTTGTCAAGCAGCAAGCAAATATCGTCGCGGGCACTCTCTATGTCAGCACGAATAGCTACTGCAGCTTGCGCCGCATCGCCGCGCCTGAGCGCTGCTAGCGCAGCCACATGAAACTCATAACGCTTGAGCCCCGGAATATATTCGGGGAGAGCGAGCGTCAACGTAGGGCTGCACCTGAGCCAGGCGTTTTCAATCAACTCCAGCACAATGGGCATCTTGCAGAGGGCATATATACCAAAGTGAAAACGGTAGTGTTCAGCCAGGTATTGCTCTTTGTGATGTTCGTTTACAGATCGCTTCATGGCAAACAGGCAAGCCTCTATCGCATCAAGCTGCGCCACGTCAGCATGCTGCGCAGCCGCCGCGCAAGCCACGGGCTCCAGGCTGCTGCGTACCGTCATCAATTGCCTGAACTGATGGGTATTGAGCAGCGGAACTGTAGCGCCTCCACCATTTCCCACGCCACCTCGATCCAGAATTTTTTCTGCCGTCAAACGGTTGACCGCATCACGCACTGGCGTCAAACTGATACCCAACTCTTCGGCTATGTCACGCAGCACGATGCGGTCGCCCGGCGCATAGCGCCCTTCCAGCAAAGCCGACTTGAGCGCCAGGTAAGCACTGTCCCACAGGGTGGTTTTTGCCAGAGTTGTTAATCGCGCGGAAGCTGTCATTGATGGTCTTGGCAAAAGCCATGTTTGGTTAAATCCAGCTAATAGGAGTGACTTTGCAGTAGCAAGCCATCCGGTATACCGATCTTTACATTATCGTTGCGCGGCTCAAATTCAAACCGCAACCGTTTCCTCAATAATTCACGATGGACGAATTAAACGCAAAATCACTGACCGCGCTAGTCGGACTAACACCGGCCAAAGCCTGTACCTGCCCACTGCGCCCCTGCGCCGGCTGGGAGAGCTTTACTGAAGAGCGCTGGCCCAAGGCGCAGATGCGCCGACTGGGTACCTTGCGCGACCCCGAGGTCTATGAGCCGACGCAGGAAGAACACCACCCAAACGGCACGCGCTATGCGTCGCCAGACGCACCGATTGCCGTCGATTTTTTTCCCTGCAATGTCAGCGACGTGTATGCCTGCGATACCTGCGAGCGGGTGCTGCTGCGCTACACAGAATTTGGCGGCTACTACGTGGACCACCGGGTGCGGGAACTGGACGCCAGGTTGGTCGTGTAAGCCCGTGAGTCCGCCAGCTCGGGCTTTGTTCAAGCCACGCTTGCCTGCACGGCAAACCGCGCGGTCAATTCACCCAGCCCCAACTCAGCCAGCACCTGCTGCAAACGCGCCTGGGCTTCGCGGGTTTTTGCGGCGTTGGGCCTGGCGGGCTGGCTGGCCAGAATAAGTTCGTTTTTCATCGAATGCTCCCAGCCCACCAGCTCGGTCACCGTCACGCCGTAGCCGCTGGCCTCCAGTTGCAGGCAGCGCAGCACGTTGGTGATCTGGCTGCCAAACTCACGGGTATGCAGCGGGTGCCGCCACAGCTCGGCCAGCGGGGTTTTGGCCAGATTCAGCGCCCGGCCTTTCTTCAGCACGCCCGCCACTTCGGCCTGACAACAGGGCACCAGCACCATGTGACGCGCCTGCTTGGCCAGGCCAAAGGCAATCGCGTCGTCGGTAGCGGTGTCGCAGGCGTGAAGCGCGGTGACGATGTCGACGCCGGGCGGCAGGTCTGGCGAGGTCGTGGCCTCTGCCACCGTCAGGTTTAAAAACGACATGCGCTCAAAGCCCAGGTGCGCGGCCAGGGTGCGTGATTTTTCAACCAGTTCGGGCCGGGTTTCAATACCGTAAATGTGGCCAGCCTTGGCTTGCCCCGCATGAGCCACATTGAAGAACAAGTCATACAAAATAAACCCCAGGTATGACTTGCCTGCACCGTGGTCCGCCAGCG
>JANYCG010000320.1 GCA_025360385.1 Burkholderiales bacterium | reverse complement strand
CCATCGCGGCCGCAGCCTTGATGACGACCTCGGGCGTCAATGCGACCGCTACATCGGCCACCTACAAGGTGGGCACCGACTTTGCTGCCGGCAAATCACAGTGCGTGGGGGTGTGCGGCACCACCAGCACCAGTGTGGTCACCATACCGGGTGGGCAAACTGTGCAGTACGTGCTGACCATCACCAATTCCACCGGTGGAGGCACGGGCTCGGCCACCTTCACTGACACCCTTCCGGGGCTGATGACGCCGGTGCTGTCCATCACGGCCGCCATGATTGGGGGTGGCACCTGTAGCACGGCATCGGCCGTCGTGAACGGGTCCACGCAGGTGACAGGCACCCTCACCAACGCCCTGGCGGGGGACCAGTGCTCGATTATTGTGACGTCCAAGGTCAGTAAAACGCAGACGGTAGCTACCAACATTACCAACACAGTGACGCTTTCGCCCCTCACAGGAACCAGCGACACCAATAGCGCGAACAATACCGCCACGGTGCCGACGATTGTCGGGCCCTCGGCCAATCTGCAGGTGAGCAAGACCAACGTGGTGACGACCGTTGTAGCCGGTACAGTGACCAACTACACCATCACGGTAGCCAATTTAGGGCCGGCGGTGGCGCCGGGCACGGTACTGACTGACCCGGCGGTCACAGGTCTGAGTTGTAATACCGTGACCTGCGTGGTGTCTGCGGGCTCCGCGAGTTGTCCGTCACCCCTGACCATCAGCGCCTTGCAGGGTGCCGGGCTGTCCATCACGCCCACGTTCGCGGTCAGTTCCACACTCTCGTTTGTGGTGAGCTGCAACGTCACCGCCACCGGGCAGTAGCGGCGCTGCTGGACAGGCGCGCCTGCGCCAGATGCCTGGTGGTAGGGTAGCTTCGTTAAAAAACCGTCAGGCCAGCAGGCGTGAGGTCTTGGGCACGTGGGCCATTAAAAACTCCATCTGGTCCGCCAGGATACGGCGGTTGCGCAAAATGAAGACTTCCCAAAGGCTGGGAATGTAAGGCGTGTACAGCAGCGGCATGTGGGCCTGCTCGGGCGTGCGGCTGCTTTTGCGATGGTTGCAGGCGCGGCAGGCCGTGACCACATTCATCCAGGTGTCGACGCCGTTTTGCGCAAACGGCACGATGTGCTCGCGCGTAAGGTCTTCCTCATGAAAATGCTCGCCGCAGTAGGCGCACACATTGCGGTCACGCACAAACAATTTGCCATTGGTCAGCCCGGGCCTCAAATCAAACGGGTTGATGTTGGGTACGCCCTTGGTGCCAATAATGCTGTTGACCATGATGATGGACTGGTCACCCGTGATGGCATTGTGACCACCGTGAAAAGTAGCCACCCGCGCGCCCATTTCCCAGCGCACTTCGTCAGCGGCGTAATGCAACACGGCCTCTTCAAGGCTGATCCAGGATTGCGGCAACCCTTGGGCAGAGAGTTTCAAGACCTTCAAAACAAACCTCCATCACTGGAAATGACGTTTAAAAACAAGGCGTTCGACTGACTAAGCACCAATATACAGTGAAATCATGACAAACCGGCCCAAATCCCACATTAACCACGCTCAAGCCCCGCGCAACCGGGCTTGGGCGCTATAAAAACGATAATGAGCCCCATGAAAGTTATTCGCGGTTACCGCCATCCCCGGCTTGCACCCGAGTGCGCCTTGACGATTGGTAACTTCGACGGCGTGCATCGGGGCCACCAGGCCATGCTGGCGCTGCTTAAAAATGAAGCACAGCACCGGGGCGTGCCCAGTTGCGTCATGACGTTTGAGCCGCATCCACGCGACTATTTCGCCGCCCTGGCCCGAAAGCCCGAGCTGGCACCGGCGCGCGTTGCCACCCTGCGCGACAAGCTCACCGAGCTGGCGCGTTGCGGCATTGACGAGTGCGTGGTGTTGCCGTTTGACGCGGCGCTGGCCGCCCAGCCACCCGAAACCTTTATCCAGGACGTGCTGGTCAACGGCCTGGGCGCCAAATACGTGCTGGTGGGCGATGACTTCCGCTTTGGCGCAAAACGCGCAGGCGACTACGCCATGCTGGACGCCTGCAGTGAGCGTCTGGGCTTTGATGTCGCCCGCATGAACAGCTATGAAGTACCGGACCCCCAGGGACAGCCCGGCGGCGGGAGGAGCACCCGGGTCTCCAGTTCGGCCGTGCGCCAGGCCCTGGCCGTTGGCCAGATGAACCGGGTGGCTAGCCTGTTGGGCCGCCCTTACAGCATCTCGGGCCACGTTGTGCATGGCCGCAAACTTGGGCGCGAGCTGGGGTTTCGCACGCTCAACCTGCGGTTTTCTCACTGGAATCCCGCCGCCAGCGGAATTTTCGCAGTGCATGTGTATGGCCTGGCAGACAAGCCGCTGCCCGGCGTTGCTAATCTGGGCATACGCCCGTCGATAGACCCGAACGATGTCAATGGCGGGCGCGTGCTGCTGGAAACCTATTGCCTGCAATGGCCTGCCAGTCTTGGTCCGGAAGGGGCTTACGGTAAAATCATCCGCGTGGAACTGC
>JANYCG010000244.1 GCA_025360385.1 Burkholderiales bacterium | reverse complement strand
CAGCAACTTCACCGCGCCAAAAAACAGCGCGCCGTAGAGCCGGTAGGCATCCACCCGGCCAGCCTGCCCGGCCAGCAGGGGTTGACCGCTGGCGGCAACCCGCTCGGAACGCGACAGGCTGGAGATGCGGTAAATGAACGTTAGGCAAGCCGCCAGCAAGCCCACTTCGACTGCCACCGTCAAGTCAAACACCACGGTCAGAAAAAACACAGTCAGCAAGGTGATGCGGTACGGCAGGCGGAACTGCAGCAGGTTGGCAAATTCGCGCCACTCGCCCATATTCCAGGCGACAAACATCAGAATGGCGGCCAGCGCGGCCAAGGGCACATTGTTGGCCAATGGCGCGGCGACCCAAATGATGACAAGCAGAGTCGCTGCGTGGACCATGCCGGCAATCGGGCTGGTCGCGCCGCTTTTGACATTGGTCATGGTGCGCGCAATGGTGCCGGTGGCTGGCATGCCGCCAAAAAATGGCGTGACGAAATTCGCAATCCCCTGCGCCATCAGTTCCTGGTTAGAGTCATGCCGGTCGTCGATCATGCCGTCGGCCACGCGGGCGCACAACAGGGACTCAATCGCGCCCAGCAGGGCCAGCGTGGTGGCAGGCACAATCAAAAAACGCGCGGTCTCCCAGGAGAAGTCAGGCCAGGCAAAACCAGGCAATGCCGACAGGATGCCGCCAAAGCGGCTGCCGATGGTGTCAACCTTCATGTCCAGCACGGAGACCAGCACGGTGGTGACCAGCAGCGCGACGATGGACCCCGGCACGGCTGACAGGCGGCCCGCCAAAACGGCGCCTTTGCGAAGCGTGCCAGCAGCGTCACCTGCTGCCTGTCCATTGGCAAATTTGGGTGTGAGCCATTGCCACGCCAGGATCAACAGCAGAGCCAGCAAGGCCAGTGCCAGCGCCAGGTAGTTGGTGGTTCCCAAGTGCGTCCACACGGTGGACAGAATGCCAAAAAAATTGGCTGGCATTGAAGCCACCTGCAGGCCTAAAAAGTCCTTAATTTGGGAGACGGCCACCAGCACCGCAATGCCATTGGTAAAGCCAATGACCACCGCCACCGGGACAAAACGGATCAGCACGCCGAGTTTGAAAAACCCCATCAAAAACAGCATCACGCCCGACATGGCCGTAGCGATGATCAGGTTGGCCAGGCCATACCGCTCGACGATGCCATAAACGATGACGATGAAGGCACCAGCCGGGCCGCCAATCTGGACGCGGCTTCCGCCCAGCGCCGAAATAATGAGCCCGGCAATGATGGCCGTGAATAGGCCCGCTTCCGGCTTGAGCCCGCTGGCCATGGCGAAGGCCATCGCCAGCGGCAAGGCGACGATGCCGACCGTGGCCCCGGCGCTAATGTCTTTGGCTAGCCGCTGGGCTGAATACCCTTTGAGCGAATCAATCAGATAGGGACGAAATGGCATGATTGAACCAGGGCGCTTCGCCAGCTATGGCTATGGATATCGCTGTGGATATGCCAATGGCCCAACGAAACATGACCCGTTCGCCCTGAGCCTGTCGAAGGGTTTCCACACGCTCAACCCGGATCGAATTTGGGCTGTCATCGGGCCAGATCAACAAAAATGAGTCACGGCGGTCAGGCGGCGCTGGCCTGTTGGATCAACGTCCAGTAGCCGGGGGTCAGCGCCATGCCTTGGGTTGCGCCCTGGCGCTGCAAAATACGGTGCGCCTTGGGCAGGTTCCAGCAGGCAATTTGCGTGAACATATGGTGCTCGCAATGGTAGTTGACCCAATACGGCGCAATCAGCATCCGCTCCAATACATTGGCGTGGGTGGTGCGGGCATGGCGTAGTGGGTCGGGCTCGTTTTGGGCGACCAGCGCGTGCTCCGAGATGTTGCGCAAGCGCGAAATCAAAGGCAGCCAGGTGGCCATGGGCAGCAGCCACATCAGCAGCCAGGCCCAGGCCAGGCCTGACGCCGCAAACAGCGCCAGCCCAAGCCCGTTGCACAGCAAAAAAAGGCGCTGCTTGCGGGCCTGGGCGGCCACCAAGGCCCAGCGCGTGGTGCCACCCGCAGTGGCCAGGGGCGCGAAGTAGGCAGCAAATTTCTGCTTGAAAAAAGTCTGGCCCGTCAGGTCCCGAAAGACCTTGCGCCAGAGTGACGCACGGGTTACCGGGAAGGGTGCCGACAGCACCAGGTCCGGGTCATCGGTCTGCTGCACAAAGCGGTGGTGCTGCAAATGGTAGGGGCGATACGTGTGCAAGTCTGCACCACACAGCCACTTGCCCACCCAGTCGTTGATGGCGCGGTTGCGGTGCAGCAGGCCATGGGCTGCGTCATGCATCAAGATGAACAGGCCCAGTTGGCGGTTGCCAACCAGCACCACTGCCAGCGGAATTGTGACGGGCCAGGCCACCCCCATGGCGATGGTCGCACCTATTGCCAGCCAGCAATGCGCCACCAGCAACAGGCCCCGCCAGCTCGACCGCGCCGACAGGTTTTGCCACTC
>JANYCG010000239.1 GCA_025360385.1 Burkholderiales bacterium | reverse complement strand
GAGTTGTTTGCCAGATGCAGCCATCACTTGCCGGGTGAGCGGCAACACGCGGCGGATGTGGTCGCGGCTGGCCAGCTCGGGCACCACGCCGCCATAAGCCTGGTGCATTTCAATCTGGCTGTACAAGGCGTGGGCCAACAGCCTAGGCACGGCCATGCCCGTCGATTCGACCAAGGCCACCCCTGTTTCGTCGCACGACGACTCGATTCCCAGAATCAGTTGTGAAGTGGAATTGTGCAAAGGCATGGGGCAGAGTTTAAGGTTTGCGGCAAGGTGGCCCGAATCTTGCAAAACCCTTGCATGAAGGATTTTTCATGAAAGAGGCGCTGCGCATTGTGGTGATTGCCCCCGACCTGGTCACGATTGACGACGACGACAGCCACGCGTTGCAATTGGCCGAGCGCTCCCGCAGCCTGCGCATTGGATTGCTGGAAAACGGCTTCAACCTGATTGCGGTGTTGCCGGCCGATTTGTTTCTGGCCGAGCGCATCCACCAGCTCCAGCCCGACATGATCATTGTGGACGCCGAAAGCGAGGCCCGCGACGCGCTGGAGCATGTGGTGATGGCCACGCGCGACGAGCGCCGCCCCATCGTGATGTTCACCAATGATGAAGACCCCTCGGTCGCCAAAGACGCTGTGGCGGCCGGCGTATCAGCCTACGTCGTGGCGGGGCTGTCCAGCGCACGCATCCGCCCCATTCTGGACGTGGCAATGGCCCGTTTTGAGCACGAACAGGCCCTGCGCGACGAACTGGCCAGCACCAAAACCGAGCTGCAGGATCGCAAGGTGATCGACCGCGCCAAGGGCCTCTTGATGCAGCGCCAGAATTTGAGCGAACAAGCCGCGTATGACAAGCTGCGCAAGACCGCCATGAGCAAAGGCCTCAAATTGGTGGATGTGGCGCAACGCATGCTGGATGTGGCTGAATTGCTGGGCTAATTCGGCGTGCACGCGCTTGGCAGACTGGCCGTGCCGGGTTTGAATTGGTGCACCGCACAATTTTAGTGCGCTACTGGCCTGATGCCACAAAGTCTTTCAAAAATAGCCTGAAAGTCCCTGTGGAAATTAGCGACATCGCTATAAAAAATATAACACAAGGCAAATAGACCAGCCAGCGACTTATCTGGCACGCAGCTTGCGTAGATCCTTACAAGACCGATGACGGTCAATTGGCCAAAACACCCAATGGCGGGTGCAGAGGCCACAAAAAGGACAAAGGCGTCCCCATTTCGTTTGTCGCGTTTTCAAAACGCTGGCAGCGTGATGCGGACGCTTTTTTTTCATTTTTCAGGAAACTTGTGATGACCGATCTTTTGCAAACCAATTTCAGCCGCCGCACTCTGCTCCAATCCGCCACCGTGGGTGCCATCGGCATCAACCCGGCCCTGCGTGCGGCCGTGTATGCCCAAGGCTCGGACAAACCCGAGAAAGAAGAAGTCAAGATCGGCTTCATCCCGCTGACCGATTGCGCCAGCATCGTGATGGCGTCAGTGCTGGGCATCGACAAAAAATACGGCGTGAAGATCATCCCCACCAAGGAAGCCAGTTGGGCCGGCGTGCGCGACAAGCTGGTCACTGGCGAGCTGGACTTTGCCCACGTGTTGTATGGCCTGATCTACGGCGTGCACCTGGGCGTGGGCGGCACCAAAAAAGACATGGCCGTGCTGATGACCCTGAATCAGAACGGCCAGGCCATCACGCTCTCGAAAAAGCTGGCCGACAAAGGCGCCGTCGATGGCGCAGGCCTCGCCAAACTGATGGCCTCTGAGAAACGCGAATACACCTTCGCCCAGACCTTCCCCACCGGCACCCACGCCATGTGGCTGTATTACTGGATGGCAGCCAACGGCATCAACCCAATCAAGGATGCCAAAGTCATCACCGTTCCGCCGCCGCAGATGGTGGCCAACATGCGAGTTGGGAACATGGACGGTTATTGTGTGGGCGAGCCGTGGAACCACCGCGCCATCATTGACGGCATTGGCGTGACGGCCACCACCACCCAGGACATCTGGAAAGACCACCCCGAAAAGGTGTTGGGCACCACCGGCGAGTTCGTCAAAAAGTACCCCAACACCGCACGCGCGGTGACCGCAGCGATCCTGGAAGCCGGCCGCTGGATTGACGCAGGCCTAGCCAACAAAAATAAGATGGCCGAAACCATTGCCGACAAGAGCTACGTGAACACCAGCGTGGACGCCATCAACCAGCGCATTCTGGGCCGCTACCAAAATGGCATGGGCAAAACCTGGGACGATCCCAACCATATGAAGTTCTACAACGACGGCTCGGTGAATTTCCCCTACCTGTCGGACGGCATGTGGTTCCTGACCCAACACAAGCGCTGGGGCATGCTCAAGGAACACCCGGACTACTTGGCGGTGGCCAAACAGATCAACCAAATCGACCTCTACAAACAGGCTGCTGCGGCCTCCAAGACACCTATGCCCAAAGACCTGATGCGCAGCAGCAAATTTATGGACGGCGTTGTGTGGGACGGCAAAGAGCCGAAGAAATACGCCGACAGTTTCAAGATTGCAGCCGCTGCCGCCTGACGGTTGCCGCATCACGAACACCACATTTTTTTAAAGGAGCCCACCATGGTCAGCGCCGTCTTCCATCACCCCTGGGACACCACTACCGAGGCGAAATCCCTTCTGACAAAAGCGCAGTCTGCTATTACATCAGGAGCGTCTTACGCACTGCAATCGGGCACGGCTGCGCTCAGCCCTGCTGCGCCCAAACCCTTTGAACCGGCAACCGCGCCAGCACGCCGGCCGATAGACTGGCGTGGCTTGGCCCAAGCCGTGCTGCCGCCCTTGCTCGGTTTTGGCCTGCTGTTGTGCATCTGGGCATTGGTGTCCATCAGCACGGCCAGCAGTATTCCGTCACCCGCCGAGACCTTCAGGCAGGCGGTGACCGTGTTCAGCGACCCGTTCTACCGCAAAGGCCCCAATGATCAGGGCGTGGGCTGGAACATTTTGATGTCGCTCGAACGCGTCGCGGTGGGCTTTGGCATGGCGGCAGCGGTGGGCATTCCGGCGGGTTTCATGATTGGCCGTTTTGAGTTTTTGAGCCGCATGTTCAACCCCCTGATCAGCCTGCTGCGCCCGGTGTCGCCGCTGGCCTGGTTGCCGATTGGTTTGCTGGTGTTCAAAGGCGCGAATCCGGCGGCCATCTGGACGATTTTCATCTGCTCGATCTGGCCCATGGTCATCAACACGGCCGTGGGCGTGCAGCGGGTGCCGCAGGACTACCTGAACGTTGCCCGTGTGCTGAACCTGAGCGAATGGAAAGTCATCACCAAAATCCTCTTCCCCGCAGTTTTGCCCTACATGCTGACGGGCGTGCGTCTGGCGGTGGGCACTGCCTGGCTGGTGATCGTGGCGGCCGAAATGCTGACCGGCGGCGTTGGCATCGGTTTCTGGGTCTGGGACGAGTGGAACAACCTGAACGTCAAGAACATCATCATCGCGATTTTTGTGATCGGCATCGTCGGGCTGATTCTTGAATATGCATTGATCAAGATTGCCACGGCATTCACGTTTGAAGAGGTCAAATCCTAGTTAACTTCCGTTCCTCCTGAGCCTGTCGAAGGGTTTCGACAAGCTCAACCCGAACGGTCAAATGGAGATTCATCATGAGCGACAACCTGACCAGCAAATACATCGAAATCCAGGGCGTGGAGCAAACCTTCAAAACCAAAAAAGGCCCGTACTGTGCGCTGCAAAACGTCAACCTGACGGTGGCCAAAGGCGAGTTTGTGGCGCTGATCGGCCACTCGGGTTGCGGCAAATCTACCTTGCTCAACCTGATTGCCGGGCTGACATTGCCCACAGAAGGCAGTTTGATCTGCGCCAACCGTGAAATTGCAGGCCCTGGGCCAGACCGCGCCGTGGTGTTTCAAAACCACTCCCTGCTGCCCTGGCTGACGTGTTTCGAGAATGTCTACCTCGCCGTGGAGCGAGTCTTTGGCGCAGCCAATAAAACCACTGGTGCAGCGTCTGAAAACAAGGCGCAACTCAAGGCCCGCACGGATGCAGCCCTGGCCCTGGTGGGCCTGACCGCTGCCGCGCAAAAGCGTCCCGGCGAAATCTCGGGCGGCATGAAGCAACGTGTGGGCATTGCCCGCGCCCTGTGCATGGAACCCAAAGTGCTGCTGCTGGATGAGCCCTTTGGCGCACTGGACGCATTGACCCGCGCCAAGCTGCAAGACGAGCTGCTGGCCGTTGTGGCTGCCACGCAAAGCACGGTGGTCATGGTCACGCACGATGTGGACGAAGCCGTGCTTCTGTCCGACAAGATCGTGATGATGACCAATGGGCCGTCGGCCACCATCGGCGAGATCCTGAGCGTCAATCTGCCGCGTCCGCGCAACCGCGTGGAACTGGCCGAGGACCGCGCCTACGTGCATTACCGCAAGGCCGTCATCGACTTCCTTTACACACGCCAGGGCCACGTCGAAAAAACGGCAGCCTGACGGTCTGTCATTGCAGCAAGCCAGAGAGACGAGTTTGTGAAAACCTTTATCCGTGCGATTGAATACTGGGTGCCGAGCAACGACCGCAGCATCCTCGAATTCGGCGATGGCTTGTATGGCGGCGCCACACGCTTTGCAGCGGTCAGCCGTGGACTGTGTTTCGGTCGTGGTGAGGGCCTGCCGGGGCAAGCCTGGGAGGCCGGTCATCCGGTCGTGTTGAAGCAGTTCGAGGGCTCGTATTTCCGCCGGACCGCTGCAGCGAAAGCCGATGGCCTGACGTGCGGCATCGCGGTACCGATCTTCGCCGGCGACTTCCTGCTGTCCGTCATGGTGATCTTCTGCGGGGACGACGAGGCCCATGCCGGCGCTATCGAGCTCTGGCACAACGACCCTGA
>JANYCG010000219.1 GCA_025360385.1 Burkholderiales bacterium | reverse complement strand
ACCACATTGGCGATGCGCAGGCCGCGGCAATGCTGCACCAGGTCAATCGCGTCATGCGCGACTTGCTGCGCCAGTTCACGCGTGGGGCACAAGATCAGGGCGCCGGGGGTGGCGGCCTTGAAATTGCGCATATTGGTCGGGTCTTTGCGCTTGGGGCGCTTGGGAGCAGGCTCGCCGCTGGCCAAAGCGTCGGCGGTGGCTTGTTCAAAATCAGCGCGCTCTTTGGCTTCGGCATCAGCCTGCTGTTTGAGCAAGGTGTGTAACACGGGCAACAGAAAGGCGGCGGTTTTGCCGCTGCCGGTCTGGCTGGAGACCATCAGGTCCGTGAAGCGGCCAGCCTTGCCCGTGACGGCATCGGCTTGCATGGCCAGCGGAATGGTTTTTAACTGCACCGACGTCGGCTGCGTGAAGCCCAGGTCTTGAACAGCGCGAATCAGCTCAGGCGCGAGGCCAAGTGCGAGAAAGCCGTTGGGAACTTGCTCAATGGCAGGTTCAGCCACAACGTCAGCCTGTGCTGCAGTTTCAATCACGGTGCTGGCAAGGGAAAAGTTCTCGCTGGATTCGACAAAAGAGGCATCAGCAGAAACAGAATCGGCAGGCAAAAAGTCGCCAGCAACTTCAAAAGAGTCGGTCATTGAATTGATCTCACACGCGAACGCCAGCGTAGCTGGTCGCTCCGTCAATGGTTAAAAAACATCAACCATCAAACGGAACCTGCGCTTGCCGGCTCAAGTAAATGGGCTGGTGATTGGCGCTGGGGGCTGTTAGGTGCGGAACAAATTGATTCCGCGTGAAGCCCGGTGAGTGACAGTAGATGCACAATTGCACTGAAATTTCAGCGCAGCCTCAAATTATGGCATAGATTTGCCATTGCGTTCGGGTTTTTACCTAATTTTCAACTCAATGGCGTGCTGTATTTCACAGTTTCGGTTTCACAGTTTCAGAAAATGCTCGCGGTAATGCGCCAGTTCATCAATTGATTCATGCACGTCAGCCAAAGCGGTGTGTTTGCGCCGCTTCTTGAAGGACTTGTAAACCTCGGGCCGCCAGCGTTTGGTCAGCTCTTTAAGGCCGCTGACATCAATGTTGCGGTAGTGGAAAAACGCTTCCAACTGCGGCATGTAGCGTTCCAGAAAGCGCCGATCCTGGCTGACGCTGTTGCCGCACAGCGGTGTGCCGCCCTTGCTCACGTACTGGCCCAGAAATTCGATCAGCTGGGCTTGCGCCTCTTCCTCGGTCACGCTGGACGCTTTGACCTTGTCGATCAGGCCGCTCTTGCCGTGGGTGCGCTGGTTCCAGGCATCCATCTGGTCGAGCAAAGCATCGCTTTGGTGAATCACCAGGGCCGGGCCTTCGATGCGCGGCTCCAGGTGCGGCCCAGTGATGACCACGGCGATTTCGATGATGCGGTCGTTCTGCGGGTTCAGCCCGGTCATTTCGCAATCCAGCCAAACCAGGTTTTTGTCGGATTTTTTGAGCGAGACAGCGTCGTGTGGCTCGGTGGCGCAACATGAGGGTGCGGCTGCGGGGTTATGGGTGGCTGGCATGACTTGAATTGTCGCTGATGGCCTAAACTTGATGGCAATGACCTCATCTTCCCTGCCCTTCTCATTGACCCTCGCGTTTGGAGCCGTGTTGTTGCTCGGACTGGCCGTCAAATTCTGGTTGGCCACGCGCCAAATCCGGCACGTGGCCCTGAACCGCTACAGCGTGCCGGTCGCTTTTGCCAGCAACATCACCCTGGCCGCGCATCAAAAAGCAGCTGACTACACGATTTCCAAGGCGCGCCTGGGGCTGATCGAGATGGCGCTGAGCACCGCTGTTTTGTTGGCCTGGACATTGCTCGGCGGGCTGTCCCTGCTGAACGCGGCATTGTTGCAATGGATGGGCGGTGGCGGAATGTGGCAACAAATCGCCCTGCTTGGCGCCTTCATGCTCATCAGCAGCCTGATCGATTTGCCCATGACGCTGTACCAGACCTTTGTGCTGGAAGAGCGCTTTGGCTTCAACAAAATGACACTTAAATTGTGGCTGATTGACCTGGTCAAATCCAGCCTTGTGGGTCTGCTGATTGGCCTGCCCATCGTGGCGCTGATCCTGTGGGTGATGGGTGCCGCCGGTGCCGGGTGGTGGTTGTGGGCCTGGGGCCTGTGGATGGGCTTCAACCTTTTGTTGCTGATGATTTACCCAAGCTTCATCGCGCCAATGTTCAACAAATTCCAGCCGCTGGAAGACGAGGGCCTGAAAATCCGCGTCACCGCACTGATGCAGCGTTGCGGCTTTGCTGCCAAAGGCCTGTTTGTGATGGATGGCAGCAAACGCAGCGCCCACGCCAACGCCTATTTCACCGGTTTTGGCGCGGCGAAACGCGTGGTGTTTTACGACACCCTGCTGGCCAAACTGTCGGCGGGCGAGGTTGACGCCGTGCTGGCGCACGAACTGGGCCACTTCAAGCACAAACACATCATCCAACGCATCGTGTCGATGTTTGCCATGAGCCTGCTTGGTTTTGCGTTGTTGGGGTGGCTGGCGACCCAAGCCTGGTTTTACACGGGCTTGGGCGTCAACCCCAATCTGGACGCACCCAATGACGCGCTGGCGCTGTTGTTGTTCATGCTGAGTGTGCCAGTGTTCAGCTTCTTCATCTCGCCCTTGTTCGCGCAGATTTCACGCAAGCACGAGTTCGAGGCCGACGCCTATGCCGTGGCGCAAACCAGCGGAGCCGACCTGTCCACCGCCTTGCTCAAGCTGTATGAGGACAATGCCTCGACACTGACGCCGGATCCGGTCTACGTGAAGTTTTATTACTC
Organism: Burkholderiales bacterium; assembly: GCA_025360385.1. Lineage (GTDB taxonomy): Bacteria > Pseudomonadota > Gammaproteobacteria > Burkholderiales > Burkholderiaceae_C > JANYCG01. Next base: position 26,566 of record JANYCG010000219.1, on the reverse strand, counting down.
GCACCCAGCGGCGTCAGAACGCCTGTTGCGCATGGGCACTTGACACATTCAGAGATTCACCCTTTGACCACCCATTTGAATCAAAAAGACTGGCATATTCTTACCAGAAGGGCATATACCGCTACTGAAATAGTAGCGAATATGGCCAGACTCGACAATTGGAATCTGACCGGCGAAGGAAAGCACCTGGCGATTGAGAAGCGCTTTGGCTTCAGCGATTATTACCAGACCCTGGCCTTCGTCAACGCGGTGGCCTTCATCGCCCACCGCCAAGACCATCACCCGGATTTGTCCGTGCATTTCAACCGCTGCGTGGTGCGTTTCAGCACCCATGACGTGGACGGCATTTCGATCACAGATTTTGAGTGCGCGGCCATGGTTGACGCCTTGGTTGGTGCCGAGGTGGCATGACGCAGGCCGGGCTGCTCAAAGGCCTGATCGTCGCCAATTATGGGCGCCATTTTCTGGTTGAGACGCCCGACGGCAGACGCCTGATCTGCCATTCGCGCGGCAAAAAAAGCCAGGGCGTGGTAGGCGACCGGGTGTTGTGGAAGGCCTCGCAAGACGAAGGCACGATCGAAAAAATTGAGGATAGGCGCAACTTGTTTTACCGCCAGGACGAAGTGCGCACCAAGTCGTTCGCCGCCAACCTGGATCAGGTGCTGATCCTGATCGCGGCAGAGCCGGAGTTCTCAAGCAGCCAGTTGTCACGCGCCCTGATTGCCGCTGAAGCGCAACATATCACGCCCCTCATCGGGCTGAACAAAAGCGATCTGGTCGAGCCGTTCGAAAGGGCCTGGCAATGGCTCATTCCTTACCGGCAAATGAAATACGGCGTATTGCCTTTGTCGCTGAAGCGTTCAGCCGAGGTTGACCGGCTTGAATTGCTCAAAGTGATGGAAGGCAAAACCACGCTGGTCTTAGGTCCATCCGGCGCCGGGAAAAGCACCCTGATCAATTTATTAGCCCCAGGGTCATTGGCGCAAACGGGCGAAATTTCGCTGGCCCTCAACGCCGGCAAACACACGACCACCAGCACCACCTGGTATTGGGTTAACAGCGCAGGCGGGCATGGTGATCCGCCGCGGCCGCCGCCTTTGAACTCGACCGTCGGCAAAACGGCTCTGATTGATTCTCCAGGCTTCCAGGAATTTGGGCTGAACCATATCGACCCCAGCCAGCTCGCGGCCTACATGCCTGACATTCGGCCCCATGTGGCCAACTGCAAGTTCTACAACTGCTCGCATTTGCACGAACCGGGATGCGGGGTGATTGCAGCGGTTTCAAAAGACGAAAACGCCCCAAATCCCCACCAAATAAGCGTTAACCGCTATAGAATTTACAGCGAATTATTTGCTGAACTAAGCCAGCGTCGGTTTTGATGGGATGGCTCAGCCCAGCAGCCGGGCTAAGCTCAACAGAGCCAGCAGCAGCATCCACATCACCACAGACCGCCACACCAGGCCCACAATGCTGCGCAAGTGGGCAAGTTCAGGCTCTTGCCGATTGGGAGTGGCGGCGTCTGCGTCAGGGTTGTCATCAGAGCGCATTCTCGAACCGGCCAGGCGGACATTGATGGCGCCAGAGGTGGCCGCCAAAATCAAACCATCGTTGTTGGCCTGTGCGCGCTGGGAATAGGCGCGCCAGGCGTCAATGGCCTCTTCAAAGCTGCCGACCACGGCAAATCCGAGCGCCGTGATGCGGGCAGGAATGAAGTCCAGCATTGTCCACACCTTGCTTGCAAAATCTTGCAGGGCAGCGCTGACAGGCTGAAAGTGGAACTGGCTTTGGTGTACCCAATAACGGGTCACAAACTCGGCCAGCCGATACACCACGGCACCCGCTGGGCCTAGCCCAATCGCGGCCAGAACTGAGAACCAGAACAACACGCCGAAAACGTGGCGATGGGCCGCCAAAACAGACTGTTCAATCACATGCCGGACAATTTCGCTGCGGGGAAGCTCCTTGGCGTCAATTTGCTCCCACTGGGCCAGCAGTGCACGGGCTTGATCCTCGTCACCGGCCTCCAGTGCGTCGCGTATGTCGGTGAAGTGATGGCTGAACTGACGGAAACCCAAGGTCAAGTACAGCACCACAATGCTCCACAACACGGCGGCAATCCAACCCAGCGTGAACACCAATAACCAATGCACCACCAACGCCGCCGCGGCAGGTGCCAACACGGCAAAACTCCAGGCAAGCCAGCCGTGGTGGGCGCGCCCGGCGTCGAAGTTGCGGCTGCTCCAGCGCACCCACGACCGGATCAGGGCGTGGACCGCATTGCCTCGCAACAGGGGCCACGCTTGTTCGAGCAGAAGCGCAATCAAAATAGCGGTGAAACTCATGCCGTCATCATAGCCGTTGGCCCAAATTCAGATGGCCTGCCGCGCGGATATTCAGGCCACCAGGAACCGGTAGAAATTGCGCAGCATGCCGGCCGTTGCGCCCCAGATGAAACGCTCGGTCGTCTGATGCGCCTGCCGCTCCTGGTATGGCATGGCGAACCACTCCCGGCGCACGCCGTCCCACTCAAAGGCATGTCGCTGGTGGTTGGCCGGGTTCATCAGGAAATCCAGTGGCACCTCGAACACGTCGGCTACCTCATTGGTGTTGGGGGTGATTGCAAACCCCGGCCTCACCAGGGCCACCACGGGTGTAATGATGAAGGCGCTGCCGGTCACGTACACCGGCAAGTTGCCCAGCACCTGCACAAACTGAGGGTCCAGGCCGACCTCCTCTTGGGCCTCGCGCAGCGCAGTGGCAGCGGCATCGGCATCATCCGGGTCCACTTTGCCACCCGGAAAGGCGATCTGCCCGGAATGGGTGGACAGATGGGCTGTCCGCTCGGTCAGCAAAACCGTGGGCCGCTCACGCATAACGATGGGCACCAGCACAGAAGCGAGCATGCTGGCGCGCTCAGCGTATTTTTTCTCGGTGAGCAGTTCGGGCGTCCAGACTGGCGGCTGTCTGAAACGCTGGCGCAAGGCATTGGGCTGCAGTTGACTGGGCGACACCGCTGGCAAATGCGAGTCCACACCCAAGGCGAGGTTGTGGCGCGGGTCAAAGTTGGGCAACTTGGACAGGGGTGTGAAAGTTGGCAAGGGCGGCTTGGTGGGCACTTGAATTGACGGTGGCTTGGGTTGGCTGATTCCGTTTCTAAATCATTCGTGAACTGCTACCCCGACTTGGAGATGTCGCCCGACTAAGGGGCGAAATAAGCTTCACGAATGATTTATAAATGGAATGGCAAATGAAAAAGCCGCCGCAGTCACCAGGCTGCAACGGCTTTTCGGAGCGCAGAGGCGGTGTTTTATGCCGCTGCGACTGCCGCAACGCTGGCGCGCTTGGCGGGTAGTTTTTCCTTGATGCGTGCCGACTTGCCGCTGCGGTCACGCAGGTAGTAAAGCTTGGCGCGGCGCACGTCGCCGCGGCGCTTGACTTCGATGCCGGCGATCAGCGGGCTGTAAGTCTGGAAGGTGCGCTCGACGCCCTCACCGCTGGAGATTTTGCGGACGATGAAGCCGCTGTTGAGGCCGCGATTGCGCTTGGCAATTACAACGCCTTCGTAGGCCTGCACACGTTTACGGGTGCCTTCAACCACGTTGACGCTGACCACGACGGTGTCGCCGGGCGCGAAATCAGGGATGGTTTTGCCGAGCCGGGCGATTTCTTCCTGCTCAAGGGTTTGAATCAGATTCATGATTTTCCAGTGTGATCTTGCACGCGCCAAATTCATCAGAGTGCCGGGATGGCACTAAGGGCTTCGGTGTGAGGTTCAATGAATGACTTCATGAATTCGTTGAAGCGGCCGGGCAGAGGATCGGTAAGCCTTCTATTATAGCGTTTTATCAGAGTCGGCTTTTGTCGGCGATGGGCGCTGCAAGCCGTTCAGTACCTGCTCATCCTGTGCAGTCAAACGCCCGGCATCACGCGCGCGAAGGATCAAGTCGGGGCGATGCAGCGCTGTCAGGCGCAGGCGCTGATCGCGCCGCCAGCGTTCGATCTGGGCATGGTGCCCCGACAAAAGCACCTCCGGTACGCTTTTGCCGCACCAGTCTTCAGGCCGGGTGTAATGCGGGCAGTCCAGCAGGCCGTCCAACGCGGGGTTGAAGCTATCTTGCCGGTGGCTAGCTTCATCACCCAGCACGCCAGGCTGCAAACGCGCTACCGCGTCAAGCAGGGCCATGGCCGCGATTTCACCGCCGGACAGGATGAAATCGCCCAGGCTGATTTGCTCGTCTACATGCGCGTCGATGAAACGCTGGTCGATGCCTTCGTAACGTCCGCAGACCAGAATCGCGCCAAGGCTGACGGCAAAACGCTCCACCATTGTGTGGGTCAGAGGTTTGCCAATGGGGGAGAACAGAATGACGGGCGCCGCGTCGGTGCGCCCGGCCCGCACGGCGTCCAGACACCGCGCCAGCGGGTCGGCCATCATCACCATGCCGGGGCCGCCGCCGAAAGAGCGGTCATCGACCCGGCGGTAATTGCCCTGACCATAATCACGCGGGTTGGCGAGTTTGACATCGACCTGAGCCGACTCAAAGGCGCGCCGCGTGATGCCACTGGTTAGGAGCGGCGCAAACAACTCTGGGAACAGAGTGACAACATCAAACCGCATGACCATTGCGCCTTGTTTTTTTAGGGGTTTAGGTTTGAGCGCTGCGTCGGACGCACTGGCTGGTACCCCGACTCAGAGATTGCTAAACAAAATAAAAGTGATGATGTCGCGCTCCGGCCAAGGTGCATATCACCGACATGGCAGGCGTGATGGCGAGGTTTTGCAACGCAAGCCTGGGGGCGAAAGCAGGCTTTCATGTTTCGAAATCTCTGAGCCGACGTGCTAGTAGTCCGCCTGCCAGTCCACTGTGATCAAGCGTTTGGCCAAATCAACATCATCGACATAGGCGGCCACAAACGGAATCATGCGCTCCTGGGATTTACCGTCAAGCTCGTATTCCATCACCAGCACGGTCTGCGCACCCGTGGAAAGTAATTCTTTGACCTCGCCCAGGGCAACACCTCCCCGGTTGACGACGTTCAGGCCAATCAAATCTACCCAGTAATACTCGTCTTTATCGGCAGTCGGGAAACTGGCGCGCGAAATAAAAATGCGAGCGCCCCTGAGCGCTTCGGCGGCGGTGCGGTCACTCACGTTTTGCGCCGTGGCGACGACGGTGTCGGAGTGGGTTTTGGCTTCTTTGATGGCCAGCTTGAGCACCCCTGCGAACGTTTTAGCGCCACGCTGCGAAGGCAGGATGAACCAGCGTTTTGAGGAGAACAGGGCCTGCGGATCGGCGCTGTGGGACAGCACTTTGAACCATCCCTGGACGCCCCAGGCGTCGGCGATGCGCCCGACTTCGATGGCGTCCGCTGGCAATTCAGCGGCTTCGAGGCCGGACAGCAGGGTCATACGATTGAGCGACAGCGCCGTCTCGACGGGCCACCCATCACAAGGCAGCCCCCTTGCGAGTGACGCAGCACACGAAGTGGCAAGCGCGAGTGCCTTACTTGGCTGCGGCTTGGGCGACCAAACGCTCGACGGTCGGCGAAGCCTGTGCGCCAACGCTGCGCCAGTAGGTCAGGCGATCCTGGGCAATGCGGATGCTCTCTTCAGTGGCTGTCGCAATTGGGTTGTAAAAACCAATGCGCTCGATGAAGCGGCCATCACGGCGGGTGCGCTTGTCAGCCACCACAATGTTGAAAAACGGGCGTGCTTTTGCACCGCCACGGGCGAGTCGAATGACGACCATAATTGTTCCTTAATTGGCGCAAATTCCAAGGTGTCTCAACCACTGGCATTCGGGCGGGAATCCAAGACTCCGGCTTTATGCCACTGTAGATACGCTTTGACAACCTTAAAATTCAATACTCGATCCAGAATTTGAGACACGCAACATGACCACCCGGTCAGCGGCACTCTGGACAGCCTTCCATTATATCTTTTAAATTGCCGCCAATTTTTCACAGCCATGACCATTGTTCGACCCAGCCGAGACGAAGACCTGCCGCAAATCACCGCAATCTACGCACACCACGTTTTGCACGGCAATGGCACTTTTGAAACGGAACCGCCCACACTGCAGGAAATGACGCAACGCCGCGCCGATGTGCTGTCCAAGGGGTTGCCCTACCTGGTGGCCACAGGACAGGGGCCGCTCCAGGGCCAGGTTCTGGGCTATGCATATTGCACCTGGTTCAAACCGCGCCCAGCCTACCGTTTTTCGGCAGAAGACTCTGTCTATGTCGCGCCATTGCTGGCCCATCAGGGCATTGGCCGCGCTTTGCTGGCAGAGCTTGCTGCGCGGGCCGAACAAGCTGGCATTCGCAAACTGATTGCCGTCATTGGTGACTCAAACAACCTGGGGTCTATCGGCGTGCATCAGGCAGCGGGGTTTAGCCATGTCGGCGTGCTCGCGGCCTGCGGCTGGAAGTTCGGGCAGTGGCTTGACGTCGTTTTGATGGAAAAGGCGCTCGGGTTTGGCGATGGGTGCCCGCCCCAGGCGCCAACGTCACAATAGCGGCATGAAAAATAAAACCCTCTGCGCCTGGCTGTGTTTTTTAACCGGTCCGCTGGGCTTGCATCGGTTTTACCTGCGCGGGCCAGGGGACCTGATCGGTTGGTTGCTGCCAATCCCCACCGGCTTGGGGCTGTATGGCGTGGTTCGCTTTGCGCAACTGGGATTAAACGACCCCTGGAGTTGGGTGTTGGTTCCAATGCTTGGTTTCACAATCGCTGGCTGTGCATTGACTGCCATTGTTTATGGCCTGATGTCACCCGAACAATGGAATAAAAAATTCAACCCCAAGGCAGAGGTCGGCGCAGCACAAGGTGACACGGGCTGGCTCACCATCGGCGCTGTCGTGTTATCCCTATTTGTCGGCGCAACCGCCCTGATGGCCAGCCTCGCATACGGCTTTCAGGGCTATTTTGAACATCAGGTCGAGGCGGCGCGCAAAATATCGCAGTAAATGTCTTGCTGCAGTTTCAGGCGCAGCTTCAGACTTGACGCGGCTGACTGACTTGGGTTAAACTAATTACCAACCAGTCAGTCATTAAAAATATCCCGCTCAACGTGTCCGCCGCTTTTGCCGCCAATTCTCACGCAATAGGTCAAATTCCACAAAACCTTTTGCCCAAACGCGAACGGCGCAAAGATGCCCGCCCTGGCGAATTGCTGGCTGCGGCGCTCGACTTGTTTGTGGAAAAAGGATTTGCAGCAACTCGTGCCGAAGAAGTAGCGCAACGCGCGGGCGTGTCCAAGGGGACGCTGTTCCTTTACTTTGCCAGTAAAGAAGAGTTGTTCAAAGCGGTGGTGCGGGAAAATATTTCAGGGCACTATCCCCACTGGCATGAAGAGATGCAGTCTTTCGGCGGGACGACCGCTGAGATGTTGCACCTTTGCGCCCAGGGTTGGTGGGAAAACATTGGTGCCACTAAAGCCTGCGGCATTGGCAAACTGATGATGTCCGAAGGTGCTAACTTCCCCGACCTGCAGCGCTTTTATCAAGCCGAGGTCATAGAAGCGGGCAATCAACTGATGTTGCGCATTTTTCAACGCGGCATTGATCGCGGCGAGTTCCGCGCTGACCTGAACGTGAACCACCTGGTGCATCTGTTTGTCGCGCCTTTCCTGTTTTTGATGATCTGGAAACACGCCAGCCCCCAGGCCGGGATACCCACTTTGCAACTGGATCCAAAGGCATTTCTAACGACGCAGATCGACGTTTTGCTGGGCGGACTCCAGGCCCGATGACAAATCATGCTGGCACCAGGTATGGCTCGGCGCTGGTCGGGTTTTAGCCAAAACGGACTCTTAATTTTCTGAAAGCGAAAGCAAGGCATTTATGACACGCGCAATGAACAAAATGAAATGGATTAAATGGATAACTGCTATTGTCGTGATAGCAGCATTGGCAATTGGCGTGAGCCGCGCACTCCTGGCGAAGAAAATCCAGCGGGAGGCCGCGGCCGCTCTGGCAGCAAAACCAACGCAGTCGGCCATCGAGCTGGCCCGCACAGATGTGGTTCAGGTCAAATCCCGCGACCTGGCCGAAGGACTGGCGATTTCTGGAGCGCTCAAGGCCGCCAATTCAGTCTTCATCAAGGCCCGGGTTGCGGGTGAACTGCAGGATCTCACGGCGCGTGAAGGCGACTGGGTCAAACTGGGCCAGATTGTGGCCAAAGTGGATCCAACCGATTCCATTTGGCGCATCAAGCAAGCGCAAGAGCAGGCCGACGCGGCCAAAACGCAAATCGACATTGCGCAGCGCAGTTTTGATAACAACCGCTCACTGGTGGAACAGGGGTTTATTTCAAAGACCGCGCTGGACACTTCCTCAAGCCAGCTGCTGGGTGCCCAGGCCACCCACAAGGCATCCCTTGCGGGCGTCGAGATGGCCAAAAAATCACTGGACGACACCATTTTGCGCAGCCCTATCTCTGGCCAAGTGGCGCAACGCCTGACCCAACCCGGCGAGCGCGTGGCGGTGGATGGCCGGGTGCTTGAAATCGTGGACTTGAGCCGGATCGAACTCGAGGCCTCGCTTAGCGCAGGCGATTCCGTAAACGTCAAGCTAGGGCAAACTGCCACATTGCAAATCGAGGGTGTGCCCAATTCAGTGGCCGCCACGGTGGTCCGCATCAACCCAAGCGCACAGGCAGCAAGCCGCAGCGTGATCGCGTATTTGGCTATCAATCCAGCCGGGTTGAAGGTTAGTTTGCGCCAGGGCCTATTCGCCCAGGGTTTGCTGGGCACGGGCAAGCAAAATGGACTGTCGCTGCCCGTCACCGCGATCCGGACCGACAAACCCTCCCCCTACGTCCAGCTCATTGACAACGGCCGCGTTGTGCACCGCAGCGTTCAACCGGGCCTGCGCGGAGAGTCCGACGGTGAGCTCATGGTGATACTGGCGGGACTGCCTGATGGTGTGGACGTGCTGCGCGGAAGTGTCGGCCAATTGCGCGAAGGCACACAAGTCAAATTCACGCCTGACGCCAACGCGAACCCCAACGCCGAGTCTGCGCCCGCTAAAGCAGGCACTGTTTCCCAAGCTTCACAATAGGCTGCCCACCATGTGGTTCACACGCGTCAGTCTCAAAAATCCAGTCTTCGCCACCATGATGATGCTGGCCCTGGTGGTGCTGGGGCTCTTCTCCTTGCAATCTCTCAAGGTGGATCAGTTTCCCAACATTGATTTCCCGGTGGTGGTGGTGATCACCGACTACCCGGGCGCTTCGCCGGAAATTGTGGAAAGTGAAGTCTCAAAAAAGATTGAAGAAGGCGTCAATTCCATCGCCGGCATCAACGCCCTGACCTCACGCAGCTACGAAAACCAGTCCGTCGTGGTGATCGAGTTTGGCCTTCACGTGGATGGCCGCAAAGCGGCTGACGATGTGCGTGAAAAAGTGGCTGCGGTGAAACCCAATTTGCGCACCGAAGTGAAGGAACCGAGGGTGCTGCGGTTTGACCCATCAGCCCGCTCCGTCTGGTCTGTCGCCGTACTCCCAGACAAATCCACCAGCACCAAACCCATGTCAGACATTGAACTGACCAACTGGGCCGACCAAACCTTCAAAAAACGCCTGGAAAATGTGCGCGGCGTAGGTTCGGTCACCGTGATAGGCGGCACCAAACGTGAGATCAACATCTATCTGAATCCACAAGCGCTGGAGTCGTTTGGCATCACACCCGACCAGGTCGTGTCTGCGGTCAGAAATGAAAACCAGGATCTGCCCCTGGGCGCCATCCGCTCCACTGAACAGGAAAAAATTATCCAGATCGACGCGCGCATGCAACGCCCGGAAGATTTTGGAAAGATCATCGTGGCGCGAAAAAACGGCGGTGCAGTGCGTGTCAGCCAACTCGCCACGGTGGCGGATGGCGCACAGGAGATAGACACCCTGGCCCTGTACAACGGCCAGCGCACGCTGCTGCTGGCCGTGCAAAAATCCCAGGACGAAAACACAATACAGGTCGTCGACGGTCTGCAAAAAACCCTGGCTGACATGAAGGCGCAGTTGCCACCGGGCGTCCGGCTGGAGCAAATTGTGGATGGGTCGCGCTCCATTCGGGTCTCGGTGGACAATGTGCGCCGCACGCTGATTGAAGGCGCTTTCCTCACGATTCTTATCGTGTTTTTGTTCCTCAACTCTTGGCGCTCGACCGTGATCACCGGCCTCACTTTGCCGATTGCCATCATCGGCACTTTCTTGTTCATGAACCTGTTTGGTTTCACCATCAACATGATCACGCTGATGGCATTGAGCCTGTGTGTCGGGCTGCTGATTGACGACGCCATCGTTGTTCGCGAAAACATCGTGCGCCACGTTCAGATGGGCAAAGGTGCCTACCAGGCCTCGCTGGACGGAACCCAGGAAATCGGGCTGGCGGTGCTGGCCACGACCATGTCCATCGTCGCGGTTTTCCTGCCCATTGGATTCATGGGCGGTATCATCGGAAAGTTCTTCCATGAGTTTGGCATCACCATCGTCTCGGCCGTGCTGATCTCGATGTTTGTCAGTTTCACGCTGGATCCGATGATGTCCTCGATTTGGCATGACCCGAGCATCCACGGCTTGGGCCATCATGGCGCTCCTGTCACCTTGTATGACAAGACGATTGGGCGCGTCACCGGCTGGTTTGACCGGGCCACGGAATCGCTGGCGGGTGCCTACCAGGGGATATTGCGCTGGGCTCTGGTGCACAAGCTCAAAACGGTGTTCCTTGCGATTGGGATTTTTGTTGGCAGCCTGTTTTTGGTGCCGCTGCTGGGCACTGAGTTTGTGCCCAAAGGCGATTTCTCGGAATCGTCGCTCAACTTTTACACGCCAGTCGGATCGTCGCTCGAAGTGACTGAAGCGAAGGCGCGCCAGGTTGAAGCCATCATCCGCGAGTTTCCTGAGGTGCGTTACACCTTGTCCACCATCAACACCGGTAACGCCGTGGGCAAAATTTACGCCAGCGTCTACATCCGCTTGACGGACCGCAAGGAACGTGTGCGCACAGTTGATGATTTGTCCGTCATTCTGCGCGACCGGCTGCGCCAGGTTCCAGGCATCACCGTGACCCACGTTGGCCTGCTCGACTCGGTAGGCGGCAACAAGCAAATCACCTTCTCCATCCTCGGGCCCGACACGGCCGAGTTGCAACGCATTACCAAACTGGCCACCGATAAAATCATGCCCATCGCGGGTCTGGTCGATCTGGACTCAAGCAACAAGCCGAACAAGCCCACGCTGGACGTCGAGGTGCTGCGTGATGCGGCCTCGGACGTGGGTTTGTCCATCGCCCAGATCGGCTCCGGCTTGCGCACGCTGGTCGCCGGCACCACCGTTGGCAACTGGCGTGCGCCGGATGACCAAACCTATGACGTCAACGTGCGCCTCGCACCGCAAGCGCGCAACAGCACGCAAGATCTGGAACGACTGCCGTTTGCCATGGGTGCCAATGCCGACGGCAGCAGCCGGGTGGTCAGGCTGAACCAGGTGGCGAAAGTCCGTGAGAGCACGGGCCCAAACCAGATCAACCGCCGCGACCTGACGCGTGAGGTGACGCTCACCGCCAACGTTTCCGGGCGCTCAGCCGGAGAAGTCTCAGCCGATATCAAGACCGCCATGGACACCATCGCCCTGCCGCCCGGTTACAGCTACAAGTTCAGTGGCAGCACCAAAGACATGGCCGAAGCGTTTGGCTACGCCATTTCTGCCCTGGTATTGGCCATCGTCTTCATCTACATGATTCTGGCCAGCCAGTTCAAGAGTTTTTTGCAACCGCTGGCGCTGATGACGGCCTTGCCATTGACCCTGATTGGCGTGGTTTTGGCGTTGATGATGTTCAAGTCCACGCTGTCGATGTTTTCAGTGATTGGCGTGGTCATGCTGATGGGCCTGGTCACCAAAAACGCCATCTTGCTGGTGGACTTTGCCATCCGTTCCCGCGAACCGCACCTGAACGATGCGGGCGTTGAGGTGCCTGGACTGTCGCGCCATGACGCCCTTCTGTTGGCCGCCAAAGTACGCCTGCGCCCGATCCTGATGACCACGCTGGCCATGATTTTTGGCATGGTGCCGCTGGCTTTTGCGCTGACAGAAGGCTCCGAAACCCGTGCCCCCATGGGCCAAGCCGTCATCGGTGGGGTCATCACTTCCTCATTGCTGACTTTGGTGGTCGTGCCGGTGGTTTATTGCTACATGGACGACCTGGCCATGTGGTTCAAACGCCTCTTTACCGGCCAGGCAAAAGTGGCAAGTAAAATTGTCGTCACACCGACCTGAATTCGCCTTACCTACCGCCTGGAGCCCCTCGCCATGAATCTGGAACAAGCCCGCTTCAACATGATTGAGCAGCAAATCCGCCCGTGGAACGTGCTGGACGCCCAAGTGTTGCATTTGCTGGGCGTCGTCAAGCGCGAAGATTTTGTGCCCATCGCACACAAGGCGCTGGCCTTTGTGGATATGGAAATCCCGCTGGACGGTGGACAAACCATGCTGGCACCTCGAGTCGAAGCCCGCCTACTGCAAGACCTGGCCGTCCAAAAACACGAAAAGGTGCTTGAAATTGGCACGGGTACGGGCTACATGGCCGCACTTCTGGCGCACCGTGCACAACGCGTCATCTCACTTGAAATCAACCCCACTCTGGCGGCCAGTGCCCGTGCCAACCTGCAGCGCGCAGGCATTCACAATGCTGAAGTTCGCGTCACAGACGGCGCGCTGGGTGCACCGGCTGAGGCCCCGTTTGACGTGATCTTGCTCAGCGGCTCAGTCGCTGAAGTGCCCCACGGCCTGCTGGCCTGCCTGAAGTTGGGAGGCCGTCTCGCGGCGATCGTGGGTGACGAGCCCATGATGCGCGCCACTTTTGTGACCCGCGCCAGCGACACCGAATACACGTCTGTCCAGCCCTGGGACACCGTGGCCCAGCGGCTGCAAAATTTTCCGCAGCCATCCCGCTTCACGTTCACCTGACGCACCTGAAATGATCGTCCAAATCAGGCCCGCCCAATTGGCCGCCTGGACACTGTCCGTCCAATCCATCGGTCGCCCCGTCGTGCTGGATGTGCGTGAGCCAAATGAGCTGGCAACGGTCAGCCTGCAAGGCGACCCTGGACCCAAGGGCTTTGACCTGCTGGCGATTCCCATGAATTCTGTGCCCGCGCGCCTGACTGAACTGGACGCGGGCCGCCCAATCGCCTGCCTGTGCCACCACGGCGCACGCAGCCAGCGCGTGGCGGCGTTCCTGGACGGCCAGGGATTTGCGCAGGTGGTCAACATCGCCGGCGGCATCAACGCCTGGGCGCTTGAACTGGATACCTCGCTTGTGCGATATTAGCCAGCTCGACAATTTTCAATCCAAGCCCGTCCACCCCTGCTCCAATCAAGCGGCTCCTCCAGACCGAAAACCCATGACTTCTATGAACAATTCACGTTTGACGATTCTGTTGGCCACCCTTGGCGCATGCTGGCTGCCTGCGGCGCAGGGCCAAAGCCTGGTGGACCTGTATGACCTGGCCAAAACCTATGACGCAGCGTTTCTGTCAGCCAAGGTGCAGGCTGAAGCCAATGCCTACAAGGCCGAACAGGCCCGGGCTGGCTTGTTGCCCTCGGCCGCCTTGACGGCCGGCGTGTCCCAATCCTACCTGGGCATAACGCCCGTCGTCGGCCCGAGTTCAGAGCGCGGTTTTGGCACGCAACAGGTGGGGCTCAATGGCAGTTACCCCTTGTACCGGCCTGCCAATCAGGCGGCTTTCGACCAGGGCCAAAAACTGCTGGAACAATCCGAAGCGCAAATCATCGCGGCCCACCAGGATTTGATGGTGCGCATCAGCCAGGCCTATTTTGATGTTTTGGCCGCCAAAGACAGCTTGGCCTTCGTACAGGCGCAGAAAAAAGCGGTGGCCGAGCAACTGGCTGCCGCCAAGCGCAATTTTGAAGTCGGCACCTCCACCATCACCGACACCCGTGAAGCCGAGGCGCGTTACGACCTCGTCATTGCGCAGGAAGTCGCCGCCGACAATGACCTGCGGGTCAAACGCCTGGCGCTGGACCAGGCGGTTGGCAAACGCAATCTTGACCCCAAACCTGTCGGTTTGCCCTTGAAGCTGCCGGCCCTGGAGCCCGTCAACGTAGAGTCCTGGGTGCAGCGGTCTGAAGAGAACCACCCCAGCCTGAAGCTTCTTCAAACCGCGCTGGACGTCGCCGTGCTGGAGTCCGACAAATCCCGCGCGGGCGAGAAACCCACGCTTGACCTGGTGGGCAGCGTTGGCGTGATCCGCAATGACCAAGGCACCACGACGGCTGCGGTGGGCTCGGCTGTCAACACCGCGTCCATTGGCGTCAACTTCAATTACCCGCTGTACACCGGCAACTCCGTCCAGAACCGTCTGAAAGAAACCCTGGCGCTTGAAGAGAAAGCCCGGATCGACCTGGCCGGCGCCAAAAACAGCATCGCCCAGAGCGTGCGCACCGCTTATTTCGGCGTGCTGTCAGGCCAGGGCCAGGTCAAGGCGCTGGAGGCCGCCGAGGCGTCCAGCCAAAGTTCGCTGGAGGCCAACCAGCTGGGTTACCGCGTGGGTGTGCGCATCAACATTGACGTGCTCAACGCCCAAAGCCAGTTGTTTCAGACCAAGCGGGATCTGGCCAAAGCCCGCTACGACGTGCTGGTCGGCGGCCTTAAATTGCGCCAGGCCAGCGGATTGCTGCTGCCCGAAGATCTGGCCGGCGTCAATTCCCTTTTAATGAAGTAAAGCGGAATTGTCCCTATGAATAGGGCCTATATAGCTAACTTTAAAGTAGCAACTTAAAATTCGTCACCTCGAGGCCGGCACCACCGTTGCCGGTGCCAACAGCCGCCACCACACGCCGCCAATGCGTACAGCGCCTGGCTGCGTTTCGCAGCCCCGCAGGCGTGCGGTCGCACAGACGCTGGCGGCGTCCCTCACCTGAATTTCAAGCTCTGACAAACGTGGCAATGCATGGGCCGCCAGGGTCGCAAAAGCCATCCGGCTTGCGTTGTCCAGCCGAATTTCGGATACCAAAGACCCTGCACCCGCGCTGCGGCTCAGGACGCGCCCCAGTACCTCGGCCCATTTGGCAGCCACGGTTTGCGGCGCGGCGGCGCGCAGCGTCACGGCTGTCATCGCGATGGCCTGCGAACCACCTGACGCATCTTGCCAATGCGGCCCGGCAGGCCAATACGGCCCGTGCAAATCAGCGTTGCCAGGGGAGTGGTTGATCTCCAGCAAGGTGCCGCCCGGGTCGCGGTGGCAGACTTGCAGACCCAGGATGGCGCACAGGTCAGCCACCACGGGCTCCAGCTCGTGGGCAACCAAGCAAATTTGACGCATGCGCAAAAAAGACATTTTTCAGCGCCCCGTAAACGCAGGCAGGCGCTTCTCGACAAAATGCGCCACACCTTCCTTGAAGTCTTCGGAGGTGAACGACTTCAGCATTTCTGCGTCAGCCACCGCCACCGCCTCACCCAGAGACTGGAACTGCGCCTCAAAAACCTGCCGCTTCATCACCGCCATTGAACGCGGCGACGACAGCCGTGCCAACTCACTTGCATAGGCCTGGGCAGCGGCCGCAAAACCTTCAGTTGGCAGTCGTTTGACCAGGCCCATCTGCGCCGCTTCAGCCGCCGTGGTCGGTCGGGCTGACAACAGCAAATCCATCGCGTTCATGGGGCCGATCAGCCGTGACAGCCACCACGAGATGCCGTGCTCGGCAATCAGCCCGCGCCGCGCAAATGCCGTGGTCATCTTGGCCCCATCCGCCATCAGCCGAATGTCGCAGTACAGCACCAGACACAGGCCAATGCCCGCGATGGGCCCATTGATGGCGGCGACGATGGGTTTGCCGATGTTTTGCAGGTAGCCAAAACTGGCGGCGTAATTGGCGGCCATACCGGCATCGGCCAGCGCTGGTGAGGATGCTGCTGTCGTTGCGGTCGCTGGCGCTGTCGCGCCACTGGACAGGCCCGTCAACAAATTCATGTCCGCACCTGCGCAAAAGCCCCGCCCCGCACCCGTCACCACTATCGCCCGCACCTGCGGGTCAGCCGCCGCCACCTGCATGGCGGCACGCACTTGCCCATCCATGGCGCGCGTCCAGGCGTTGAGTTTTTCGGGGCGATTCAAAGTGATGGTGGCGACCTGATCCTCGCTTGAATAAAGAATGTCTGAATAAAGCATAGGGGGTCCTGTTCAATGAGGCCCAATTTTGCCGCTAGAACGCTTCCGGCGCCGGCTTGAAGGGGAAAAGTGCCACGAATCCTTTTGAATGCTGCATAGTTAGCTATTATTTTTATATCACTCATGAAACGCCAAAAACCCAGATCGTCAACTTGCGCCAGGTGAGCACCGAGTAAGCGCCAGGCAAGTGTCAAATTGGCGACGACAAATTTTTGACACCCAACATCGCCGCGATTGCATCCACCAGCTGGTCGGTCGCGCCCTGATGCGCCGCTGCAAATTCAAGCGCGCTACGCCGGGCTGTGGCCAAGGCAGAGGCGTCGTTCACCAGGGCAACAGCCTGGTCAATGCCCTCGTCCAGGGAGGCGACCCGCAGCGCCGCACCGGCGGCCCGTGCCAACTCGGCCGCTTCCACAAAGTTGAAGGTGTGTGGCCCCATCACCACCGGGCAGCCGCAGGCAGCGGCTTCGATCAGGTTTTGCCCGCCAAGTTTTTCAAAACTGCCGCCCAGCAAGACCACGTCGGCCAGGCCAAAGTAAATGGCCATTTCACCCAACGAATCACCCAGCCACAGGGTTGGCGCAGCGGTGGCATCGTCGGGCGGCCCATCACGCCACGCGCTGCGCCGCGAGAGCTTGAAGCCATGCTGCGCAACCAACGCCGCGACCTCGTCAAAACGCTGGGGGTGGCGCGGCACAATCAGCCATTGAATGTCAAATGCTATATTTTTAATATCTAACTGTTTAGCACTGACAGGGACTTTGGCCGATTTTTCTTCCAACAGCTTGAGGAACAAGGCTTCTTCGCCTTCACGCGAGCTGGCAAACATCACCACGGGTCGTGTCCTGGCCTGCCGCCACTGGCGGCCTTGCACCAGCAGACCTGCGTCTGGGGTTGCGTCAAACTTCAAATTGCCAAAAACGCCAGTCACGTGGCCGCCAAGTTGTTCAATACGGCGGGCGTCTGCGTCGGTCTGCGCCCAGATGCCCTGTAGTGCCAGGTAGGCCGGTTTGGCCAAGTAAGCCAGGCGCAAAGACTGATGTAGCGATTTTTCACTTAACCGTGCGTTGGCTAGCACCAGCGGCACCTTGGCTTTGGCGCAGCCAAAGGCCAGGTTGGGCCAGACTTCGGTTTCAATCAAGATGCCGATGCGAGGCTGGAAATGCGTGAGAAACCGCGACACTGCGCCCGCCGAGTCCCACGGCTGCCAGACCTGCACGTCGCCCGCTTGCAGCAGCCGTGCACCCTCTTCGCGCCCCGTGGCAGTGCCATGGGTGAGCAGCAGGCGCATGCCCGGCAGGCGCAGACGCAAACGGCTGACCAACTGCGCGGCGGCGCGTGTTTCACCCAGCGACACGGCGTGAACCCACACCAATTCGCCTGGCGGGGCGGCGGGAAAACTGTAGCAGCCAAACCGCTCTTCTACTTGAATGCCGTAGCCCGGCTCGGTTGAAGCGCGGCGTTTGAGCTTGGCGCGCAAGAAGGGCTGGGCCAGCCACATCACGCTTGAATACAGTGCCCGTATCACGTGGGACTGGCCAGCGCATGCGGCGGCGATGATTCCGCTGCCGCCCGAATCGCAGAAAGATGCATCACATTTTGCCAAGCCTGCCAGACGGTCACAACATTGGGTGCGGCATCGCCCCCCACCGCAGTTTGATGGGGCTTGCCCACGGGCCCGGCCCGCCATGCACGAGCTTGGCTGAAGATTTGCACATGCGGCAGGTCCAGCGCCACCGCCAAGTGGCTCAGGCCTGAATCGACGCCGACCACGCCAGTACACGCGGCCATGTGGTCCAGCACCTCGGGCAGGCCCATGCGTGGCCAGACCACAGCTTGCGGGCCAATGGCATTTGCCACGGCCTGGGCCAAGGCCAACTCGGCATCGCTGGCCTGGGGCAAAGCAATTGACAGGCCTTGCGCCGCAAGCTTCTGGCCCAAGGTGATCCAGCAGTCCAGCGGCCATTCGTTGTCGCGTCGCGTGGTGCCGTGGGCCAGCACCACGGCTTGGCGTTTTTCACCAGGGCTTGCTTGAAGCGGGTAGACGGGCGGTTCTGCCAATTTGAAATCCAGCGCTGCAGCAGCCAAGGTGCGGTACCGCGCCACGGCGTGGATGCGGCGCGCCATGGGCAAGGGCCGGTCCAGCATGAAACGCACTGGCCATTCGTAACCGCAGGCTTCGCTCTTGTTGGCATAAGTCGCCCTGAAACCGGTGGCGGTCAGCCGCGCCTGCCGCGCCACCAAAGCCGACTTGATCAAACCCTGGAAGTCGATGATGGCGTCGTAGGCCTGGCTTTGAAAGTCCGCCAAAAAAACCTCGTGCTCGCGCTGCGTGCCAGGGTTGGAGCGCGACTTGCGCCAGCGCCGCTCGGCCATGGCAAACACGCGGCGCACACCCAACACCCGCTTCACCAAGGGCGCAAAAGCTTCTTCAACCACCCAGTCGATTTGTGCGCCGGGAAATGCCTGCAGGACATCGTGCACCACCGGCATGGTCTGAATCACGTCCCCCAGCGACGACAACTTGACAAGCAGAATGTTCATGGTGTCATCGTGAGGGGCCCAGCTGCACCAAACCGGCTGCAAAGCTCAGTTCAATGCGCAGCAGCTTCAAACTTCGCGTCAGGTTTGACCTGGTGCAGCAGCGCCAGCATGTCGGTTTCAATCCGGTGCAAGGCCGCTTCAGTATGGCCTTCAAACCGCAGCACCAAAACGGGCGTTGTGTTGCTGGAGCGCAGCAGGCCAAACCCGTCCGGCCAATCCACACGCAGGCCGTCAATGGTGTTGATGACGGCGGGGGCGGCAAACTTGGCCAACGCCACCGCTTGCGCCACCAGGCCTGGGGCTTCGCCTTCATCCACCCGCACATTCATCTCGGGCGTGGAAAAGCTGGTGGGCAAGGCATCCAGCACGGCGTTGGCGTCGGGCGAGCGGCTGACAATTTCAAGCAGGCGGCAACCCGCATAAGTGCCGTCGTCAAACCCGTACCAGCGCTCTTTGAAGAAGATATGGCCGCTCATCTCGCCGCCCAAGGGCGAATCTACTTCTTTCATTTTGGCCTTGATCAGCGAGTGGCCTGTGCGGTACATCAGCGCCTTGCCGCCCGCCGCCTCAATGGCTGGTGCCAGGCGCTGAGAGCATTTCACGTCAAACACAATCGTCCCTGCGGGCACGCGGCTGAGCACGTCGCGCGCAAACAGAACCATCTGTCGGTCCGGAAAGATGTTGTTGCCCTGTTTGGTGACGATGCCCAGGCGATCGCCGTCGCCGTCAAACGCCAGGCCCAGCTCGGCATCGCTGTTTTTCAGGGCGGCCATCAGGTCACGCAGGTTTTCGGGCTTGCTTGGGTCTGGGTGGTGGTTGGGAAAATTGCCATCGACTTCGCTGAACAGCTCAGTCACCTCGCAGCCAATCGCCCGGAAGATGGCGGGTGCCGATGCGCCCGCAATGCCGTTGCCGCAGTCCACCACAATTTTCATAGGCCGCGCGAGTGTGATGCCGCCCACAATGCGGTCACGGTAAGGGGCATTGATGCTGATGTTGCGCACGGTGCCGCCATCTTTCAATGCCCAGGTTTCAGCCTCCATCATGCGGCGGATGGCCTGAATTTCCTCGCCATGGATGGCACGGCCGCCCATCACCATTTTGAAGCCGTTGTAGTCTTTGGGGTTGTGGCTGCCAGTGACCTGAATGCCGCTTTTGCACAGGGTGCTCGCGGCAAAATACAGCATGGGCGTGGTGACCATGCCGACGTCAATCACCTCAACGCCGACCGAGACCAGGCCCCGCACCAGCGCGGCGCTCAAACTGGGGCCACTCAGGCGGCCATCCCGCCCCACAGCGACGGTGGTTTCACCCTCGCCACGTGCAATGGTGCCAAACGCACGGCCAATGCCTTCGGCGGTGTCTTCGGTCACGGTCGACGGCACAATGCCGCGAATGTCATAGGCTTTGTAAATGGAGGCGGCGACTTGCATGGTGGTGTCTCGGTTGGGAGCTAAGATTTTAGGGGGGCTGATGTTTGACGCAGGGTTTTGGAGTCATCCGATTTTTTCGGAGTCAAGCGCATGGCGGGCGTCTTGGTAAAGCGCCAGGTACTGCTTCGCAGCACTGGCCCAGGAAAACCGTTGAGCCATGCCGGTTTTCATCATCTGCGCCCAGACCTGCTTTTGCGCAAATGTTTGGGTGGCCCGGCGGAGGGCTTCAGACAAAGCGCTTGCTTCAGCGGGGCCAAACATGAAGCCGGTGGCAGTTTGGTTTTGCAAAGCGCCAGGCGTGGCGTCCACCACCGTGTCGATCAGACCACCGACATGGCGGACGACGGGCACTGTGCCGTACCGCAAGGCATAGAGCTGGGTCAGCCCACAAGGCTCAAACCGTGACGGCACCAGCAACGCATCAGAACCCGCCACCATTTGGTGGGCAAAGGCCTCGTCGTAGCCCAGCCGCACAGCCACCCGGCCCGGGTTCGCCCGCGCCACCGCTGTCAGCGCGGCTTCCAGGGGGGCGTCGCCACTGCCTTGCACTGCCAACTGCCCGCCACCATCCAGCAAGGCGGGTATCGCGCCCAGCAGCAGATCCAGGCCTTTTTGGGGTGTCAGGCGGCTGACAATGCCAAACAGGGGCACACCCGCGTCAACCTTCAAGCCCATGGCTTGTTGCAGCGCGGCCTTGCACAGGTGCTTGCCCGCCATGGCATTGGGGGAATAAGTCGCCGCCAGGTTAGGGTCGCCCGCCGGATTCCAGACCACGTCATCTACGCCATTGAGAATGCCCGACACATCCGAGCCGCGCGATTTCACCACGCCTTCCAGGCCGCAGCCAAACTCCCCAGTCGCTATTTCAGCCGCATAGCTGGGGCTGACGGTGGTTACTTTGCCGGCGTAAGTCAGGCCTGCTTTCATGAAAGAGAACTGGCCGTGGTACTCCAGCCCGACGGGCGTGTTGAAGCTGGCTGGCAAACCCAGTCCTTGAAAATCATCGGGGTCAAACAAACCTTGGTAGGCCAGGTTGTGCACGGTAAACACAGTCGCAAACCGAGCCACCGGATTGGCCCGCGCGTAGGCGCAAGCCATGGCAGCATGCCAATCATGGCAATGCAGGATGTCAGGGTGCCAGGAAGCATCCAGTTCACCCGCTGCCAAATGGGCTGCGGCCCAGCCCAGCAGGGCGAAACGCTGCAAGTTGTCTGGCCATTCCTGACCGTTGGGCATCAAATACGGGTTGCCGCTGCGACCATACAAATATGGCGCATCCACCACGTAGACCACCAGGCCGGTGGCAGGCATTTTGCCGCGCAGCAAAGCCACCTTGCCAGCCCCAAAACACGGGCCAATCTCGCCTACCCGCTCGGGCGACACGATACCTTTGAGAATGGCCGGAAAGCCCGGCAAAACCAGCCTCACGTCGGTGCCCAAGGCGGACAGGGCCTGGGGCAGCGCACCGAGCACGTCGGCCAGTCCACCCGTTTTGACCAGCGGAAAAACCTCGGCCGCTGCGTGCAGCACCTTCATCCGTTGTGTCACGCGGAAATATTTGAAAGCATGGCCACTGTCACCAACGTGATGCCGTTGTCGCTGCGGTGAAACCGCTGGGCGTCCAGGGCGGCATCCTCGCCAATCACCATGCCTTCAGGAATCTGGCAACCGCGGTCAATCACGGTGCGCGTCAAGCGGGCGCCGCGCCCAATCTGCACCTCGGGCAACACCACCGACCAATTCACTTCGGCGTGTGAATGCACCCGCACGCTGGAGAACAGGACCGAATGGAACACCTTGCCCGAAACGATGCACCCCCCCGACACCACGGACTCGATCGCCATACCGCGACGGTCGTCCTGGTTGTGCACAAATTTGGCCGGCGGCAATTGCGCCTGGTAAGTCCAGATCGGCCAGTGTTTGTCGTACAGGTTCAGCTTGGGGTCGGTGGCGGTGAGGTCGATGTTGGCATCCCAATAGGCGTCGATGGTTCCCACGTCGCGCCAATAGGGTTCTTCCAGGTCACTAGCGGAACCCTCGGGCGACATCGGTTTATTGGGGATAGCGCTCAATGAAAAAGGATGCGCCGCCGCCTGCCCGTTTTTCACAGCTTTGGGAATGATGTCCTTGCCAAAGTCATGGCTGGAGTCCGGGTTGGCCAAATCCAACTCCAGCTCCCTGTAGAGGTACTCGGCATTGAAAATATAAATACCCATGCTGGCCAGCGACATGTCCGGGTTGCCCGGCATGGGCGGCGGGTTGGACGGCTTTTCAACAAACTCAGTGATCATGTGGTTGGCATCCACCGCCATCACGCCAAAGGCGCTGGCTTCGCTGCGCGGCACTGCAATGCAGCCCACGGTGCATTCACGCCCTTTGTCGACGTGATCGGCCAGCATCAAGGCATAGTTCATTTTGTAGATATGGTCGCCGGCCAGCACCACAATGTACTCAGCCCCATAACTCTCCAGAATGTCCTGGTTCTGGTAGACGGCATCGGCCGTTCCCCGATACCAGCTTTCGTCGTCGTTGCGTTGCTGGGCGGGCAGCAAATCGACAAATTCGTTCATCTCGGTTTTTAAAAACGCCCAGCCACGTTGCAAGTGCCGCAGCAAACTGTGCGATTTGTACTGGGTAATGACACCTATGCGCCGGATGCCCGAGTTGAGGCAATTTGACAAGGCAAAGTCAACGATGCGGAACTTGCCGCCAAAGTAGACAGCGGGCTTGGCCCGGCGGTCTGTCAGATTCATCAATCGGCTGCCGCGCCCTCCCGCCAGCACCAGGGCGACGGCGCGTTTGGGCAAGTCAAGGCTTTGCGCCAGTTTTTTCGGTTCCATCATTTGTCTCCTGATCCTGTGCCAGTTGCGCTTTTTGAATGTCAGCCACAGCATCTTAATGCCAGCGCCGACCTACGAATTACCATCCGGTTACGGCGTGCGAAAATATTCTTTGTTCTGTCGATTGAATATGTCTGTGCCTTCACTCTCAAAATCCGCCTTGCCCGCTCAAACTGCCCAGGCCACGCCAGGCCTCGGTGCATCCGCCGCCGCACAGCAGATTGAAAACCATTTGTTGTCGACGATTGGCGTTGCCCCGCAGGACGCAACCCGCCAC
Organism: Burkholderiales bacterium; assembly: GCA_025360385.1. GTDB lineage: Bacteria > Pseudomonadota > Gammaproteobacteria > Burkholderiales > Burkholderiaceae_C > JANYCG01. The sequence goes on along the minus strand of JANYCG010000219.1, from coordinate 3,281 downwards.
CAGTTGATGCAAGCCACGGCACAAGTCGCGCGGGCGCAGCTGTCACGCCGCTGGGTCGCCACCCAGGCGCAGGAACGTGCGGCAAAGGCGCGTCGGGTGGTTTACCTGTCGATGGAGTTTTTGATGGGACGCACCCTGTCCAACGCGCTGGCCGCACTGGATTTGACGCAAGGCGCGGCAGCCGCGCTGCATCAACACGCGCAGCAGCTTGAAGACATCGCCGACCAAGAACCCGACGCGGCGTTGGGCAATGGTGGTTTGGGACGCCTGGCGGCGTGTTTTCTCGACGCCATGGCCAGCCTGGATTTGCCCTCGTTTGGCTACGGCATCCGGTATGAATACGGCATGTTTGCCCAAGCCATTGAAGACGGCTGCCAGACCGAATACCCCGACACCTGGCTGAAAGACGGAACGCCTTGGGAGTTTCCACGCGCCGACATCACCTACCCCGTACGTTTTGGCGGCTGGGTGGCGCAGGTCGATGGCAAGGCCGTCTGGCATCCGGCAGGCGAGGTGGCCGCCAAGGCCTTTGACATGGTGGTGCCGGGCCACGGCACGGCGCACGTCAGCACACTGCGCCTTTGGAAAGCAGCCGCGCCAGCGCACATTGACCTGGGTGCCTTCAACACCGGTGACTACGCCCGTGCAGCCGGCGCCAAAAACGAATACGAAAACATCTCCTGGGTGCTGTACCCGAACGACAGCACACCGGCCGGGCGGGAGCTGCGCTTGAAGCAGGAATATTTTTTTGTCGCAGCCTCCATTGCCGACCTGGTGCAGCGCCACTTGAGCGATTACCCGGATTTAAGCAACCTGGCCGACAAAGTGGCGATCCATCTGAACGACACCCATCCCGCCATTGGTGTCGCCGAGCTGATGCGGGTCTTGTGCGACGAGCATGGTTTTGACTGGGTCACTGCGTGGACGTTATGCGGCCAAACCTTCTCCTACACCAACCACACCTTGATGCCCGAGGCGCTGGAAACCTGGCCTGTCACGCTGATGCAAAAGGTGTTGCCGCGGCATCTGGACATCATTTATCGCATCAACCAGGAATTTCTCGACATGGCGGCACGCCTGCGCCCTGGCGACCATGAATTTTTGGCCCGCTTGTCCTTGATTGGTGAAAACGGCGAACGGCGGGTACGCATGGCGCATTTGTCTGTTGTGGGCAGCCACCACGTCAATGGCGTGTCCAAACTGCACTCGGATTTGCTGGTGCAAACCATTTTTGCCGATTTCGCCGCGATCTGGCCGGAACGCTTCACCAATATGACCAATGGCGTCACGCCACGGCGCTGGCTGGCGCAGGCCAACCCGGGCCTGGCGGGTTTGCTCGATACCAGCATCGGGACTGCTTGGCGGCGCGATTTGGGACAACTTGCACGACTCAAAACGCTCAGCGCCGACAGCGGTTTTCAGAAAAAATTCCGCGCCATCAAACGCGGCAACAAAATCCGCCTGGCCACCTTGATCGAGCAAAGCACCGGCATCGTCGTCAGCCCGGACAGCTTGTTTGATGTGCAGGTCAAACGCATCCACGAATACAAACGTCAGTTGCTCAACGTGCTGCATGTGGTGCACCGGTACCAGGCGATTCTGGCCAAGCCGGACGCTGGCTGGGTGCCACGCACCGTTATATTTGCAGGCAAGGCGGCCTCCAGTTACCACGCTGCCAAATCCATCATCCGGCTGATCCATGATGTGGGCGCGGTCATCAACAACGACCCGGCGATCGGCGACAAACTCAAGCTGGCCTTCATTCCCAATTACGGTGTGTCGGTGGCAGAAATCATCATGCCGGGGGCTGACCTGTCAGAGCAAATCTCCACCGCCGGCACCGAAGCGTCGGGCACCGGCAACATGAAACTGGCCATGAATGGGGCGCTGACCATTGGCACCGACGACGGTGCCAACATCGAGATCCGCCAAAACGTGGGCGATGACAATATTTTCATCTTCGGGCTCAAAACGCCCGAGGTCGCGGCGCTGCGCCAACAGGGCTACCAGCCCCGGCATTTTTACAACACCAACCCGGCGCTCCAAGCGGTGCTGAACGCCATCTCGGACGGCCTGTTTTCACCGGCCGAACCTGGCCGCTACCAAGACTTGGTCAGGTCCCTGCTGCAAGGCGGCGATCACTACCTGTTGCTGGCTGATTTTGAGTCATATTGTGCGGCCCAAGCGGCTGTCGATGCCGTCTACGCCAAGCAGGCCGACTGGTGCCAACGGGCCATCACCAACGTGGCGGGCATGGGGGCCTTCTCGTCAGATCACACCATTGCCCACTATGCGCGGGACATCTGGCAACTTGCGCCCAATCCAAAATCGGCCCCGCACTGAATCCTCCGCTGACTTCAATATTGGCCTAGCCAGGAGCGCTGCCCACCATGCTTGACCAAGACGACATTCACCGGATTTGCGCGGCCAGCCACAAGGACCCGTTTTCGGTGCTGGGGCCCCACCTCAACGCCGACGGCAAAACGTCGATCCGTGCTTTTGTGCCAAATGCAGAGCAGGTGCTGGCCATCCATCCCCACTCCAAACGCGTGCTGGGCACTATGGCCAAACGCCATGGCGACGGATTCTTTGAACGGGTGCTGGCGTCACCCCTCAAAGACGGCTACCGCCTGCATGTGCGCTGGCAGGATGGCCATGAATCCATCATCGAAGACCCCTACCGTTTTGGCCCGGTGCTGGGCGACACCGACATCTGGCTGCTGGCCGAGGGCACGCACCTGCGCCCCTATGAAGTCATGGGTGCTGCGCCCATGGTCATGCAAGGCATTGCGGGCACCCGGTTTGCGGTGTGGGCGCCCAATGCCTCGCGCGTGAGTGTGGTGGGCAACTTCAACACCTGGGACGGCCGACGCCACCCCATGCGCTTGCGCCGTGAATGCGGCGTGTGGGAGCTGTTTTTGCCAGGCGTGCACGCGGGCGATTTATACAAATTTGAAATTCGCGCGGCCAATGGCACGGTCTTGCCCGCCCGTGCCGACCCCTATGCGTTGAGCAGCGAATTACGCCCTGCCACCGCCAGCGTTGTCGCCGCCATGCCGCCCATGTGGGCGCCGTCAACTCAGCGCCAGCAGGCCAACGCCCTGAACGCGCCCATGAGCATCTACGAGGTGCACCTGGGTTCGTGGCGCCGTGTGGTGGACGGCACCAACTCCGGCGCGGGCCGCTGGCCCAATTGGGACGAACTGGTGACCTCTCTCGTGCCCTATGCCAAAGACATGGGCTTTACCCACCTGGAGTTGCTGCCCATCAGCGAACACCCG
>JANYCG010000216.1 GCA_025360385.1 Burkholderiales bacterium | reverse complement strand
GAGTGTGCGCCGGGCACAGCGCGCGCAGATCGTGATACTGGCCGCACAAGGCCTTCAGAACAAGGACATTGGCCTGCGCCTTGGCGTGGGGCGCGTGCAAGTTGCGCGCTGGCAGGCCCGGTGAGTGTGCGTGCAGTGGGTGTAAAAGCCGCTGTAGATTGATCCGAGAATTCGGCGGCTGCGAACGGCCTGTGAAGGCGGCTGGGGTGGCTGGATCGGGCGCTATTCACGCGCTGTTCGGGGGTTGAGCGACGAGCAATTCGTTGTTGAAGATGGTGTCACCAAATTTTGAATGCGCTTCTCCAAAGGCAGGCCTCGCAGGCTCCGTTAGCCCTCGTTTTTCGCCGGCCCTTGTACATTGACAATACGTACGAAATTGCGTACCATTTACTTCGAATACGAGAGAAAACGAAATGCATGCACTTACCGTTAGCGAAGCTCGCGCGAACCTATACCGAATCATTGATGAGACTGCGGAGTCTCATGAACCCATCATCATTTCAGGAAAGCGAACAAGTGCGGTCTTGTTGTCGGCTGAAGATTGGCGTGCTATTCAGGAGACTCTGTATCTGCTTGCGGTGCCAGGTATGCGGGAATCGATCAAGGCCGGAATGGCCGAGCCCTTAGCAAAAAGTGCGAAGGCACTCAAGTGGTGAGTTGGGACATCGTTTTTTCCAAACAGGCGCTCAAAGATGCAAAGAAGCTTGCCTCCAGCGGGCTCAAGCCAAAGGCGCAAGAACTGCTTGCGATTCTCGCAACCAATCCACTACAAAATCCGCCACCTTTCGAGAAATTGGTTGGAGACCTCGCGGGTGCTTACTCCCGCCGCATCAACATTCAGCACCGCATTGTGTATGAGGTGTTTTCCAAGGAAGGGGTTGTTCGTGTCTTGCGAATGTGGACTCATTATGAGTGAACGGGCTAACGGGTCGGCCCACGCGGACACATAAAAGCAGGTTGCCGCTGTGCGTTCCCGTCTCGATGAAGCTGCGTTTCAGTCCGAATTGCAGGGCGAAGATGTACTGGGCGTTGTCGTCCGTGCACACATCAGGATTGAGCTGTGCCTGAACGACTTGATCGAAGCTCTGGTGGCTGATCCACAACATGTTGCCAAGATGAACCTTGAGTTTGCCCAGCAAATCCATCTCGCTGTTTCACTTGGCCTGCAGGCCCCATATGCCCCGTCGCTACTTGCTATGGGCTCACTTCGGAATCAGTTCGCGCACCGAGCCAATGCGCAGTTGGGGAAGCAAGAGATTAACAACTTATTCAAGTCCCTCCCTGAGGACGTTAGAACAGTTGTTGGTCAATCGTATGAACGCACGAAGAACCAACTCGGTCAAAATGCAAGGCCCTCGTTTCGTCAGCTGCCGCCAAGAGATCAGCTCGTTTTCATCGCTATCGGGTTGCGCGCGGCCCTGGAGTTTGCAATCGGAGCGGCTGGCCGCCGGAGCAGTTCGGCCTAACCCCATACAGCGACTTCCCAAATAGTCAAGCAGCGGTTTTCTGGTTTTGGTTTTCTTCCTTGATAGACGGTATTCCTGGCTTTGGCAGGAATTGAAGCTGCGATGAAACTCGGAGCAGACTGCACACCTACAGGTGGGCTTGTTTCGCTGCGGACAGCGCGACCTGGTCGATGTCAAATAACCCGGCCTGCAGTCACAGCCAGGGCTTGAGCCACCCCAACCCGGCAGACGTGCCACCCGGTTGCCCGCCCAGGCGTGGCCGGTACTCGCAGCCGATCCAGCCGTTCCAGCCGCATTCTTTGGACACCTCGTCGATCACGTCAAACAGGTAGGGGTAGTTGACTTCGCCAATGTCCGGTTCATGGCGCCCGGGCACCCCGGCGATCTGGAAGTGGCCGACGCGGCCAGTGGGCAGGTACTGGCGGATTTTCATGGCCACGTCGCCCTCGACGATCTGGCAGTGGTACAGGTCCATCTGCACTTTGAGGTTGGCAGCGCCCACCTCATGGATGATTTCGTGGGCGTGGTCCTGGCGGTTCAGAAAAAAGCGCGGAATGTCGCGCGTGTTGATCGGTTCAATCAAGATGTCGCGCCCCGCCTGGGCCGCCTCCTGCGCGGCCCAGCGCAGGTTGCTGAGGTAGGTGGGTTGCAGGGCCTCGCGCTCCAGGCCTTGGGGCATCAGCCCGGCCATCAGGTGGATGCGTGGGCAGTCCAGCGCCGCTGCATAAGCCAGCGCGATTTGCAGGCCAAGCTGAAATTCTTTTTCACGCCCGGGCAGGCAGCTGATGCCCCGGCTGCCAGCGTTCCAGGCGGCGGCGATGCTGGCCTGGTCGGTGCCGCCGGGCGGCAGGTTGAACAGCACCTGCTGCAGGCCATTGCCCTTGAGGCGCGCCGCCAACTCTTCTTTTTTCCATTCGTAGGGGAACAGGAATTCAACCGCCTTGAAGCCGTCTTTGGCTGCCGCTTCAAAACGATCCAGAAAAGGCAGCTCGACGTACATCATGGACAGGTTGGCGGCGAATTGGGGCATGGTTTGGCCTTAGCGTGCGTTGGTGTTCGTCAGTGTGTGATGTGAAAAACAGCCTACCACGGGGCGCCAAAAGTCTGGCGCAGCTCGTCAATCTGGCTGGGGTGCAAAGCCTCGGGTTTGGGATGGCTGAGATGCCAGAGCCTGGCGGTTTCTTCGAGTTCTTCGAGCGTGGCCATGGCTTGCGCGGGCGAGTCGTGCCAGACATTGGGGCCCAGGCGCTCCAGCATCACGGCGCGGATGGGTGTACCGGCCTGGCCGTATTGGGTGATGGTTTGGGCGACTCGCTCTGCCGCCTTGGGGTCGCCGGGACGGTGGTAGGGTATGACCGGGACGTGGCCCACCTTCATGACGAAGTAGGGCGTGACGGCCGCAAGTAACTCGCGTCCTGCCGCCGGTGCGCCGGGCAAGCCCGCTGGTAATTGAGGCTGCAAGCTCAGCGCCACGCAATGGCTGCTGTGGGTATGGATCACGCACCGGGTTTGCGGGTAAAACCGAGCGCTAGACCCATAGATATGGACGTGGAGTGATATTGTTTTGCTAGCAACGTCGCCGCTGGTCTGATGCGAATCGGTGTCGAGCCGGGCCAGCCGCGCGGGGTCCAGAAAGCCCAGGCAGGCGTCGGTTGGCGTGATCAGGAAGCCGCCACCGTGTGCGTCGTCAAGCCGCACGCTGATGTTGCCCGCCGTGGCATGCAAAACAATATCACTCCACGTCCATATCTATGGGTCTAGCGCTCGGTTTTACCCGCAA
>JANYCG010000210.1 GCA_025360385.1 Burkholderiales bacterium | reverse complement strand
CACCCGCTGCAAAATTTCGCAACCGAAGCGCACCAGCAGCCGGTCAGTGATTTCGTCCAGAGCGCGGCCCCGGAATTTGGCCACGGTGTCCTTGAGCAAGGGTGCGTAGTCGGGCTTTTGCACCGCCTTCAAGATCAGCGACGGGTTGGTCGTCGCGTCTTGCGGCTTGTACGCCGCCATCTGCTTGAAGTCGCCGGTGTCGGCAACGACCGTGGTGAACTGCTTGAGGGCGCTGAGTTGGTCAAGGGCGGGTGGGTTCATGGGCTAATTATCCTGCGTTCCCTCAGTGCGAAATTTCCAGTCGCTTACTGTGCGCAAGCCGTCGGCGCAGCAGCGACACCGGACAACGATCAAGACTCTTGCACCCGATGCGCCAGCATGTAAGCACGCAGTACCTGGTTGATATGGGTCTGGTAACGGCTGCCTCGCCCCTTGAAAAAATCCAGCACGTCTTCGTCAAGCTTGACGCTGATCGGTTTTTTGGTCGGGATGATGGCCAAGCAACCTTCGCGGGCGACACGCAGGAACCACTCATCCGACAGTTCCGGAATGTCGCTGCAATCAATCGGCCGTGCGTCCGCCGCTTTGACGCGGCGCGTCAAAGCCCGCAATTGCCCCTTGGGCACCGGGTTCTGGGGGTCAACCACGAAGCGCGTGGTAGCGCCTTTGCTCTCGCTCATTGGCTTTCCTTGCTGAAATCAATCGACATTCTGTGCTGTTCGATTTTATCGGCGAAGGAAGCTTAGGCCGTTGGCTTGGCACCCACCCCAGCCCCGCCAGGCTTAACGCCCGCAGGCACTTCGGGCGACCATCTGCAGTGCTCCCGACCTGGGCCGCCGCTCAAACTCACTTCGCTTCGCTGCGTTCAAACAGTCGCGGCTCAGTCGTCTCGCTGCGCGAGACCCTGACCCAGGCCGGTCCGCGCTTCGAGGCTGCGGTCGATGCGCCTCGCAGGACTGGGGTGGATGCCACGCAGGAGTCAACAAGCGCACAAACGCAGGTTGTCTCCGAGCAATATCGTCGAGAAATTGTTCTCGCAGGGTTGGCATTACATTACCCAATTTAATCAGTTACTTGGGAGAAGATATCAACTCTTGCGCTGGCGGAAAAATTTCTAAATTCCAATGTTGAACCGAGTTCGCTTTGCGGCGCAGCCTCGTCATGCCGATTGCGGAGGTCAATTCCCGAATCACTATTTGACTCTCCCTCAGACTGCGAACTACGGCTGGATCACGCTGTTTAGACTTCTTGCTCGATCGTGGTGACGTGAGAATTAACCGGCCTTTTCCGAGGAGCCGGTCAATATCTACCTCTGTAGGTAATTTTTTTGACTCTGGTAAGCGGTTAAAGGGTGTCACCAAGCAAATTGGACGAGGGTGCAGCAGTGCTGACCATATTTCTTCGTGATGTCCCGTAACTGAGCCATGATGAGCTACCTTGTAAATCGAAGAAGGCGTGACTGTCGAATTCGCAGCTTCGGTAAGTACGCTATTCCATCCGCGCTCTTGCTCATGGTGTACCTCCATATCTGCCCCCAAGAGTATTGAACAGTCCGCCAAAGAGAGATGCAAAACTACTGAATTCAAGTTCTCGTTTCGACTGGAGGCTGATCGCTTCGGTGAATTTGGTTTGGGTTGCATATCAACAATCATCTGCGTGAAGAGTTCGAAATCACGGTCTGATGGCGACAATGACAGCAATCTGCAACTCCCATTCTTCTCATTGTCGGCAAGCAGCCAACTCATTAGGATTCGCGATCCCGAAGCATATTTTGCAGTTCGTCCATTTTGTTGCAAAGCTTTGAATATTTTGGAAAACTCGCGCAGCTTTGCACCATGCGTTGCGACCGACCCCGTGGCCATTTGAGTTACAAATGCAATGAACTCAACGTTCAATAAAGTTTTCGCGCAGCAAAATTTTGCGGATTTGCATACCTCGACCAATCTGCCAAGCCCACGGATATGGTCATCATGCCAATGCGTCGCGACTATCATGTCCACGCTGGTTTCGATCGACACACCTATTTGGCGTAGATATCTTTCGGCCACTGGTCTATCGTCAGTTGAATCCTCAGAATCTATGCAGGAATCGACGATAACCCATCGCCCACTCCCGACATGGACAACTATGCATTCCCCAAATCCCGGGCCAAAGACACACACCTCGAATTCATCGGGTGCAGGTGGCCCCCCAAATTTAGTCCACTCGAATGGCACGAGCTATTTGGATCGCAACTTGTCGGGCGTCGTCCAACTCTTCACGTCTATACGCTGGCATCCGACGAAAAACAATATCTGTATAGCGACGCTTTGTGCCACCGCGGTTTTCCATGTTCACACAAAGCCTAAAGAACGAACCAGGGCTCAAAAGTTCGAGATCATCGGGGCGTATCTCGTCTATTGGGATTTGTGCTTCTTCTAGCGCTCCTGAAATTCCAGCCCCGATGGTTCCTCGTAGTTCTGCAACAAAAAATGCATCATTTATAGATACTACTTGGCCGTGCCACTCGGCAACAACCTGACTCGAAACAAGGTTTGCTTCACCGTAGGGGCGATGCCTTCCAACCTCTGGGGTAAATTGTGGCTTCCACACCCCATCGAGAAAGTAAGTTGGTACGTCTTTTTTTGAGTCACTGAAGATAGTCGTAGAGCTACTACGATCCTTCAATATTTCGTTCAACGGATTTTCCCGCCAATTTCGGCCAGGAGAACCGGCAGTTTCTCTTACCTGATATAGCGATTGGGCCGCGCTCATATTTTGCTAATTGCCACTGATCACATTCTGGCAAATCTTCATAGAGTTACTTATCGATCCGTCAAAGTGACTTTCAAGAATATCAAGGAGCTTGACGGTTCTAACCCTATCAGTCATTTCAGAATCCGACTTCAATTCATAGTGATCATTCACACTGATTTGCACGCCTAACGGCGCCGCTCCAGAATCATTGCTTGCTATGCCATCGACCCGAACGTCTATATGGCCTGAGTCACGGGCATCGGGATTTGCTTGCCTCATTGTTGCAGAGATCAACCCCCCATGACGCGCATCGGTTATTGGCAACGAAATCGATTCAGAAACTTTACGCCCCCAATCACCCCAATTCAATGGTGGCGCAAGACGAACTCCTACCCTGTCTCTTTCACTAGGGACGGGAAAGAGATAAGTACATTTCACATTTATACCCATCATCTTGACGCTTGAAACAGCAGCGATTTCGCGCAAACATTTGAGTATGAAATCTGTAGCGCGAATGTATGGAGCTTCAGAAATATCTACTGTCAAGCTCTCATTCACAACAAGTAGCCGCCCCCATGAACTGAATTTTATTTCGGTCAATTGGTCTGGCAACAAACTCAAGTAAGAGGCCGAATTCAGATCCTGCGGCCCTAGGGCTTTAGCATCCCGTAAAACGTCTATGGTGAAGCGTGACGGAGGGAAATTACCTACCAGCACAATACTCACACCTGTCTTATCAGCGTTCATTTCTGTTGTTCAAAACGGAGCTAAAGAAATTCCATTTGTCTGTTGCCGCCCATGGTATCAGACAGACGGCGCCTGCGTGAACACATGCTTTCATTGCCGGTTTTAACGACGGTCTGTTTATATATGCCAAAAAGCCCGCGCGGCACCCACACCGTCTCTGGCGGGCACATCGACCGCAGCCTCGAAGCGCGGACCGGCCTGGGTCAGCGTCTCCCGCAGCCGGTATTGCTACCGATGGTCCGGCGTGCAGGGCAAATTGGGGTCAGAGCCCAAAATCGCCGGGCCCTTGGCCCGCCCTTCGGGTGCTTCGCAGCGATATTGTGTTCCGACCCCAATTTGCCCTGCACGCCTGCAGACGTTAAGCCAGCCAAAGGTGGTGCGGGTGACGCCCGCGACAGCCTAAACACCGAAAGCACCTAACCAAATAGAGCCTTAGCCCTTATGAAACATGCATAGACAGCTATTGTTTTCAAAGCGCCCGAAACATCAATACGACGCATTGACCACCGACACCCCATGCTCGGCCAGGTTCAGGTTGACTTCGCTGCCCAGCGACAACACCTCGGTCAAATCAGGTGACACGACGAAAATCTGGCCCAGGGCCGATTCAAAGGTGTATTCGTAAAAGCTGCCGAGGTAGGCCGACTTCAGCAGTTTTGCAGACAGACCCGCGCCAGCGGAAGAAACCATGCGCTGAATCTGCCAGGCCTCGGGCCGCACCGCCACCTTGACGGCACCTGCGGCCACCGGCTGGCGCGAGGTGATCTGTAGCGGCCCCAATTGCACCCTGCCCTGTGCATCGGCCACGGCGGGGAACAGCATGGCTTCGCCCATGAAGCCGGCCACAAATTCACTGGTGGGGCGCTCGTACATGTCCTGTGGTGTGCCGCGCTGGGCAATCAGCCCGTCGTTCATCACGATGATCTGGTCGCTCACCGCCAGGGCCTCGCTCTGGTCATGCGTGACATAGGCCACCGTCAGTTTGAGGCGTTGTTGCAGGCCCCGGATTTCTTCACGCATCTCGCGGCGCAGGCGGGCATCGAGGTTGCTTAGGGGTTCGTCAAACAGCAGCACAGCCGGCTCCAGCACCAGCGCACGCGCCAGGGCCACCCGCTGCTGCTGCCCGCCCGAGAGTTCACTGGGCAGGCGATGGTCAAAACCGACCAGACCGACGTTTTTAAGCGCATCGGCAACGCGGCTGACGGCCGCCGCTTTGGCCACACCCGACATCTTCAGCCCGTACATCACGTTGCCCTGCACGTCCATGTGCGGGAACAGCGCATAACTCTGAAACATCATGCTGACGTTGCGGTCGGCCGGCCCCAGCGTGGTGACATCTTTGCCGTCCATGATGATCTGGCCCGACGTGGGGGATTCCAGCCCGGCGATCATACGCAGCGTGGTGGTTTTGCCGCAGCCTGACGGCCCCAGGATGGTGGTCAACGTGCCTTTTTTGATTTCGAAACTGATGCCTTTGACGGCCAACGCAGCCGACGAATCCGTGCCGTAACGCTTGGTGATATTTTTAAACTCGACGCCGTGGTTCATGTTTGTCCTCAATGCGCGGCAAGCGCTTTCACGTCGGCCTTCGCGGCGGCTGCGTCGCCAGGGGTTTTGCGCCGGCCCAGTTTGCGTTCACCGACCAAAAACTGGATCAGCGCAATGGCCAGCGACATCAGCACAATCAGCACCGTGCAATAGGCCAGCGCCACGCCATAGTCGCCATTGCCAACCCGGCCAATGATGTAGGTGGTGGCCAATTCATTTTCTGCGGTGACCAGGAAAATCACCGCGCTGACGGTGGTCATGGCCCTTACAAAACTGTAGACCAGGGCCGCCACCAGCGCCGGCTTGAGCAGCGGCAGCACCACCTTGAACAAGGTTTGCGCGGTGGAGGCCCGCAACATCAGCGAGGCCTCGTCAAGCGACTTGTCCAGTTGCTTGAATGCCGCAGTTCCGGCCCGCACGCCCACCGGCAAGTTGCGGAACATGAAGCACAACACAATGATCAGGCCGGTGCCCGTCAGCTCCACCGGGGGCACGTTGAAGGCCAGGATGTAACTCACCCCCAGCACTGTGCCCGGTATCGCGAAGGCCAACAGCGCCACAAACTCAAACAGGGCTCGGCCCCGAAATTCGGTGCGTGCCAGCAGGTAGGCAATCAGCAATCCTGTGGCCGCCGTGATGGGCGCCGAGATACCTGCCAGCTTGAGTGTAGTGATCAGCGAATTCCAGGCAGTGCCGGCCCAGACCAGTCCAAACTGGCCCCACTCCAGCGCAAATGCAGTCTTGAAGTGGTTGAGCGTCAGGGTGTAATCACGCCCCCAGGTTTGCACAAAACCTCCCGTGAAGGCAAACAGGTAGACGATGACGGTGAAGGCCAACCACGGGTACACCACAAAGTTCAAGGTGCGGCTCACCCCGTCGGGCAGCGCCATCGGGATGCCGCCATCGCCTTTGCCGCTGACGGTGGTGTAGTTTTGTCGACCCAGCAAGCCGCGCTGCAGGGCAAACACCAGCAATGCAAACACGGTCAATATCCAGGCCAGCGACGCGGCGCGCCCCTGGTCATATTGGGCGCCGACAATCGCAAAAAAAATGTCGGTTGACAACACCGAGTACTGGCCGCCCACGACCACCGGGTTGCCAAAGTCGGCAATGCTCTCAATGAAGCCGACCAGGAAGGCATTGGCCAGTCCGGGTTTGAGCAGCGGCAGGGTGATGGTGAAGAAGGTCTGGCTGCGGTTGGCTCGCAGGGTCTGGGCGGCTTCTTCGAGGCTGGGTGCCACACCTTGCACCACGCCGCGCATGATCATGAAGGCGATCGGCGTGAAGGCAAACAGTTGCGCAATCCACACGCCAAACAAGCCGTAAAACCAGCGCGTGGGGGCAATGTCAAACGCGTATTCCAAAAACTGGTTCACGACGCCAGCGCGGCCGAATAGCAGGATCAGCCCCAGGCCGACTACAAACGGCGGTGTGATGATGGGCAGCAGCGCCACCACGCGCAAAGGGGTCTGTACGCGCGGCCCGGCGCTGCGCTCGGCCATCAGGGCCATCATGGTGCCCATCACGGTGGTGCCTGCCGCCGTCAGCAAGGCCAGAAACAGCGTGTTCCAGGCCACACCGCAGCGCACGCCACCCACGAGGCAGTTCAGGCCCCACACTCGCTCATTGCCGATGCGGTTGAAAATGGCGGTGACAGACCACTGCCCTTCTTCCGTCAAAAATGCGCCATACAGGGCCTTGGTCACGGGGAAAGCGATGAACAGCAGCAGCAAGACCGAGCAACCCAGAACAGCCGAGGCCACGAACAAATCGCCCTTGAAATAACCTTTGCGCGCTACGCCAAACGCGGTGATCATGACCAGGGACAACAGCGCAATAAACGCGCCTATGCCAATGCCGAACTGGTGGGTCGTCAATTCGCCAAACTGGGTGTTGAAGAAGCCGTATGACCAACCCTTGGCCCCAATCAAGAAGCCGCTAGCCAGCAAGCCCGCAAACCCGAGCAAACCGCCCCAAAGAAACCAGTTGCTTTGGGCTTTGCCGGCCGGCATCGACAGTCCGGCCGATGCGATCACCATGCCAATCAGCCCCAACAGCAGCCATTTGCGGTGGTGCACCAAGGCCTGCACGATTCCGCTGGCTGTCTCTGGTCCGCCCAGGATTTGCGGCAACACGCTATACCAGGCGGTGTCCTGAATGGCGTACCAGGGCAGGGCCACGTAGGCCAGCATGCCGACCATCAACCACAGGCGAATTGCCCGATTGGGGTTTTTGTTCATCAACGGGGGAGCGAGTTGACGTCTTTCTCCCACTTGGCGATCAGCCTGCGGCGTTCAGCCGACGCGCCGTATTTGGCATAGTCGTAATTGATGAACTTGATTTTTTTGAAATCAGGGATGCGCGGGTCCACCTTGGTGGCCTTGTTGGACGGCAACTGAAACTGCTTGGCGGCAGCGGCCATTTCTTGCGCCGCCGGCGTGATGGCCCATTCGTAGAATTTTTTGGCGGCTTCCAGGTTGCGGGCACCCTTCATGATGCTCATGGAGCCAATTTCCGCGCCCGTGCCTTCTGAAGGCGTGATGGTCTCGACCGGAAAGCCCTGCATTTTTTCACCCGGGCCATCGTGCACAAAACTGATCGACACGGCAGTTTCACCGCGTGCTACAGCCTTGATGGGTCCTGTGCCCGAGCGCGTGTACTGGCTGATGTTTTTGTGCAGCGCCTTGAGGTAGTCAAAGGCCTTGTCTTCCCCCATCAGTTGCACCAAGGTGGCCAGCATGGTGTAGGCCGTGCCGCTGGACGCCGGGTTGGCCACCTGGATGTCACCCTTGTACTCGGGCTTGATCAAATCCGCCCATGACTTGGGCACCGCGAGTTTCTTTTTCGCCAGCAGTTCGGGGTTGTAGCCAAAGCCCAAAGGCCCGGTGTAAATGCCCACGGTTTTGTAACCTGACTGTTGTGCCTGCTGCTGCGCCCACGGGTAAAGCTGCGGCAACGACGGCGACTTGTATTCCAGCGACAGGCCCATTTCTGCCGCCTGCAAATGCGGGTCGCCCGTGCCGCCGTACCAGATGTCGGTCTTGGGGTTGTCTTTTTCGGCGATCAATTGCGCCAGCGCTTCGCCCGAGCCCTTGAGCGACATGTTGACCTTGGCCCCGGTCACGCGGGCGTAGACCGTGGAGATCATGTTGCAGTGTTCAGCCTGAACCGAGCAGATGATGTTGACTTGCTGAGAAAAAGCGGCGCATGTCCCTGTCAGTAATGCAAAGCTAGCTATTAATTTTGTAACAGTTGAGGGTGTCTTTGATGCCATGATGGTTCCCGGTTTCATGATTTTGCCGCCGCGTTGATGTCTTTTTCCCAGCGCTCGATCAGGCGTTTGCGTTCGGCGCTGCTGCCGTATTTGACGTAATCGTAATGGATCATTTTGGCTTTTTTGACATCGGGCATGCGTTCATCGAGCTTGGCCGATCGATTGGATGGCACTTGAAACTGTTTGGCCGCCACACCCAGTTCCTGCGCAGCGGGTGTCAGCGCAAATTCGTAAAACTTTTTTGCAGCCTCAAGATTGCGCCCGCCTTTGATCAAACTCATGGAGCCAATTTCTGCGCCGGTGCCTTCGCACGGGAAAACGGCCACCACCGGAAACCCGTTGGCGGCCTCCACCGGGGCCTCATGCGCAAAGGCGATGCCAATCACCGTTTCGCCCCGTGCGGCGTTCTTCACGGGGGCCGCACCGGAGCGGGTGTATTGGCTGATGTTTTTGTGCAGGGCTTTCAAATACTCGAACGCCTTGTCTTCGCCCATCAATTGCACCAAGGTCGCGATCTGGGTGTAGGCGGTGCCAGACGTGTTCGGGTTGGGAGACTGGATTTCACCCTTGTAAATCGGGTTGAGCAAATCCTTCCAGCACTTGGGCGCAGGCCACTGGCGCTTGGCCAGCAGCTCGGTGTTCCAGCTAATGCCCAAGGGGCCTGAATAAATGCCCACCGTTTTGTAAGCCGAGGCACGTGCCTGCTGTTGCGCCCAGTCGTGCAACAAGGGCAGCGAGGGTGATTTGTACTCCAGCGTCAGGCCGTTTTCAGCCGCTTGCAAATGCGGGTCGCCGGTTCCGCCAAACCAGACATCCGTTTTGGGATTGGCGCGTTCCGCATTGAGCTGGGCTTGCGCTTCACCAGCGCCTTTGTGCACAAAGTTGACCTTGATGCCGGTGGATTTTGCAAACACCGTGGCGATCAGGTTGCAATGTTCGGCCTGCGTCGAGCAGATCATGCTGATCTGCTGCGCGCCAGCTGGAAGCGCCAAACACAAGCTGGTCAACACGGCGGCAAGGCTGAGGCAGAGAGAGGTCATCAGTTTATTTTTAAAGTAATTGAATTACTAACATTGGCCAGTGTAAAAGTATTTTTCGATCACTTCATTAGGGAAAACGTGGGGAAATTGCGCCCAATTGTGCAGCGAGTGAGTTGATGTGTTCCACCCTCGGGTTTGCTGATTTCATGAAACTAAGTTACATTATTGATTGTCCTTTGCATCTATTTTTCAAACCATGAGCTTCGACCTTGTACTTTTTGGCGGCACCGGTGACCTGGCCTGGCGCAAGCTGATGCCCGCATTGTTTCAGGCCTTTCGCCACGGCACCTTGCCTGCGGATGGTCGCATCATTGGCGTCGGACGCGACAATTTGAGCGCCGAGCAATACCGGACCCGCATTCAGGCGCGTTTTAATGAAGTGGAACTGGCCAAACGGCCTTCAGAAGAAGAGTTCACCCGGTTCGCGGCCCTGTTGCAATTTGTCCGCATGGACCTCTCACTGCCCGACGACTACGCCGGCCTGGGTCAGTTGCTCAAAGCGCGCAACGCCGACACCGTGGTCATGTACGTGGCCACCGCGCCCACGTTGTTCACCACCGTGTGTGAGCAACTCGCGATGGCAGGCCTGAACACGCCCAACGTGCGCGTCGTGCTGGAAAAACCGCTGGGGCATGACCTGGCCTCCAACCGCGCCATCAACCAGACCGTGCGCCGAATTTTCAGCGAAAACCAGATCTTTCGCATCGACCATTACCTGGGCAAACCCGCCGTGCAAAACCTGTTTGCGCTGCGTTTTGGCAACGCCCTGTTTGAGCCACTCTGGCGGCGTGAACACATTGCCAATATCCAGATCACCATCGCCGAAGAGCTTGGCGTTGAAAAGCGCGGCGCTTTTTACGACAACACCGGCGCGCTGCGCGACATGGTGCAGAACCATGCCTTGCAGCTGCTGTGCGCGATTGGCATGGAGCCGCCCATCAACGCCCACGCCGACGCCATCAGGGATGAAAAACTCAAGGTCTTGCGCTCGCTCAAACCCTGGACACCCGAGGCACTGGCCCAGGACGTGATTCGCGGCCAGTACGCTGCGGGCACCGTCGGCGGTGCACCAGTCAAGGCCTATCGGCAGGAAGAAGGCGTCAATCCGGAAAGCAACACTGAAACCTTTGTCGCCCTTCGCACCGAAATCAAAAACTGGCGTTGGGCCGGGGTGCCGTTTTACATCCGGACCGGCAAACGCTTGGCCGGCAGCGACGCCCACATCGAGGTCAATTTCCGGCCCACGCCACACGCCATCTTCAACGCGCCAGCTGGCATTGGCAACAGCTTGGTGATCAACCTGCAACCCAAGGACGGGTTGGAATTGCATTTGCTGGCACAAGGCCAGAACAACCGGCGCAATTCGCAGGAACTGGCGGCAGTGCAATTGGATCTGGACTTTGACAAACGTTTTGGCTCTGGCCGCGTCGGCGCTTACGAACGCCTGCTGCTCGACGTATTGGATGGCCGCCTGAACCTGTTTGTACGCAGCGACGAGCAAGAAGAAGCCTGGCGCTGGGTTGAACCCATTCTGGAGCACTGGGAGGCCGATGCCAAAGGCCCACGCCTGTACAACTCTGGCACCTGGGGGCCCAGCGCTGCCAGTGCGATGATTGCGCGGGACGGGTATTGCTGGAGCGAGGAGGCGTGAATATGTTGCCCCCTTGCGTTCCTCGCTTGCGGCTCGTTCCGGGGTCACTCACTTCGTGTAGTTCCCTGCCCCCCGAGGGGGTCGCATTTTGCCTTGGGGCGGCCCGCCCGAAAAACTTCCTTGCCCACCATGCTTGACAGAATTCGCGCTTCGCTCCCTTCACTGGCCCCCGCGGAGCAACGCGTCGGCAAACTGGTGCTGGCCGACCCGCGCGCCTTCACCAATTTACCGGTGACCGAGCTGGCGGATCGCGCTCACGTCAGCAAACCTACTGTGGTGCGGTTTTGCCGCAGCATGGGCTACGACGGTCTGACCGACTTCAAGCGCAAGCTGGCCGGCACCGTGAGTGAAGGCGTGCCCTTCATCCACCGCAGTGTGGACACCGACGACAAAACCGGCGACGTGCTGGTCAAGGTCATCGACAACACCGTGGCGGCGTTTTTGAAGTACCGCAACGACGCCAGCACGGCAGCCATTGAAAAGGCCGTCACGGCCTTGGTCGACGCTTACCGACAGGGCCGCCGCATCGAGTTTTTTGGCGTGGGCAATTCGGGCGTGGTCGCGCAAGACGCCCAGCACAAATTCTTCCGCCTGGGCTTGAACACCATTGCCTACAGCGACGGTCATATGCAGGTGATGAGCGCGTCCATTTTGCGGCCGGGCGACTGCGTGGTCGTGATCTCGAACTCGGGCCGCACCCGTGATCTGGTGGATGCCTGCGACATCGCCCGCAAAAATGGGGCCACCACCATCACCATCACCGCCAGCGGCTCGCCGCTGGCCAGCAGCAGCCATATCCACCTCGCCGCCGACCACCCTGAAGGGTATGACCGCTACAGCCCTATGGTGTCGCGCCTGATGCACCTGATGGTCATTGATATCCTGGCCACCTGTGTTGCTTTGCGCATCGGGGGCGAGACCTTGCAGCCGATGTTGCAGGAGATGAAGAACAACCTGCGCAGCAAACGCTACGCCTGACATGAAAGTCAGGCGGGGTTGGACACCCCGCTGGCCACATGGCCCGAGGGCACATGCCGTGCCGCGGATTCGATGTGGCCGGTCTGGTCGTCAAAGAAAAAATCGGGTTCGAATTCGCGCAAAAATTCACCCTTGGCCAAGCCGCCCAGAAACATGGCCTCATCGACGTCGATGTGCCAGTTCATCAGGGTGCGGATGGCGCGTTCATGCGCGGGAGCGCTACGGGCCGTGACCAGGGCGGTGCGGATGCGCATGGTCGGCGTGCCCTCCTGTTGCAGGCGCTGCAAGGCGTCCAGCAAGGGCTTGAAGGGTCCGGCCAGCAAAGGCTGGGTGGCCTTGTCTTTTTCATGCTGATGGAATGCTGTCAAGCCCTGGGCCTGGTAGATACGTTCGGCCTCGTCGCTGAACAACACGGCGTCGCCATCGAAGGCAATGCGGACTTCGTTCGGGTGCGCTAGGCTGGCGTGGGCCGAGTGGGGGTAGACCTGCGCGGCCGGCACGCCGGCACCCAGCGCAGCGCGCACGTCGCTCAGGTGGGCTGACAAAAACAGGTTGGCGTGCAGCGGTTTCAAATACCGCCAGGGCGGCTGTCCGCGTGTGAAGCTGCCGCGTTCAATCGCCAGCCCGTAGTGCTGGGCCGAGCGGAACACACGCATGCCGCTGACCGGGTCATTGCGCGACAAAATCACCACCTCAACCCGCTGCGCCGTGGCGTCGTTGAAGGCCAGCAGTTTTTTGACCAGCGAAAACGCCACGCCCTGTTTGGCAGGCAACTCCAGCCGATTCAGTTGCAAGTCCATGTAGGCGCGGTCCTTGTGCAGGCCTTCGCCGTGTTCAAACACTTGGTTTTCTTCTTCAAAATCAAACAGCGCACGGCTTGAAATCGCCACCACCAGCTTGCCGTCCAACGTCGTCGCCATCGTGTTACTCGCCGCCGCGCAGGGCCGCCCCAAGCAAGGCACGGCCCCCTCGGGGGGCAGCGCAGTACACGCAGTGACAAGCGTGGGGGTTCATCTCACCAATTGATTGAGCTGAATGATGGGCAGCAGCACGGCCAACACGATCAGCATCACGACCAGGCCCATGGCCACAATCAACAGCGGCTCGGCGATGGTGGCCAATTGCATGGCGCGCCGCTGCACCTCGGTGCTGAGCTGTTTGGCGGCCCGACCCAACATCAGTGGCAAAGCGCCGGTCTGCTCGCCCAGACGCGCAAACATGGACAGCAAACCGGGGAAGCGCTTTTTCTGGGCCAGGGCAGACGCCAGCGGCGCGCCTTCGCGCACCAGCACCAGAATCTGCAAAGCATCCGAGCGCATCGCCCGGTTGGACAAGGTGTCAGCCGCGGCCTGCAAGGCTTTCAAAATTGGCACACCGGCGCCGGCCAGCAAACTCAGGGTGTTGGCAAACCGGGCGGCGTTGTAACTGCAACTCAAACGGCCCAAAATGGGCGTGGTCAGCCAAAACGCATCGAATTTTTCTCGGAAAGCGGCATGAGTTCCCGCCAAACGGGCGCTTATAGCTATTAAAAACACAGCAAGCAACATCAGCCAACCCCAGCTTTTGACAAAATTTCCCAGGCCCAACATGATCACCGTCAAGAGCGGCAAGGCCCGTTTGCTGCCGGCAAACACATTGGCCACCTGCGGCACCACATAACCCAACAGGAACATCACGATCACTATGGCCACCAGGGTCACGATGGCGGGGTACAACGCAGCCCCAAGCAGTTTGGCCTTGAGCGCCTGCTGTTCTTCCAGGTCGTCCGCCAGGCGTTCCAGTACCAGGCCTAGGTTGCCGCTTTGTTCGCCGGCGCCGATCACCGCCACGTAGATGCCCGAGAACTCGCGCGGGTGCTGCGACAGCGCCTTGGCAAAGGTCGCGCCACCGTTCACCTCGGCGCGCAGTGTTGCAACCAGGTTTCGTTGCGCCTCGACTTGGGACTCGTCGCTGAGCGAAGTCAAGGCGCGTTCCAGGGGCAAACCGGACGACACAAGGCCGGCGATTTGGCGCGTCCAGACTGACAGGTCAGTCGCATTGAAAGCCGGCGCGGCCCACAGCCGAGTGGCCAACCAGCCGCCCGTTGCCGAGTCTTGGCCCGCATCCAGGCCCACAGCGCCACCGACCACCTCAACCTGGATCGGCACCAGCGCCTGCGCCCGCAACTGCCCGCGCGCCGCCCTGGCTGTGTCGGCCTGCATCACGCCTTTGCGGGTGTCCCCGTCGGCGGTCAGCGCTTCAAAAGAATAGGCCGGCATTGAAGGCGAACAATTGTCCGGATCAAATCACGATGTCTGGTGCGGGTGGCTCGGCTGCGGGCTTGTCGGGGCCGCCTTTTCCGGGGGGCATTTGCCGGTTGCGCCGTTTGCGCCGGGTGTCCAGGTGCCAGGCCAAAAACGGCAGGATCAACATGGAGCCCGGTACCGCCCAGACAAACAGGTAGGGGCTGACGTTGGAGGCGGAGCGAATCATGTCGCGCAACTGCTTGATCTCGTCGGGCGTCCATTTGCCGCCGTTGCGCTGCTTCATCAGCAAGGGCAAGCCGCCCTTGAGGCGGCCCAACTCGTCGCGCACGCGCAATTTCTCGCGGTGGGTGCCAGCCAGCATGGACGCAAACCAGACGGGTGCCTTGTTGTTCATCTTGGCCTGGTAGGCCATGGTCATGTTGGGGTCGAACTCCCCTGGTTTTGGCGCGCTGCCAACGCTTGGGTTGGCGGGTGGACTGGCGGGCGGTTTGGCCACCGCAGCGTCGTGGTTCGTCGGTGTTTTCATGATCGATTGATTCCCTGGAATTTTTTTAAAATGCGTGTAATGCTCAATCTTAGGCCCATCCCGATGGCCTTTCAATCCCGCGTTACCCGCACCAGTTCCTCGCGTGAGGTCGTGCCGTTTTGCACCAGGCGTTCACCGTCATCACGCATCAGCGCCATGCCGCTGGTCAAAGCCGACTGGCGGATGTCGGCCTCGGCTGCTTTTTGGTGAATTTGGGCGCGAATGCCGTCGTTGGTCACGAGCAGCTCAAAGATGCCCGTACGGCCCTGGTAGCCCGTGTGGGCGCACTGTGGGCAACCCGGGCCGCCACAACTTTTGCAAAGTTTGCGCACCAACCGTTGCGCCAGCACGCCCAGCAGGGACGAGCTGAGCAAAAACGGCTCAATGCCCATGTCCGTCAGCCGCGTGACGGCGCTGGCCGCGTCGTTCGTGTGCAACGTGGCCAGCACCAGATGCCCGGTGAGCGAGGCCTGTATGGCAATTTGCGCGGTCTCGAAATCGCGGATTTCCCCGATCATGATCACGTCCGGGTCTTGCCGCAAGATGGCCCGCAACGCCTTGGCGAACGTCAGGTCAATCTTGGCGTTGACCTGGGTCTGGCCGATGCCAGACAACTCGTATTCGATGGGGTCTTCCACCGTCATGATGTTGCTGTGCGCTGCGTCCAGTCGGCTCAGGGCCGCGTACAGCGTGGTGGTTTTGCCCGAACCAGTAGGACCCGTCACCAGGATGATGCCATGCGGCTGCGCAATCAGGTGCTGCAATTGTGAGAGCACTTCACCCTGCATTCCAACCGCTTCCAGGTTGAGTTTGGCCTCGGATTTGTCCAGCAGGCGCAACACCGCGCGTTCACCATGGGCACCAGGCAGGGTGCTGACCCGCACGTCGACGGCGCGTGTGCCGATGCGCAGGCTGATGCGGCCGTCCTGCGGCATCCGCTTTTCTGAAATGTCCAGCTCGGCCATGATTTTCAGGCGCGATATCAGCGCGGCGTGCAAGGCCCGGTTGGGCCGCACCACCTCGCGCAGGCTGCCGTCCACCCTAAACCGAACGCTTGAATGGCGCTCATAAGGTTCGATGTGGATGTCGCTGGCGCCGTCCCGCGCGGCCTGCGTCAAGAGCGCGTTGAGCATGCGGATGATGGGCGCGTCATCGGCGGTCTCCAGCAGGTCTTCAATGGCGGGCAGGTCCTGCATCATGCGGGTCAGGTCAGCGTCGCTTTCGACCTCGCTCACCACGGTGGCGGCGCTTGACTCGCCCTGGGCATAGGCGGCGCTGATGCGTTGAACCAGGGCGTCGGACGGCTGCATGTCCACCCGCTTCAGCTTGAATTTGCGCGCCACTTCGCTCACGCCTGCCGCGTCTGAACCCTCGTGCAGGCACAGCGTCAAATCGCCTGCATCGTCCTCCAGCAGCAACTGCTTGGCGCGCGCAAAGGCATAGGGCAGGGGATAACGCATGGCGGTTGAGGTGAGATAAGCGGTGGCGAAACGAGACGTGGCGCAGACGGCCTCAAGCTGACGGTTAGCGCTGCACCGCAGGCGCCGTGCCCGGCGGCCGCTTGGCAGGCTCGGGCAACACCGGCCCCTCATTGACGGGCACCGTCACGCTGGGTGCGGGTTGCGCCTGCTGCTGCTGCGTGCGCATCAAGTCGTAACGGTCCATCGTCAGCGCGTCGGTGCTGCTGCCGTCACGCACCACCACCGGGCGCAAAAACACCATCAGGTTGGTTTTTTTGCGGCTGCGGGTTTCAGACTTGAACAGATTGCCGAAAATGGGAATGTCGCCCAGGCCCGGCACCTTTTCTTCATTGCCCGCGTATTCGTCCTGCAACAGGCCGCCCAGCACGATGATGGAGCCGTCGTTGACCAGCACATTGGTGTCGATCGAACGTTTGTTGGTGGTCGGGCCGCTGGCGGCATTGATGGTGGAGGCCTGCACGGTCGAGACCTCTTGCGAGATGGACAGGCGCACGGTGCCGTTTTCACTGATTTGCGGCTTGATCTTTAACGTCAGGCCGACGTCTTTTCGTTCGATGGTCTGAAACGGGTTGACAGTGGCACCGCTGCTCCCGGTGTTGGTGAACTGGCCGGTGATGAAGGGCACGTTCTGGCCAATCACGATCTTGGCCTCTTCGTTGTCCAGCGTCAGGATGTTGGGCGTGGACAAAATGTTGCC
The DNA here is from genome assembly GCA_025360385.1 of Burkholderiales bacterium. Lineage (GTDB taxonomy): Bacteria > Pseudomonadota > Gammaproteobacteria > Burkholderiales > Burkholderiaceae_C > JANYCG01. The sequence continues at coordinate 17,623 of JANYCG010000210.1, read as the reverse complement.
GTCGCCGTTGGTCTGCAGCAGATTGGCCAAAAACCCGAGCACGTAGATTCCATTGGTCTGGCTGGCCACGCCCACATTCACGCCACGGCTGGGCAAGACCTGGCCTGCGCCCGCCGCCACCGACAACAAGTTGGCGCCGCCTATGCTGAAATTGGTGCCCAAGAGGCCCAGGTTGGCATTGCCATTCTGGCCGAGCAGGCCCTGCCACTGGATGCCAAACTGCGCCGCCTTGTCGGCATTGACCTCGGCGATCAGGCTCTCTACAAACACTTGGGCGCGGCGCACGTCCAGCCGGTCAATCACGGCGCGTAATTGGCGGTACTGTGGCTCGCTGGCCGTGATCACCAGCGAATTGGTGGCCGGGTCTGCCTGGATTTGCCCGCCGGTGGAAGGCTGCGCCGACTGGCCAAAACTCTGGCCGGCTGGCGCTGTGCCCGCGACGGGCGTGCTGCCGCCGGTCGTCGGGCTGGCAGTCGTCCTGGACTCGCCCGACAACGCGGCGCGCAGGGTCACGGCCAGCTTCACGGCCTCGGCGTTTTTGAGGTAGACCACATAAATGTTGCCGGCCGCTCCGTTGGGCCCATTGCTGGTGGGCTGGTCGAGTTTTTCCACCAGCGACTTCACCAGCGCCAGTCGGCCCTGGTTGGCAGCACGGACGATCAGCGTGTTGGAGCGAGGCTCGGCGATCAGCGTGGTTTTAAACGACGCATCGGCCACCTGGCCAGCCACCCCGCCGGCCGGGCCGGACTGCGCTTCGATCAGGCGCAGCACCAGGGGGGCCAGGTCAGACGCGATGGCGTGTTTGAGCGTCAAAATTTCAGCGTCGGTGGCATTGGGCACGTCCATGGCCGCAATGATGCGCGAGAGCCGCCGCAGGTTGTCGCCGTAGTCCGTGATCACCAGCGAGTTGTTGCCGGGGTTGACGTTGATGGTGTTGTTCGGGCTGATCAGGGGCCGCAGAATCGCCACCAGGTTGTTGGCCGACTCGTAATTGAGCTTGAAAATCTGGGTGACGATTTGTTGGCCCGCCCCAGTGGAGGGGCCATTCGATTCGACCACCGTGACCGGGCCACCTTGCAGTTTGGCGTCGGCTTCGGGAACGATTTTGTCCAGTCCGCCCGCATCAACCACCGCAAAACCCTGCATCCGCAAGGTCGCCAAAAACTGGCCATAGGCGATGGCCGGGCTGACCGGACGCTCGGTGGTCAAGGTGATGGTGCCTTTGACGCGCGGGTCAACCACCACATTGCGACCGGTGATGGTGGCCATGGTGCGGGCCACGGCCTCGATGTCTGCACTGGCGAAATTCAGGGTAATCGGCTCGCCTTTGCGTGGCGCCGGTTCCTGCGCCCATGTCTGAGGGGAATAAATGCCAAATGTTCCCGTCAACAGTGAATATGTAGCTATGCTAAAAATAGCATTTCTGAGCTTGGACGACAGAGGGTGCGCAAACAGTTTCATGCAGTGGTGATCCAGTTATATCGTGCAGGCAAGCTCGGGCATCAGTGCGAAGGTCAACCCACTTTGATGACCGAGCGCATGCCGTCACGCCGCCCGATGATGTTCAGCAGGTTGGACAAGGCCTCGGCACGGTCTGGCGCAGCGCTGGCCGCCCCGTCAAAGCGCAGGCGACCGCCTACCCAGTGGCCCAGGCCGCTCAATTGCAGGCTGCCTTGCAGGGTTTCGAGTTTCAATACATTCACGCTGCCTCCCGTCAAACTGAGCCGGTAACTGCCGATGGGCCGCAAGGTGGACAACCGGGAGGCCATCTCCAGCGCATCCAGTTGCACTTGGCCCGCCAGGCTGATCCGGCCTTCAAGCCATTCTACTGACAGGCCTGTCAGTCGGGCGGCCAGTTGCCCCTGCGCCTGCACTGTGTTCCAGGGGGTGCCAAGACCGGCCAGCAAGCTGGCGGGCCAGCTCGACTGGTGGTCGCCCAGCTCCAGGCGCTGGCGCGACCAGCCGGCGCTGGCCAACAGGTGCAAGTCTTGCGCCATGCAACACGGCGCGTTGACGTCGAGTTGAAGCTGGCGCCATGACGATGGCCGGATGCGCCAAGCCATGCGCCCCGGCAGGGCCACGCTGTCCAGGCTGTCGGCACCGCCAGTCAACACCAGCCGGGCCGAACCGCGCCAGACCGTGCCGTGCGCGTCCACCAGCAACACGCGCCCGGCGCTGGCCTCGGATACCAGTTGCCCCAGCCAGCGGGCCGGCGCGTAGGCCAGCAAAGCCAACAACAGGCCAAGCAACGCACCTGACCAGGCCCAGCCCCAAGGGGTTGCAGCGTTTGCAGAGGCGCGTGGGCGTGCCATCAAGCCACTCAAGGCGCGGGCAGTTGAATGACCACGCTGCCGTCCCAGGCCGCAGCGCCAGTTTTGGTCAGGCGCAGCTCAGCGGCACTGCTGCGGGCATCCGCACGCACTTGCACCAACCACTGCGCCAGCAAGGTCGCAGGGGCCGCCTTGAGCGTGACGGTGACGCGGTCACCTGCCACCCGCAGCGTGGTCTGGGCACCCAGGGTTTGGGTGGTGATTTTCTCCAAGGCGCGCAAAGCGTCTGCTGCGTTCATTTTGGGTTGTGCCGCCAACGCGACCGCCTGGGCTTTCAGGGCCACCATCTGTTGCCACTGGCCATCCAGCCGGCTTTGCTGCGCCTGCGCCAGCGCCAGTCGGCCCAGGGCAGGTGCCAGCGCCAGCCACCACAACACGGCACCGGCCACCAACACGGCGCCGGCCAGCGACAAATAACGCTCGCGCGGTGCCAGCGCGTCCCAACGTGCTGCAAAGCCGACACCTGACGGCACGGTGTTGCGCCCGGCAGAGTTTGCAAAGTTGGCGGGAGAAAGCTTCATGGTGCCGTCGCCTGCACCCGTAAAAAATCTGCGTCCAACTGCGCTTGCAGGCCTTTGCCAGCCAACACGGGCCGCACGGCATCGAGTTGCGCGGGGCTTAGCCCATGGCCTTTGATGCGAATCTCGTTTGCTGCATATTCAATAGCTGTATAGGCTTTATCCATAGGGACATTGGCACTTATTGTGGTCAACAACTGGTCAAAATCGCTGCTGGAGGCGCCGCCTGTGGCCTGACGCAGCAGGGCCACCTCGCGCGCCATTTGCAAAGGTGCATCGACCACCACTTTGACCTGCGGAAACGTGCTGGTCAGCACCGCGTCAATGGCCGCCCGTTTGGCCTGCACACTCTGGGTTTGCGCCCAGGCCCAGGCATTCAGTCCGGCCAGGTTGGCCACCGCCAGCGCCACCAGCGCCCAGCGTGCGGCACGCCAGCGCGGTGCCCACGCCAGGCTGGCCATGCCTTTGCGGATCTGTTTGAAGGTGCGGCTGCTGCTGGAGTTGACCAAGTCAAATTGCGCCAGATCCCAATTGGACTGGCTGGCTGCCAGCCAGCGTTGGCCGACCTGCTGCAGGCTGACGCGACGATTGAACAGACCTTCTGCCAGCGCCGCCACGGCGGGCTCCGCCACCACCGCAGCGTCTGACGGCCACGCGGCCAGAACCACAGCGGCGGCTGACAAAGGCAAGATTTGCGGCGCACCGTTGCGCGGGAACACCATTTGCGGCGCATCCGGCGTGCCCAGCACCTGTAGGCTGCTGCCCGCGTGGGCCAGAGCTGGGTCAGCCGCCTCAGCCGCTGCGCCAGCATCCAAAGGCGCAAATTCAGGCGCGATGCGCGCGACCTGCACCTGTTGCTGCTCCAGCGCCTGCACCATGCCGTGCAGCCAGGCCCGGTCACACACGCCCACCCAGACGGGGGCGTCGTCGCGCGCCTCGGGCCCCAAGGCAAAGTGCAGCCGCGCGGGGTCGTCCAGCAGGTGGTCTTCGAGCAGACCCTCAAGAATGGCGCGCAATCGCGCCGGGTTGGGTTCTTGAAGCATTTGCCGTGCCAGCGTGCCGCGCGGTAATGTCACGCGGTGCCAGGACAGGCATTCGGCGCCGACCAGCGCGACCACCTCGCCATTGGGCACCCGTGGCAGCAATTGAGCGCTGGCGCGTGACTGGCTGGCCACGTTGCGTCCATCGTGCGACAGCACAAAATCGTAGGACATGGGCAGACCCGCGGATGCATTGGCCGACCCGTCAGGGGGCATGGTGCCATTCGGGGACGGCAGTTTGACGATCAGCGTGCTCATGAGAGGCTCATTGTAGAGACGCGGCCTGCTGCGGGGTCTGGGACGGTGCCCGAATTTGGGCCGCCACCCGTTCTCGCCACAAGGCCCTCACGGCCAGGCCGTCACGTTGAACCAAAGAGCGTTCAGACACCACAGTCTGGTCCAGGCGCAGACGACCCACCACCTCAAAGTAGCGGGAGGTGACGCTGTGCAGGCTGTCATTGATGTCGCGGCCACGTTCACCCAGGGCTTTGCTGGCATCCCCCAGGCTTTGAAAGTGCGACAGCGTGCGCCCGGATACAAACTGCCGCGCCCCGGCCATGTCGATCGACGGGATCGCCGCGTAGACCACTTCGGCGGGCGCCGTGTTGAGGTTGACCGGCGTGCGCTCGGGCAAGAGGGTGATGAAGGGCGCGAGCAAGGCCAGGCTTTGCGGGGCAACACCCAGCCAGACCAGTTGGTCGATGCGCTGGGGCAGTAATGCGGCCTGGGCCCCATTGCGGTTGTCCGGGCTGGTGTCTTGCGCAAACCGCAGGTTTTCAGCGAGGCGCGCCACGTCTGCCCCGGGCAGGCCCAAGAGATCGAACAACTTCTCAAATTGGGCCAGGGCAGGGCGGGACACAACGCCTTGGTCCACCAGGTTGAAGACGTTCAAATGCGCTTGACCGTCTTCGATGCGGCCGGAAATAAAGGCCTGCTGCACGTCGTCTTGTGACGTGCTGGCGCTGCTCTCGGAAGCAAAAAACGTGGTGAGCCGAGCCTCTTCGAGTGGCACCGCCCAAGGTTCGGCCAGGTGGTCGGCACCGCCAGCGCGTGCGTCCTCAATCAGGATCAGCCGCGCCCAGTCCAGGGCGCCGGCCAGAATCCACGATGACTGCACGCGAGCCCGCTGGGCCGCCTCGATCTCGCTGCTGCGCCATTGCTGCCACATGGCCCCAACCGCCAGTGTGGCCACCAGGGTCACTGTCAACATGGCCATCAGAATCGCCGCGCCCGACTGGCGTTTTTGAAGATGCCTGCCTGCGGTCATGACTTGCCACCGCCCAGCGTTGGGCGAACCCAGTCGCGCGTGATGACGCCGTTGATGGCCCGGCCCTCGGGCAGGGTCAGCACCAGGCGAACCCCGTCGGGCACAGACGGGTCGGCTTTGGTGGTATTGCCGAACAGTGTGCCCACCGGCGTGGTCGCAGCCCCCTCGCTGGACAAGGGATTAGTCCAGGCATCACCGCGGAAATAAAAAATTTGCATCTGGCTCAAAGCCCCGAGGCGGACTTCGCGCTTTTTAACTTCGTCGCCCGGGTTTTGCGCCCATTGGGCCGCCAACGCCCAGGCCGCCTGCAACTCGCCGCGTGTGCGCAGGGGCGGCGACTGCCAACGCAGCCATTGCCCGGTGCCGTCGATGTTGCGGCGCGACCAGGCCACCACCTGGGCGGCTACCTCCAGCGCTGCCAGGGCTTTACCGCCCGCCGTTTCGGCGCCAGCACTGTTGGCACCCGGCGCACTGCGCCGCACCAGGCGCAATGCCCTGCCGTCCCAGTCCAGCGCCGGGGTTTGCGGCAGTTGCAGCAGCGCGTCCAGGTCGGTGCCCCATTGGTTCAAACCCGCTTGCAGGGCCAGCACCTCGTCGGCGCGTTGCTCCAGCTGGTTTTTGGCGCGGGTCATGCTGTCCAGGCCACGCCAGCTGAGCACCGCCGTCAAGGCGAGGATGCCGATGGCCACCATCAGCTCGATCAAGGTGAAGCCGCAAGAAAGGCGGAATGGCGGGCGGCTTCGCATCAAAACCGCCCGACCACCGTGGAGATCGTCAGAATGCTGCCGCCGCTGGCGTCGGCAGCGTCTTGCACTTTGGCGTCAACGCGCCGAAAGTTGGGGTTGGGCGTGGGCCGCACCGCCAATGCCACCGTCAGCGCATGCCCGGCTTGGTCGCAGGCGACAGTGGTGTCGCCCACGCCCGGCATTTGTTTGGCCAGGCGGATTTTGACCAGCTCGTTTTCGGCGCAAATATGCGCCAGCAGGGTGTCGGTCTGGCGCTGCGCATTACGCGTCATCGCCAGCGTGGCCTGGACGCCAGCGGTCAGGGCAATGGCGACGATGGCCAGGGCCACCAGAACCTCCACCAGCGTGAAACCGCATGCGCCGTGCGAGCGGCCCCCAACGACGCAGCGCCCCGGCCGTTTGCGCTGCGCCAAAGCGCCCGTCATGGCGAGCCGGCCTGCACCGAAAAGGGCCGAACGCCGTCGGTTTGAACGCGCAAAGTTTGTTCAGTGGTGCTGCCGTTGTTCGACCGTGCGGCCAGCAGCACCGATTGCGGCGGCAAGATAGGCTCCGGCCCCAACAACAAAGGCAGGGCCGCCACGGCCCGCACGCCAGTGTTGAGCCACGTTTCTGGCAGCGTGCCGCGCGGCAGTCCGTCAAAGCTGAAACCGGATTCCGTGACCCGCCAGCGCACCGGCACGCCGCTGGCCAGGGAGCGTGCCCGTGCCGCCTCAAACAAGGCCGCCAGCCGCACCGCTTCACGCGCCAATTGCGCCTCGGCCGAATCACGCAGCGCAAAACTCACGCCCGCCGAAGCCACGGCGATGATCGCCACCACGATGAGCAGCTCCAGCAAGGTAAAACCTGTTAGCCGTCCATGCAATGAGATGCGGCAATTTTTCGACGGGCCGCCCCGAGAAAAATTAGCCCCCTCGGGGGGCAGGGCGCTACACGAAGTGAGCGAACGTGGGGGCCAGTTAGTGCAATTTTTCGACGGGCCGCCCCTAGAAAAATTAGCCCCCTCGGGGGGCAGGGCGCTACACGAAGTGAGCGAACGTGGGGGCCACATCACTGCCAGGAGCCAATGTCCGCATTCTTGCCTTCGCCGCCCGTCACGCCATCGGCCCCAAAGGACAACACGTCAATCTCGCCTTTTACGCCGGGGTTCAGGTAAAGGTAGGGGCGGCCCCAGGGGTCGTTGGGCAGTTTGTCGAGGTAAGGCTTCCAGTTGCCCGGCACTGGGCCGCTGGCGGGTTTGGCCACCAGCGCCTGCAGGCCCTGATCGGCGGTGGGGAAGCGCTGGTTGTCCAGCTTGTACAGCTTGAGGGCCTGCACCAGGTTGCTGATGTCGGTTTTGGCGGCCGTGGCGCGGGCATCGTCGGCGCGGTCCAGCACATTGGGCACGATCAGCGCCGCCAGCACACCAATGATGACCAGCACCACCATCAGCTCGATCAGAGTGAACGCTTTTTGCCGTGCCAAGCGGGTCGCGTGCGCCAGCGCAGGGCGCAATCGGCGCGGCGATGCAGCCAGGCTGTCACTGCTTGGGCGGGTTGTTGGGGTGTTCCTGGCCTGTGCCATGTTGCTGCCTTCCTAGGATTTTTGGGGCGTCGGATCGCCACTGAGCTTGAATCATAATCTGCGCCATGCAGACGATTCTTCACAGCATCTGGTGGCCACGCTTGGCCACGTTTGCGCTGGCTGCGCTGGCGGCGGGCAGTGTGGCGTTTTGGGCCTTGAAGTGGCCTGCCAGTTCATTACTTTCCGTCACGACGGCCACGGGCGCCTCCGATTTCGCGCCCACCGACGCACCCGTGCTGGCGCGTGCCCTGGGGGCCAGCGCAGCGGTGGGTGGTGCCGTTATCGCAGCCGCGCCGGCCAACCTGGCTGGCCGCATGACCTTGGTGGGCATTGTGGCCAACGCCAAAAATGGCGGGGCCGCGCTGATCTCGCTGGACGGCAAGCCTGCCCGGCCCTACCGGGTCGGCGCACGGGTGGACGATGGCTTGGTATTGCAGTCGGTTGCGCCGCGCCGCGCCCTGCTGGCCAGCGGCCCGGATGCCCCGGCTTCGGTGACGCTGGAATTGCCAGCCCTCAAGCGCTGAAACGCTGGGTTGGGCGGCTGTGACGGCTTTTTTTGAAACCGATGCTTATTCAATTTAAATAGCAAGCTATTCAATGTTTATAGGGACTTTAGGCATTTTTCACCTGCATTGAGCAAACCTAGGCAGTCAAAGTCGCTTCAAAGCCTTTCAGCGCTGCAAGAACATCCGGTACACCGGATTTTGCGTTTCTTCGACCGACGGGTAACCCAGGGTTTTTAGAAAAACTTTGAAGGCTTTGTCGTCCGCCTGGGGCACCTGCAAACCCACCAGAATGCGGCCGTAGTCGGCCCCCTGGTTGCGGTAATGGAACAGGCTGATGTTCCAGCCAGGGGCCATCAGGCTTAAAAACTTCATCAGAGCGCCGGGCCGCTCGGGGAACACAAAACGCATCAGGCGCTCGTCTTTAGCAAGCACTGAATGCCCGCCCACCATGTGCCGAATATGCTCCATGGCCAGTTCGTCGTGGGTCAGGTCAAGCGCCTCAAACCCGTGCTTGCCAAAGTTGGCGGCAATCCGGGCGGACTCCCCCTTGCCGTGCGTCGAAAGCCCGACAAACACATGGGCCTGGGCCGCGTCGCTGATGCGGTAGTTGAATTCTGTGACCGAACGCGCAGCCCCCGGCAGCGCTCCAATCACCTCGCAAAAACGCCTGAAACTGCCGCGCTCCTCCGGGATGGTCACGGCAAACAAGGCTTCGCGCTCTTCGCCCACGCCGGCGCGTTCGGCGACAAAACGCAGGCGGTCAAAATTCATGTTGGCACCGCACAAAATGGCGGCATAGGTTTCGCCCTTGGTTGCGTGGCGGGCCACGTATTGCTTGATGGCCGCCACCGCCATCGCGCCCGACGGCTCGACGATGCAACGGGTCTCGGTGAACACGTCTTTGATGGCCGCGCAGACGGAATCGGTGTCCACGACGACGAATTCATCCACCAGGTGGCGGGCAATGCGAAAGGTTTCTTCGCCCACTTGCTTGACGGCCGTGCCGTCGGCGAACAGGCCCACATCCGCCAGCGTGATCCGTTTGCCCGCCGCCACCGATTGCGCCATGGCGTCAGAGTCGTTCATCTGCACGCCAACCACCTTGATGCCGGGGCGCACTGCCTTGATGTAGTTGGCCACGCCCGAGATCAAGCCGCCGCCGCCAATGGCGACGAATACCGCGTCCAGCCGGCCTTGGTGCTGACGCAGGATTTCCATGGCCACGGTGCCCTGGCCCGCGATCACGTCGGGGTCGTCAAACGGGTGGACAAAAACCAGGCCCTGCTGTTTTTGCAGGTCCAGCGCATGCAGGTAGGCATCGGAGAAACTTTCGCCCTGCAACACCACGTCACCACCCAGCGCCCGCACGGCGTCCACCTTGAGGGCCGGGGTGGTGGTGGGCATGACGATCACGGCGCGCGCCCCCAGTTTGTGCGCCCCCAGCGCCACGCCCTGCGCATGGTTACCGGCCGAGGCGCAAATCACGCCCTTCTTCAACTGCTCTGGCGTCATTTGCGCCATTTTGTTGTAGGCCCCGCGCAGCTTGAAGCTGTGCACGCTTTGCTGGTCTTCACGCTTCAACAGCACCGTGTTGTGCAGCCGTTTGCTCAGGTTTTTGGCGGGTTGCAGCGCGGTTTCAATCGCCACGTCATACACCCGGGCCGTCAAGATTTTTGACAGGTAATCGGCAGGGGACAGTGCGTGCGGCGCCTTGGCGGGTTTGGGCATCTGAGGCTTTCCATAGCTTGAAAAAACAAACTTTCAAGCTATGGTGTGCGTTGCGTCCCAAAAACATGAAAGTTGAGGCAGGGGATGATAAACCGCTGGGGCTGCGACAATTGCGCGGCGATTTGAATCATCCAGAGGCACAGAAGGAATTGGACACCATGGAATGTTTGGTCAGTTGGACAGGGCACTCGGGCACCCGCTCGGGCATGGGCTTTTTGGCCGAAACCGGCAGCGGCCATACCGTGGTGATGGACGGCGCGCCCGACGCCGCCCAACCCGATAACGGCGGCCAGAACCTGGCGCCGCGCCCGATGGAAACCTTTTTGGCCGGCGCTGGGGGCTGCACCTGTTATGACGTGGTCTTGATTTTGAAACGCGGTCGCCACGCTGTGTCGGGCTGCACCGTCAAGCTCACCAGCACACGTGCCGAAACAGACCCCAAGGTTTTTACCGCCATCCACATGCATTTCAGCGTGACGGGCAAGGGTATTCCTGCGCTTGCGGTGGAGCGGGCGATTGCGATGAGCCACGACAAATATTGCTCGGCCAGCATCATGCTGGGCAAGACGGCGGCCATTACCACCAGTTTTGAGCTGAACGAGGCTTGAAACACAGCTTTGACGGGAAATGGTGTCAAAATCCCCGTCAAATATGAATAGCTTGCTCTATAAAATATAGTATTTGCCGAATTGGCGAATCGCAAGCCGGGCAGGTCGCAGGTTTTCCAGGCTACGGTTAAATCCGGTAAGCCACCGTCGTCATCACTTTGGCGGCCGCCTGCATCACGTCTTTCACAGGCTGCGGCAACGCCAAGGCCCCCGAGTTTTTGGCATCCGCCGCGTGGCGGGCTTCATCGTCGCGCATCTGCGCCACGATGGCGCGCGAGGCGGCATCACTTTCGGGCAGCAGTGTCATGTGGCTATGCAGGTGCGCGGCCACCTGAGTTTCAGTCTCTTCCACAAAACCCAGGCTGAATTTGTCGCCAAAACGGCCCGCCACCAGGCCCATGGCAAACGCGCCGGCGTACCACAGCGGGTTGAGCAGGGAAGGCCGGGCACCCAACTCAGCCAGGCGCGCCGACGTCCAGGCCAAATGGTCGGCTTCTTCTTTGCTGGCAGCCGCAAAATGCGCTCGCAGCGCGTCGTCCTGGGTGGCCAGCGCCTGCGCGGCATACAGCGCTTGGGCACACACTTCGCCCACATGGTTGATTCGCATCAACGCGCCGGCATGGGCTTTTTCAGCGGGCGTCAAAGCGACGGGCGCCATGGATGTGGCCGGCTCGGGCACAGTGGGGCAGGCCCGGCTTGCGTGCGGCGGCGCAAACAGGGTGCGCAAGGCGGCATCGGCGTTTTTCAACAGGGCATCGATCATGCTTTTTCCAGCTCGGCAAACGGATTGACCACTTGGACGCCCAAGGGCCGCTTCAAGGAACCCAATTCTTCGGAATACATCGCCTTCACGCCATGCTCGGCGCACACCGCGATGATGGGGGCGTCCCAGACACGGCAATGGTGTTTGGCCACCTGCACCAGCTTAAGCAGCGGCTTTCCGTAACGCGTCACCGTCAGCTCTTCACCCGCAGCCACACGGGCTGCCACGGCGGCAAAGTTGTGGATGACTTCCCGCGAAGTGACGGCTGAATTCACCGCATTTGTGACTGCATTCATGCCCACGCCTTGAGTTTTTAATATTGTCATACAAGTTGTATAACAATTCCTTGGACTGCCTTGTGCGCACCCTCAGGCAACGCCACCAAAACCAAGCTGTTGCACACCCACAACGAAAGTGCAAGATTTAAGCGGTTTTAAAGCCAAACTCTTTGCCAAGCCCCCCGGCGTCTGTTTCAATAGACCCAACTTCCTTAAACAGGAGGTTGGCCCGGGGAGCCGAAACTCTCGAATCTCATCTTCGGCGCCCTATGTTTAACCTTGGAGAAACTTTGAAATGAAAAAAACTCTCGTAGCACTGGCTGCCCTGGCAGCTACCGGCGCATTCGCGCAATCTTCCGTGACCATTTCGGGTCAGCTTGACGCTGGCTTGGCTGTGTCGACCTCAACCACCGGCGTGGCTTCCACCAACCTGGCCGGCGGCCTATACGGCGCTTCACGCCTGCGTTTCGTCGGCGTGGAAGACATGGGCGGCGGCAACAAAGCCAACTTCTTGCTCGAAATGCAACCTAGCATGGTCAACGGCGGCACGTCTGGCAATGGCTTGTTCAACCGTGGCGCCTGGATGGGCTTGTCTGGCGGCTGGGGCGAATTGCGTTTGGGCCGTCAAGGCACCACCACCATTGGTGTGGTTTGCACCATTGACCAAAGCGGTTGCTACAGCGGCTTCTTCGGCGGCGGCTTGTTGTTCTCTGGCTCTGGCTCGATTGCCAACAACACCAACCCATGGTTTGCTGCAAACCCAACCCGCGGCGGCGCAGGTCAAGCAGTTTCCACCATCGGTGGCGGTTTTAACTCCCAAGCTCCTGCACCCCTCGTTGCTGGCACAAGCCCAGGCGCAAATGCAGCCACTGCTACCACCACCGGTCAAGACGTGACCCGCGTTGTGAACGGCGTGACTTACCTGTCGCCTAACTTTGGCGGCTTCACCGCTCAAGCCCAGTACGCCTTTGGTGGTGTTGCTGGCGCAGCTGGCGACGGCGCAACCACCGGCCTGCAAGCCATGTACGCCAACGGCCCGATCACTGCAGGTTTCGCCTGGAGCAATGCCGGCGGCACCGCTGCTAGCCCGAACACCGGTACCTTGATGACCTTGGGTGGCGTGTACAACTTCGGCATGATTGCCCTTGGTTTGGGTTACCAAAAAGAAGGCGCAGCCACCAATGGCAGCGCATTCGCCGTCAACTTCACCGATGCGCAAGCCGTTGGCGTGACGGTCATGGGCAACCTGGGTGCATTCAAGCCTTACATCAAGTTTGGTAACCGCTCAGTCAGCGGCGGCACGTTCGGCAGCGGCACTGTTGCCCAAATGGTCAACATCGGCACGACCTATGCGCTGTCCAAGCGTACCGCCATTTATGCTGACTACGTGGTCGACACGGCTCCTGGCCAAACCGGCGTTTTGGCTGGCACCAACCCAACCCAACTCGGCTTGGGCCTGCAACACACGTTCTAAACAGACGGCCGTTTAACACGGCCTTTGTTTGAATTGTTTGAAAGCCACACTGTCTTCGGGCAGTGTGGCTTTTTCTTTGGCACTGCCTTGTGGGTCCTCGCCGTCGTGGTTCGCGCCCGACCCTGCAACAGGCGAGCTTCTCTGTGCCAATAGACCGATCGGTCATGGAAACTCCCGTATCGGCAGGGCCATTGCTCTGGTAAATTCAAGCCCATGTTCGCCTTCATCCTCCAGCGCCTGTTCCAAGCCGTCATCGTGATGGTGGTGGTGGCGTTTATTGCGTTCATGCTGTTCCAGTATGTGGGCGATCCGGTGGTGTTTTTGCTGGGGCAAGATGCCAAGCCGGACCAAATCGCGCAACTGCGTTCTGACCTCGGTTTGGATCAGCCTTTCTTCATTCAATATTGGCATTTTTTGCTCAATGCCATGCAGGGGGAATTTGGCCTTTCGCTGCGCCAGGGTGCCAAGGTGTCACGGCTAATTTCTGAGCGCTTTCCTGCCACCCTTGAACTGGCTCTGGTCGCTGCAATGCTGGCCTTGGTCATTGGCATCCCCATGGGTGTTTACACGGCGCTCAAGCGCAACAGCGTTTTGAGCCAGGTGTTCATGACGATTTCGCTGATTGGGGTGTCCTTGCCCACCTTCTTGATCGGCATTTTGCTGATCTTGCTGTTCGCCGTGGTGTTGGGCTGGTTCCCCAGTTTTGGCCGTGGTGACACGATTAAATTCGGCTGGTGGAGCAGCGGCTTGTTAACAGCGGACGGCTGGCACCACATCGTGCTGCCGGCCATCACGCTGGCGGTGTTCCAGCTCACGCTCATCATGCGCTTGGTGCGCTCTGAAATGCTGGAAGTGCTGCGCACGGACTACATCAAGTTTGCGCGTGCGAGGGGCCTGTCCAACCGCGCCATCCATTTTGGCCATGCGCTTAAAAATACGCTGGTGCCGGTGATGACGATCACTGGTTTGCAGCTGGGCGGTCTGATTGCGTTTGCCATCATCACCGAGACCGTGTTTCAATGGCCCGGCATGGGGCTTTTATTCATCCAGGCGGTGACGTTTGCCGACATCCCGGTGATGGCGGCCTATTTGTGCCTGATTGCCCTGATTTTTGTGCTGATTAACCTGACGGTTGATCTGCTTTATTTCGCCGTGGATCCGCGTCTGCGGGTTGCCAATGACGGCAAAGCTGGAGGTCATTGATGGTCGATTTTTCAACCAATTCAAAAACGGCAAACACGGTATTCAGGGGCCAGTCTGCCACGCTGACCATCAGTGGCCGTGCGTTTGCGCATATTGCACAATTTCATCCTGAACTCACCGCTTTCCGGCGCGACCTGCACGCCCATCCTGAGCTGGGGTTTGAAGAGACTTACACCAGCCAGCGTGTGGCCGAGGGCTTGAAGCTATGTGGCGTCGATGCCGTTCACACCGGCCTTGGCAAAACCGGCGTGGTTGCCACCATTCAAGGCCGCAAAAACTCGAGCGGAAAAATGATGGGCCTGCGTGCCGACATGGATGCCCTGCCCATGCCCGAGCACAACGACTTTGGCTGGAAGTCCGCCACACAAGGCTTGATGCATGCCTGCGGCCATGACGGCCACACTGCCATGCTGATGGGTGCAGCGCGTTACCTGGCCGAGACGCGCAATTTTGACGGCACGGCGGTGTTGATTTTCCAGCCCGGCGAAGAAGGTTATGCCGGTGCCAAGGCCATGATGGACGACGGGCTGTTTGAGCGCTTCCCGGTGCAGTCGGTCTACGGCATGCACAACTGGCCAGCTATGCGTCCCGGCACCATTGGCGTCAACCCCGGCCCCATGATGGCGGCCTCAGACAAACTCAGCATTGAAATCACTGGCCTGGGCGGACATGGCGCACACGCCTACAACTGCGTGGATCCGGTGGTGGTGGCGGCGCACATCATCACGGCCATCCAGAGCATTGTGTCGCGCAATGTGCGGCCGATTGACAATGCCGTGATCAGCATTTGCGCCATGCGGGCGGGTGAACTCGGCGCCAACAGCGTGATACCTGGCAGCGCCCTGTTGATTGGCACTGTGCGCACCTTTAACCCCAGCGTGCAGGCCATGCTGGAGCGCCGCCTGACCGAGTTGTGCACGGCGGTCGCGCAGGGCTTTGGTGCCAGCGCCCGCGTGACCTACCAGCGCAGCTATCCGGCCACCATCAACTCCGCGCCAGAGGCCGTGTTTGCGGCTGACGTGGCGCAGACGCTGGTCGGTGCCGACCGGGTAGTCCGCAATATGGAACCCAGCATGGGCGCTGAAGACTTTTCATTCATGTTGCAGGCCAAGCCCGGCGCGTATTTGCGCATTGGGCAGGGCGCCGTGGACGCCAATGGGCAAGGTGGTGTCGGCAGCTGCAATGTGCACAACAGCCGTTATGATTTCAACGACGATATTCTGCCGCTGGGGTCGGCATTACATGCCAGCCTGGTGGAGCAAGGCATGCCGCTCTGAGTGGCTTTTTTAACTCGAACCCTGCCACCGCTGGCCGGTTTGTTTCAACGCTTCGAATTTGCGATTTTTAGGAGATATTTGCCATGACCTTTAAAAAAATGCTGTATGTTCCCATGGCTATTGCATTGTTAACTACATCTTTAGTAGCATCTGCCGTCACTTTGAGAATCGCCAATCAGGGTGACGCCTTGTCGCTGGACCCCCATTCACTGAACGAGTCTTTGCAGTTGACCGTGCTGGGCAATGTTTACGAGCCCTTGGTAGACCGGGATCGCGACTACAAACTGACGCCTGGCTTGGCGACTGATTGGAAGCAGACCGGGCCTACCGTCTGGCGTTTTAACTTGCGCAAAAACGTGAAGTTCCACGATGGCACACCCTTCACGGCGGACGATGTCATCTTCAGTTACGAGCGGGCCAAAGACCCTGGTTCTGACGTGCAAAACAAAGTCGGCCAGGTCAAAGAAATCAAAAAAATCAATGACCATGCCATTGACATCATCACGACCTTGCCTTTCCCCATCTTGCCCGACACCTTCACCACCTGGTTTGTGATGAGCAAGAAATGGTGCGAAGAAAACCAGGCGACCAAACCCGTGGACCGGCGCAAAGGCATTGAAAACGCAGCGTCGTTTCGGGCCAATGGCACCGGTCCGTTTCGTGCCCGCGAGCGACAGCCCAATGTGCGCAGCAGCTTTTCCCGAAATGGCAATTACTGGGGCAAAGTGGACGGCAATGTCGATGAGGTGGTCTTCACGCCCATTGGCAACGCCAGCACGCTGGTGGCGGCATTGCTGTCGGGCGAGGTGGACGTGATTGAACCGGTGCCGGTGCAGGACGTCGAGCGCATCAAAGGCATCGCCAGCCTCAAGGTCTTGCAGGGCCCTGAGCTGCGCATCATTTTCCTGGGCATGGACCAGAAACGCGACGAATTGCAATTCTCCAGCGTTAAAGGCAAAAACCCGTTCAAGGACAAACGTGTTCGCCAGGCCTTCTTCCAGGCGATTGACGAAGGCGCTATCGCTAAAAACATCATGCGTGGTGCGGCTACGCCCAGCGCAGTGATGTTTCCGTCGCAAATCAGGGGTTATGCAGCCGACTTGGCCAAGCGTTTGCCATTTGACCCGGAAGCCTCGAAAAAGCTGCTGGCCGAAGCGGGGTACCCGCAAGGGTTTGAAGTCAAGCTCAATTGCCCGAACGACCGCTACGTGAACGATGCAGCCATCTGCCAGGCCGTCGCTGCCAACCTGGCGCGTGTCGGCATCAAAATCAACCTGGAAGTAGAGACCAAAGGCACTTATTTTCCGAAAGTCTTGCGCCGCGACACCAGCTTCTACATGCTGGGTTGGAGTGCCAGCACCGGGGATGCGCACAACGTCCTATTCCCAATTTTGTCCTCGCCTGGCGACGGCGGCCGCGGCCAGTTTAATCTGGGGGCCTACAACAATGCCAAGATAGATGAGTTGACCAACCAGGTGGCGTCGGAGATTGACGACAAAAAGCGCATGGCGATGATCCGCGAAGCCAGCAAGATCCACCAGGATGACATCGGCCACATTCCCTTGCACCAGCAAGCGCTCAGTTGGGCCACCAAGAAAAACATCGAGATGGTGCAATTGCCGGGCAATGAAATGCCCTGGAAGTTCATCAAGGTGAACAAATAGATGGTTTTTAAAGGCCTCGCCCGCTGGTGGCAGGGTGACATTGGCTACAGCTTTCGAAACTCTCCGCTGGCCATGGCGGCTGCGCTGGTAGCCTTTGTCTGCATTTTTTGCGCCACTTTTGCGGGTTACGTGGCACCCCACAATCCGTTTGACCTGGCCACGCTGGAACTGGGCGACTCGCGCTTGCCGCCGGCCTGGGTGGACAACGGCAACTTCAAAGGCAGCGCCAAGTACCTGCTGGGCACTGACAACCAGGGCCGGGACATTTTGTCAGCGTTGATGTACGGCACGCGTATCTCCTTGATCGTTGGCGTGGCCTCCGTGGTTCTGTCGATGCTCATTGGCGTCACGCTGGGCCTTCTGTCGGGCTACACGGGCGGCTGGGTCGACACCGCCTTGATGCGCCTGTGCGACGTGATGTTGTCCTTTCCCGCCATCCTGATTGCCCTGCTGATTGCGGGCGTGGGGCGCGCCCTGTTCCCCAATGCGCAGGGCTCGCTGGCATTTGGCGTATTGATCATCTCCAACACGCTGTCAGGCTGGGTGCCCTACGCCCGCACCGTGCGGGGCTCCACGCTGGTGGAGCGCAACAAAGAATACGTGCAGGCCGCCAGGGTGACCGGCGTTTCAAACTTTCGCATCATGCGTCGGCATGTGTTGC
>JANYCG010000203.1 GCA_025360385.1 Burkholderiales bacterium | reverse complement strand
GTGAGCGGTTCGACTTGAATCGAGCGCCCCAGCGAAGTTGCGCGAACCACCGTCGGCGCATTGTGGATGTCTTGAGTCATAGTATCTCCATAAAGTAGTCATGTGAGCCAGGGTTCAAGTGTCTTGCAATGCGTCCGCTGTCACTTTACATTACATGACAATCAATTTGCATTTCCCGCCAAGCTCCTCTCATCCATGAAGACTCAGCTCAGGGCCGCGTGCCTCACGAACTATTGCGAAGTGGCCATTGCCGGTGGTTTAACCCCGGCACGGATGCTCCTGGATGCGGGACTGAGCCCCAGCGTTTTGCAGGAGCCGGATCTGATGATTCCGGTGAGCCGTTTCGGGCAACTGCTTCAGGCTTCCGCAACCGCTTCAGGCAATGAGAGTTTTGGGCTTTGCATGGCTGAATCACGTTTGCTGTCCAATCTGGGGGCTGTCGGCTTGATGATTCGCGATCAGGCTAACTTGCGCGACTCCATGAATGTGCTTATGCGTTACCAGTCGTTTCTCAATAGCGCGCTCTCTCTGGCGATCGAAGAGTTTGATGGTGTTGTCATCATCCGTGAAAAGCTCATCGCTGGCAGCACGCATCAGCCCACACGCCAGAGAACAGAGCTTGCGCTGGGGGTCATGATCCGCCTGGTGCGCCAGCAACTGGGCGCCACCTGGCAACCGCGTCGCGTCTGCTTTGAACACGTTGCGCCTCGGGATATGACAGTGCACAGGCGACTGTTTGGTCAACACATAGCTTTCGGCGAAGAGTTCAACTGCATCGTCTGCACAAAAGCGGATTTTGATACCCCCAACCCATCTGCTGATCCGGCAATGGTGCGGTATGCCCAGCAGTTGATCGATGCAACAGGCAACTCAGGGAAGGCCTCGGTGCTTGACGATGTGCGGCGCGCCATTCTTCTGCTCATGCCCAGCGGGCGTTTCGGCGTGGAGCATGTGTCAGAGCATTTGGGCATGGTTTGCCGCACCGTGCAGCGCCGTTTGGCTGAGCAGGACTTGAGCTTTTCCTCGATCGTGAACGACATCCGCAAGGAACTCGTCATTCGCTATGTGCTCGAGAGCGATCGCCCATTAACCGAAGTAGCAGCGCTACTTGGCTTTGCCGCGCCGAGCACCTTCTCACGCTGGTACCAGGCACAATTCTCTTGCAGCGCCAAGGAAAGCCGTGCCAAGCTGCGATCAATCCGGATTCAGTTTTAGTTTCAGTGTGTCAATGATTCGCCGGTTGCGGTCAGTGGTTTGATTCAGCGTCGTGAGGAGTTGTTCCACAGAACCGTTTTTCGGCACGTCAAAACCCTGCGCGGCCAGGGCTTCAAGGTACTTTGGCGAGCTGACAGCCCTTGCTATTTCTTGCTGAATCCGATCACTCAGTGGCTTGGGCATGGTGTTCATGATGAAGACGCCCACGCTTGCGTCAGGCATCACAAAATCCGGCAGGCCCTGCTCTGCGAAAGACGGAACATTGGGAAGGTATTGGGACCGGGTGGACGACACCACGGCGATGCCCTTGAGTTTTCCGGCCTTGATTTGGGCGCTAACGTTGGTCACTACCTCAAATGCCAGTTGAACATGGTTGCCCAGCAAATCCGTGATCGCCGGGGCAGAGCCCTTGTACGGCGAAATCGCCACCGTGCCGCCCGACTTGTCTTTCAATATTTCGCTCAGAAAATCCGAACGGGTCCCGGTGCTCAAACTGGCGACAGTGACGGCAGTCGGATTGCGTTTGGCGACGTCCAGCACTTCTTTCATAGTGTTGGCTGGGAACTGGTTGTTTGCCACCAGGACATGCACCATGCCGGCAGCGGCCCCGACGTAGGTGAAGGTTTTGGCAGGGTCATAGGGCTTCTTCACGGACAGCGGGATGTCGGTGATGATGCTCGACGGCGCCACCATCAAGGAATACCCGTCCACGGGCGCAAGCATGAGAGCCCGTTCGGCAACACCTGCCGAACCTCCGGGCCGGTTGTCCACCACCACCGGTTGCCCAAGATTGATCCGAAGTTGTTCACCAAGCAACCTGGCCACCCCATCGGAAATGCCGCCGGGCGGCGCAGCCACGATAAGGTGAATGGGTTTGTCCGGCCACTTCTGCGCGTGTGCCGGCAATTCAGCTGCAGAAATGGACACCGCAGCTATGGCGACGGTACAGAGTGTTCGCGAGAGCAGTTTCATGTTGATTTACCTAAAACATGGTTGCGTCAACCTTCAGGCCACCTTGCGCAGGAAGCCCTGGTTGCCCCCATTGCGATTGGGCGCGAAGCCATTTTTACTAAGCGTCTCGTCCGCTGTTTCGTAGAACACACCGATCTTCAGAATATCCCGAGCCTGTTGCCCTGTCGCAATCGGGCGGCCAAATTCACCGGCGATGCGTACCAACTGCTTGATCTGCTCGACGGAGCTGGCCTTGCCCGAACGGTCCTGCTTCCACAGCACGTCTTCAATGCCGCAGCGCACATGCAGGCCCAGGGCCATGCCGATCATGTTGATGGGCAGCACATTGAGCACCGAGCTTTCCACCGTGATCACGGCGTTGTCGGGCGCAGCGCGCAGGAAGTTGGCCATGTTGTAGATGTTCGCCTGGTCCATGCCACCGCTGATGGCCACCCAGTTCATCACCAAGGGGCCTTTGTAGACGCCGCGGCGAATCATCCGCTCGATCGTTTCGAAGCTGTTGATGTTGTAGCACTGGAATGCGCTCTGGAT
>JANYCG010000058.1 GCA_025360385.1 Burkholderiales bacterium | reverse complement strand
TTACCTTGGGCATGCGGAGGTGGCCTATGGCTGAGGTGCTGTTGACGGTTGACAAACTGCGTGCCGGCTACGGCGAAGCGGTGGTCTTGAACGGTGTGAGCCTGAGCGTGAACGCGGGCCAGACCCTGGCCTTGCTGGGGCGCAATGGCACGGGTAAAACCACGCTGATCAACACGCTGGCCGGGGCCACCCGGCAACACGGCGGCAGCATCACGCTGTCGGGGCTGGCACTGCATAGTTTGGCGTCGCATGAACGCGCTGGGGCCGGCATTGGCTGGGTGCCGCAGGAGCGCAATATTTTCAAATCGCTCACGGTGGATGAAAACCTCACGGCCGTGGCGCGGCCCGCCCGGCCCGGCCAGGCCAGCGCCTGGACCCCAGCGCGGGTCTATGAGATGTTTCCGCGCTTGGCCGAGCGCAAGCGCAACCTGGGCACGCAGTTGTCCGGTGGAGAGCAACAAATGCTGGCGGTGGGCCGCGCCCTGGTGCTCAACCCGACCTTGCTGTTGCTGGACGAGCCGCTCGAAGGCCTGGCCCCGATCATCGTGCAGGAGTTGCTCAGGGCGATCCGCCGCATCACGCGTGAAGAAGGCTTGAGCGCCATCATCGTCGAGCAGCACCCGCAGGCCATACTGGCCATCTCCGACACCTGCGCCGTGCTGGACCGCGGCACCGTCGTGCATTCAGGGTCGGCCAGCGAATTGCGTGGCAACCCGGCGTTGCTGGACCGGCTGCTGGGCGTGGCGCGGTAAATTCTGCGCAGAAGGTCTGGCGCGGGCCGACGATCAATCGCCCAATACTTCCAGCAGCCGATCCAGCCCGCCCGCGTTGATTGCCACCATCGCCTGCTCGCGCACCTTGGGCTTGGCGTGGTAGGCCACAGACAGGCCAGCCACCGACATCATGGGCAGGTCATTGGCCCCGTCACCCATGGCAATCGCGTGGCGTGGGTGCACGCCGTTGCTGGCGCAGGTCTGGATGAGCATGCGGCGCTTCTCCTCGCCGTCGCAGATGTCGCCCCAATGCTGGTCCACCATGCGGCCCGTCAACACGGCACCGTTGGCGCGTTCTTCAGTCTCAAGAATATTGCTGCGGGTCGCGTCAATGCGCAACACGTCGCGCACCCGGTCGGTGAAAAACGTGAAGCCACCGCTGACCAGCAGCGTGACCATGCCCACGGCTTTGCAGGCTGACACCAGGTCGGCCGCGCCCGGGTTGAGTTTGAGCCTGTAGTTCAGCACCTCTTCCATGCTGCCCACGCCCACGCCCTTGAGCAGGGCCACGCGGCGGCGCAGGCTGTCCTTGTAGTCGGTGATCTCGCCGCGCATGGCCGCTTCGGTGATGGCCGCCACCTCGGCCTTGCGGCCGGCCGCGTCGGCGATTTCGTCCACGCACTCGATGTTGATGAGGGTCGAGTCCATGTCGAAGGCGATGAGCTTGAAGTCGCGCAATTTCAACGGCGGCGCAAAGCCTTGAATGACGAGGCCGGGGGAGATTTCAACAGCAGGCATAGGGCAGGTTACTACAAATGTAATAGCTAGAAATATAGATTTGGTGGGGACTTGCGGAATTTTTATTCCAAAAGCCAGTTTTCCCAAGCCAAACCCGGCACCTGGTCGAATGCCATGTCACCGCTGACCAGTGTGGCACCGAGTGCGATGGCATGGGCTGCGATCAGCAGGTCGTTGGGGCTCAAAGACTTGCCCATGCGCTCCAGCCCGGTACGCACTCTGGCGTAATGCGGGCCTACGGCGGGCTCCAGCGGGAGCACGGCAAGGTAGCGCATTTGCACTTCATAGGCAGCCTTTAGTCGGGATGAGCCCTTGCGCACGATGCCATAGAGCAGTTCGCACTGCACCACAGCGCTGGTGGTGACTTCGCAGCCTCCCGGTGCAGTGACGCGCAGTTGCAATGCCCGTTGCAGGGGGCCAGTGGGCTCGCGCATCAAATGGCTGATAACGTTGGTGTCCAGCAGGTAGTGCTTCATGGCGCGGGGCTTTCGTTGACGTCGCCAAAGTCTATGTCGTCCAAGGGCAGCATGCCGGCATCCACATCCGGGAAGGCTTCGTCAATCGGCCCGAGTTGGGCCATCTCGTCCAGCATAGCCAAAATGGCCTCCGGTGAGCCTTTTTTAAACTGTGGCTGGACGGCTTCAATCACCAGGCACTTGCCCTCCTGGCGGATGATGACGTCCTTGCCAGGCAGTTCAAACTCTTTGGGGATGCGCACCGCCTGGTTGGCGCCGTTGCGGAACAGGCGGGCATGGCGAGCCTGCGGCTCAGGCGGATAGGCGGCTAAGACGTCAGAAACTTGGGGCGCAGTGGGGGAAGGGAGTTGGGCCATGGCGTGCCTTCGGCAAGGTCTTGAATGACCTGCAGTTTAGCATAGGCCATGGCCTATGCTAGCCCCCGAACGGCGATCCGATGGCGCGGGATGCCTTTATTGGGGCACCAGGCCCGCCGCCTTCACCAGTTCCGCATGCAGCTTGAGGTCGCGCGCAATCAGTGCCCGCAGGTCCTCGGGGCCAGCGGGCGCTACGTCCATACCGACTTCGGCCAGTTTGGCCTTGTTGTCGGCATCGAACGCGGCCAGCACGGAGCGGTTGAGCTGGTCGACGATGGCCTTGGGCGTTTTGGGCGGTGCCAAGAGTGCGATCCAGGTGGGCAGCACCAGGTCTGTGACGCCACTCTCGACCATGGTTGGCACCTGAGGGAAGATCGTTGAGCGCCCGGCCGTCATTACCCCCAGTGGATGCAGCAAACCGGCTTTCACGTGGGGTACGGCTTCTGGCATCACAGCGAAGATGCAATCCACCACGCCGCCAATCGTGTCGTTGATGGCCAGCGCACCACCCCGGTAGGGCACGTGCAGGAGTTTGGTTTGTGTGCGCGTTTCAAACATCAGGCCCGCCAGATGCTGGGGGCTGCCGTCGCCCGAAGAGGCGTAGGTCAGCTTGCCAGGGTTGGCTTTGGCGGCCGCCAGGAACGATGCAAAGTTTGGGTACTTTTGCTTGTCCTTGACCACCAGGATCATGGCCTGGTTTACCAGGCGTGTAACCGGTGTGAAGTCCGTTTCCGGGTCGTAGGGAAGGCTTTTAAAGATGCTTTTGTTCGTCGTCAAGAACGACGCGGGCGACACGGTCAATGTGTAGCCGTCTGGGGCTGCCTTGGCGACCAAGGGCATGCCAATTTGGCCGGACCCGCCCGCGCGGTTGTCCACCAAAAACGGTTGGCCCAGCTCAGCGCTCATTCTCTGCGCAATGTTGCGTGCAATGATGTCGACGCCGCCACCTGCTGGCAAGGCCACAATGATTTTCACTGGCTGATCCGGGTACTTGGCCTGGCCAAAAGCCTGGCCCGTGAGTGACAGGGCGCCGATGGCTCCGGTGAACGCGAGGGCGGTGCGTCGAGTTTGCATATTCAGATCTCCAGTTTCAAAAAGTGGGTCAGGGAACGAGAGTCACAAATTGTTCACAATAGTGTATACAGTTTTGTGCTCTGGGTGAATGTTCGGCGTCCAAGTCCAGGCATCCATGCAAAGTCGATGCTGATAAAAAAACGCTTGGGGCCGCCGTTCCAGGGGCGGTCCTAGGCGGTGTTTGCCACCGGTTGCCCCAGCCGCTTGAGCACATCCCGCACCGTCTGGGCCCGGTTTTGGGGCTCGGGCTGGTCCAGCTCGATGCGAAGGCGCTCGTTGCCAACCAGCTTGATGTAACGGTTTTTCTGGATCAATTCAATGATGCGCGAAAGCTCGATCGGCGGGTCTTTTTTGAACGTGATGGTGGTGATTGCTGGCGACGCATCGACCTTGACCACGCCGTAGGGCTTGGCCAGCACCCGCAGGCGATGCACGTCGATCAGGGTCTGCGCCTGGGGCGGAAGTTTGCCGAAGCGGTCGACA
>JANYCG010000200.1 GCA_025360385.1 Burkholderiales bacterium | reverse complement strand
GCTGGCGCTGGAACGCGGCGCCAGCCGCCCGCTGACTGCGCCGCAAGCCTCGGCCTTGATCGAACGTGACCCCACCGCCATCTGGAAAATCGCCGCCGCGATTTCCGCCATTTTCAACGTTCTGCTGGTTTATTGGCTGCTCTTCTTGCCAAAATAGCCTGTAAGTTCCCGTGGGTACGACACAGTGTGATATTAAAAATGTAGCAATTGATGACGCACGTTACGGATATTTCGTCGTAAATATCAGTCAGGCAGTCCGGCCACACGCAATCCCCGATAGTAGCGTTCACGCTGTGCCAGAAAGGTCGCATCGTCAGATAGTTTTTCGGCGCGGAAACTTGCAATGGTGTAGCCGGGTTGCAGGCGGCGAAATTCTGCTCGTGCCGTCTGTGCGGCATTCGCGCCTTCAAGCAATCCAGATGCACTGGCGACGCACCAGTGAGCCGTTGGCAAATTCCGGCCGTTGAGATACCGCCCTTTTTTTCGCGCACTCAAGTGTTTCAGCATCCCTGTCAAGGTGCAGGCAAGCCGCTTTTCGCCCAGCGGATGGCGTTTGTGCCCCGGACCAGCTGTGCTTGCATCAGTCGTGAGCCGGGGCAAGATTTTTGAGCGTCGTGAGGCCTAACCACACAAATGAAATGCAACGCAGCGATGTGCTACCAGTCGCCGTTCCGGCATTGAGCTTGCATTTTTATCCTGAACGGCCTTACACATCCAGCACCATCACGATTGAGATCTGCGCTCTGGACGCTAACAAGCTGAAAGATGCGCCAAATGGAAGGCCGCTGTATGCGGCCTTCGTCTTTTTCAGCATCTTTTCGTTCTCGTTCTCCGGCCAGCGGCGTTCAGGCTTCGCGCGATCAATTTCGCCGCACCCGTACTTTGTTTGATAATTGAGCCATGAACGCTCTGTTAACCAGCTGTATTCCAGAAATTGCAGCACTGTGCGCGCAGTTTGGCGTGGCGCACCTGGAGTTGTTTGGCTCAGCCGCGGGGCCCGGTTTTGATCCCGAATCGAGTGACTTTGATTTTTTGGTTGAGCTCGATCATCAAACGGGCGGCTCACGGGCGCGGCGCTGGACAAGTTTGGCCGAAGGTTTGGAGAAATTATTGGGCCGGCCCGTTGACCTGGTGAACCCGCGTTTCATCCGAAACCCGTATTTTTTGCAGACCGTGAACAGCACCCGCACCGTCGTGTATGACAGACAGATCGCCCAAGCTGCTGGTTGATGCGCTTGGGGCCATTGACTTGGCGCGCGGGTTTGTCGCAAATTGCTCCTTGGCGGGCTACTTGGAAGACAAAATGCGGCGCTCGGCAGTAGAGCGCCAACTGGAAATCCTGGGCGAGGCCTGCGTGCGTTTGTCCAGACTTGAGCCTTCCTGGATCGATTCGGTGCCCAATCTGAAGTTGGCCATCGATCTGCGCAATCGAATCATCCATGGTTACGACTCAGTAGACGATGAAATCGTTTATTGGACTGTCATTGACGATTTGGAACCCTTGAAAGCTGTGCTTGGGAAATTGTTGTCAGCGCGAGGTTGGCTTACTTGATGCGCGTGATGTGATGCGGGTCTATTGAAAAGCGTCGCTTTCCCATTGCTCACCCTGCACATCGACGAGCAAGCCAGCTCGCTCAGGTGATGTGCTGCTAATCCTGCGGTGAAAAGTTAGCCCAACGCCTTGCGTTGTATCAGCTTCGCTGACTAAGCACTACGTGCTCGGCCCCCTTTTTACCTGCGGTGAAAAGTTAGCCCAACGCCTTGCGTTGTATCAGCTTCGCTGATTAAGCACTGCGTGCTCGGCCCCCTTTTTCGGCCCACGTCCGCGTCCAGCGGATCTGCATGAAGCGCAGCAAGAAGAGCATGGCTGCGGCGCAAATGGCGAAGGCGATGAAGCCCCACAGGTAACTGCCGGTGTGTTGTTTGCTCATGCCCATGGCATTGGGGATCAGGCCGCCGCCCAGGGCGCCAATTTCGCCGATCATTGACCCGGCCACGGCCGTGGTGAGCGGC
>JANYCG010000191.1 GCA_025360385.1 Burkholderiales bacterium | reverse complement strand
GCTGGCGGAAGTGGCAACCAGACGCTGACCATTCAAGGCGCGGGCAGCAATGCCCTGGTGATTGGCGATGCGGCCTCGAACTTCAACTCCTACATCACGGGTAACAATCAGACTATCACCGTCGGGCAGGCGGGTCAAAGCGGTTCCATTTCGATCCATGGCGGCAGTGCAGCCGGACAAAACGCGGGTTTGTTTTCAAGCTCTGGTGTGCAGATTGTCTCAACAACAGGTGTCATCTCGCTGATCGGTGGCACGGCGGTAGGGACTGCGCAAACCTGCGATAACCTGGCGGGTTCTGGCTCTTGTGCCTACATCAGCAATGGCGGTACCGGCTTGCAGCACATCAGCGCACTGGCAGCGAATTTGCAAGGTGGTGCTGGCGGGGTGTCTAACGGCGCCGGGTTTTTTGTCAATGCAGGGCCGATGCTGCTTGATATCGGCGTGGGCGGGTTGACGCTCACGGCCGGCAGCGGCACCAGTGACAACTTTGCCACGATTGGCGGCAAAAACTCCAATGGTCAGACCTTGTCGATCAACGTGGCAGGCGACACCTTGCTTGACGCACGCAATAACAGCCAAGGGTCCAGCGCCTTCATTGGCCTGGGCGGTACCGCTGACGGTGGCAGCGTCACGGTCAACCTCAGCGGCTCGGGCAATCTGACTTTGCTGGGTAGCAACGTCGCAGGCGTGGCAACGGGTGCCGCCATAGGTGCAGGAAGCACCCAGACCAATGCCACCGCAACCCTGAACATCAGTGCGGCAGACGTCACCCTGACCCCCAACCTGTCGGGCGTGCGACTGGGGCATGGCTCGGCGGCCAACGGCCCTGGCAATATCAGCGTCACAGCGACAACTGGCAGCATTAACCTGAATGACTCGGGCGCGGTGGGTTCGGCCATTCGTACCACGGGCGACGTGTTTTTGGGGGCCTTCAGCCCGGGCGGCATGGTCACTGAGGGAGCAAATTCTGTTGTAAGCGCCAACCTGCTGACCGTGACCGCGCATGACGGCATCAACCTTGACAGCCAAAACAACAACGTAGCAAGTTTGAACGCCACCAACTTGAGCGGTGGCACTATTCATTTCACGAACGCGGCCAATACTCTGTTGAACATCACTGGACTGAGCCAGACCAACGGACAAGACGTGGTGATCACTGCCGACGACCTGGATGTGACCGGCCTGTTTAACGCGTCATCGAGCAAGGTGACCTTGCGCCCACTGACCCTGTCGCGCAATGTTGAATACGAAGACGGCCATACGGCGGGTACTTTGAGCCTGCAACCCAATGACCTGGGTTTTGTGAGCGCAAATATTCTTGAAGTCGGTCGTCTGGACGGTACTGGCGACTTGAATCTGCATGCCTCTGTTGCGGGGGGCGCGGGCAGCTCGACCAAAGCGACGCTTTTGTCGGGCCACGACATCAACGGTTTAGGCGGTTTCAGTTTTGGCACTGCGGGTTCGCGCTTGGGCTTTAACCTGGAGATGCTGGCGAACAACAACGTCAATCTGACCAGCGGCGGCACCATTGCCATGGCCGACAACAAGTCGCTGACGATTGTTGCGGACAAGGATTCGAATAGCTTGGGCAATGTGAACATTGGGGCGTTGAATGCTTCCGTGGGTGGCTCTGTTGCCAACACCACAGGTCAAATGGCCATCAGCGGGCAAAACATCACAGTGGCAACCTCGGGTGGTGGCACTGCCAACCTGTCAGTTGCTGGCTCTGGCGCGCAAACATTGACTGCGGGGAATGGTTTGACTATTGCCAACAATAACTCGGCCACGGGTATTTTGTATATTTCAACGCAAAGTGGTCTGCAAAATCTGTCGGCTGGCGGTGCGTTGAGCGTATCAGGTGGAACCGGAGTGAATACTTACGCGGTGGTTGCTTCAGCCGGCAATCAAAGCATTTCAGCCCAATCAGTTGCCGTGTCTGGCGGCGCTTCTGGCGGCGGGTTTGGCGCGGGCAATGTCGCCATTCTTCAAGCGGCTGGCAATCAAGTCGTGACTGTGGGCGCTGGTGGTTTGACGCTAACTGGTGGTGGCGGTACAGGTGCCGATACTGACAATACCGCTCAAATTTACCAGTCAGGCAGCGGCGCTTTCAGCCAGACGATCACACTGAACAACGGTGGCGGCATGGTGTTGCAAGGCGGGTCATCGGCCAAACAAAATGTGGGTGGTTCGGGCCACGGAAGCCGCGCCTTGGTTCAAGCCAACGGTGCAGCTCAAGACATCACTTTCACGGCTGGCGGCACACTCAATTTGACGGGCGGCACCAACGGCAGCCGTGCTTATGCTCTAGTTTTCGCCCAAGATGGCAATCAAACCATAACCGGTGCGCAATCCATTCACCTAACTGGCGGTGCCAGTGGCGGCGTCACGGGCGAGGGAAATTACGCAGGTATTTCGGCTTCAGCGGGCGTGCAAACCTTTTCGACCATTGGCAACATGACTTTGCAGGGCGGTTCGGGTGGCGTGGAAAATTCCGCTTTTGTCGTGGCACCAGCCCAGCAATTGACCGTGGGCGGCAATCTGGCAATGTTTGGCGGGTCCAATGGCGACACTTTGGGTGGTTCGCGTATTGGCGGGCTAAGCACCACCAATACCGATCTGGTGCTCAATGTGGCGGGCAATTTGACCTTGACTGCTGGCAACTCCAGC
>JANYCG010000189.1 GCA_025360385.1 Burkholderiales bacterium | reverse complement strand
GCTTTTGACTCAGGCGAGCTGAAGGTGTTTGTTGATGGTGCAGTGATAGAGCCCCCACGCTGCACCGCTTCGCGGCTCGCTGCCCCCCGAGGGGGCTAATTTCCCTTGGGGCGGCCCGGCGGGAAATTGCCTGCCACTGTGGCTATCGCCGGGTGGCTGATTCCAGCGCATCCAGAAACATCGCCGCCACGTCAAACCCGCTCTGGTCTGTGATTTCCTGAAAGCAGGTCGGGCTGGTGACGTTGATTTCGGTCAATGAGTCCCCGATGATGTCCAGGCCCACCAGCAGCAGGCCGCGTGCCGCCAAAACCGGGCCCAACGCGTCGGCCATGGCGCGGTCCTTGTCCGTCAAGGCTTGCGCCACCCCTATGCCGCCTACGGCCAGGTTGCCGCGCACTTCGTTGCCCTGCGGAATGCGCGCCAGGCAATACGGCACCGGCTTGCCGCCGATCACCAGAACCCGTTTGTCGCCTTGCGCGATGGCTGGCAGGAACTTCTGCACCATCACCGTCTCGCGCCCATCCTTGTTCAGGGTCTCGGTGATGGAGCCCAGGTTCAGGCCGTCTTCCTTCACCCGGAAAATCCCCATACCGCCCATACCATCGAGCGGTTTCAGGATGATGTCTTTGTGCCGGGCGTGGAACGCCTTGACTTGGGCCGGGTCGCGTGTCACCAGGGTTGGGCCGATGTGCTCGGGGAACTCGAGGATCGCCAGTTTTTCTGGGTGGTCGCGCAGCGCGCGCGGGCTGTTGAAGACCTTGGCGCCTTCCCGTTCGGCCTGGCCCAAGAGGTGCGTCGCATAAAAGGACTCAGAATCGAAGGGCGGGTCTTTTCGCATCACAATCGCATCAAAGTCCTTAAGTAGTCTTGTTTGTTTGCTATCAATTAGATACCAATCAACGGGCTGCCCGGTCAAGGTCAGGGCGCTCACCTCGGCCTGCACATGGCCCCCCTTCTGCCAAGACATGCCCTCGGGTTCGCAGGCCAGCACCCGGTGGCCGCGTTTTTGCGCCTCGCGCATCATGGCGAAGGTGGTGTCTTTGTAGATTTTGAAACCAGGCAGCGGATCGGCAACGAATAAAATGTTCATGGGTGGCGTGTGGAATTGATTGTCCGCATTGTGTCACCGCGAAAACCCGTACAACCCCTGCCTTGAAAAGCCGTTATGGTTGCAGGATTACTATTTTGGAGTTGATCATGAAACGCCGTGTTGTATTAAAGAACGCTTCGAGCCTGGCCCTGTCCGGCCTGGTGATGCCCAGCCTGGTGCGGGCCGAGGACAAATACCCGAGCAAGCCGATTGCGTTTGTCTGTCCTTACGCCGCAGGTGGCAACGCCGACCAGCGCTCGCGCCAGATTGGCCGGTTTTTGTCCACCGCCTTGGGCCAACCCGTCATTGTCGACAACAAACCCGGCGCGGGCGGCAATATCGGCACCGACCTGATTGCCAAAGGCAAACCCGATGGCTACGTCATTGGCATGGGCAATTTTGCGCCCCTGGCAGTCAACCCCACCATGTTCAAGAAAATGAACTATGACCCGGCCAAAGACCTCACCCCAATTGCCCTGATTGAACGCGGCCCGCTGATTTTGATGGTGCCACCCAATTCGCCATTCAAGAGCGTGAAGGACATCATCGCCGCTGCCAAGGCCAAACCGGGCACCTTGTCCTACGCATCGGGCGGACTGGGTGGCTCGCACCACCTGTCAGCCGAAATGTTCAAGCAGATCGCAGGCCTGCAAATCACACATATCCCCTACAAAGGCGGTGCCCCAGCGACGACCGACTTGATGGGCGGCCAGGTGGACATGATGTTTGAGCAGATGTATTCGGCGTCGCCTTCGATCAAGGCGGGCAAATTGCGGGCACTGGCCATTTCCAGCAAGACACGTTCACCACTGTTCCCTGACCTGCCAACGATGGCCGAGTCTGGCGTGGCAGGGTTTGAAGTGCAAAACTGGCAGGGCCTGGTCGGCCCGGCCGGCTTGCCCGTCGCCATCGTCAAACAGCTTAACGAGATCGTCAACAAGGCTTTGGCCGACCCCGCCATCAAGGAGCAGATGCTGGGTCAGGGCAATGAGCTGGGCGGCGGCACACCCGAGCAGTTTGCGGCCTTCATCAAACTAGAAGCAGACCGCTGGGGCAAGCTGGTGAAGGCGGCGGATATCAAACCGGATTGAAGCCGGCAAGTCCTCAAATTTCTATCTTGCTGCCCAGTTCCACGACTGCGTTGTTGGGCAGCTTCAAGAAATCGGCGGCGCCGCTGGCATTGTGGTGCATCTGGGCAAACAGCTTTTCGCGCCACTGCGCCATGCCGCTGCCAATCGTCGGGATGACGGTGTCGCGCGACAGGAAGTAGCTGGTGCTCATGTCTTCGAGTTGGCAGCCAAGCGCCTTGATCTGTTGCAGGGCTTTGGGCAAGTCCGGGTCATTCTTGAAGCCGTAGTTCACCACCACCTGCCAGCAGTCGTGGCCCAAAGGTTCGATCTCGACGCGTTTGTCCAGGGCGACCCAGGGCACCTCATGGCTGCGCACGGTGACAAACAAGTTGTGCAGATGCAGCACTTTGTTGTGCTTCAGATTGTGCAGCAGGGCATTCGGCACGGTGCGCGGTTCGGCCGTCAAGAATACCGCTGTGCCGTCGACCCGTATCGGCGGGCTGACAAAAATGGCTTCCAGAAAACTGGACAGGTCAATCGCGTCGGTGCGCATTGATTCATTGAGAAGGCGCCGACCGTCCTTCCAGGTCATCATCAGCGTGAAGATGCCGGCGCCAATCAGCAACGGGAACCAGCCGCCCTCAAACAGCTTGAGCATGTTGGAGGCAAAAAACGCGAAGTCGACGATGAAAAACCAGCCGGTGGCGGCAAAGCAAAGGATGAGCGGGTACTTCCATTTGTAGCGGATCACAAAGAACGTCAATACGGTGGTGATCAGCATGTCGGTGCATACCGCAATGCCATACGCCGCGCCCAGGTTGTCAGAGGTCTTGAACATCACGACGGCCAGCACGATGGCAATGAACAAACCCCAATTGACAAACGGAATGTAGATTTGCCCGGTGTCGCGCACGCTGGTGTGCAGAATGTTCAGGCGCGGCAGATATCCCAGCTGGATCACCTGTTTGGTCACGGAAAACGCGCCTGAAATCAGCGCCTGCGAGGCAATCACTGCCGCCATGGTGGCCAGCACCACCAAGGGGATCAAGGCCCAGTCCGGGGCCATCAGATAAAACGGATTTTTGACAGCTGCGGGGTTTTTCAGCAGCAATGCGCCTTGGCCAAAATAGTTGAGCGTCAATGCCGGCATCACCACCGAAAACCAGGCCAGCCGAATTGGCGCTTTGCCGAAATGGCCCATGTCGGCATACAGGGCTTCGCCGCCAGTCACGCACAAGACCACGGCACCCAGAATGATGAAAGTGGTCATCGGTTGATGCCACATGAACATCACCGCGTAATGCGGGCTGATGGCCCACAAGACGGCCGGGTTGGTCATGATGTGGTTGACGCCCAGCAAGGAGATGACGAAAAACCAGACCATGGTGATCGGGCCAAAAAACTTTCCGATGCCGGCCGTGCCGCGTTTTTGGACTAAAAACAAGAGGAACAGCACCACCAGGGTCAGCGGCAGCACATATTTGTTGAATTGGGGCGAGATGACCTCCAGCCCTTCCATCGCGCCGAGCACCGAGATCGCCGGGGTGATGACGCCGTCGCCGTAAAACAGGCAGGTGCCAAAAATACCCACGACCAGCAAGACCCGACGCAGGCGCGGGCTGCCCACGACGGCCTGCGAGGCCAGCGCCAGCATCGCCACCAGACCGCCTTCGCCGTTGTTGTCGGCCCGCAGCACCAGCACCACGTATTTGATCGAGACGATGACCGTCAACGTCCAGAAAAAGATGGAGAGGATGCCGTAGACGTTGTCCGGCGTGAACGCCACATGGCCGCCGCCAAAAACCTGTTTGAGGGCATACAGAACGCTGGTGCCGATGTCGCCGTAGACCACACCGATGGCGCCCAGCGTGAGCGCTGCGAGAGACGATTTGGATGCTGACACTAGATCTCCCTGACTTTTGGCCGGCAGGGTTCCGTTTCTTTGGGGAAGCCTATTTTGCGCCTGACGGCCCGAACGGCAGTCAGGGCTGCGACTCTAAATGCGGCAAATCAGTTTTTATGTTGCAGCGCAACAACTTTATCAAGCATAAACCTCGGCATTGGGGTCCGTCGCCTCCAATTCATAACTGGCTGCCACCATGGCCAGGCGACCAATCACGCCGTACATGTAAAAGCGGTTGGGCGCGCTGGCACCCGGCTTCAGGCCGGGCTGCGGCAAGCGGGTGCTGTCGGTGAACGCCAGTGGCACGTAGCGTGAGCCTGGGGCGTTCAGGTTTTCATCGACACCCCGGTGCGCGTGGATGCGGTAGAAGCCGCCCACCACGTAACGATCCATCATGTAGACGACCGGCTCGGCGACAGCGTCGTTCATGCGTTCATGGGTCAGCACGCCTTCCTGGATGATGACATTGCCGGGCTCTTCCACCGGACTGAACCGCGAAGCTTGCCCCTGGTGCGCGACCGCGATGGCCTCGCGGGCCGCTTGCGTCAATGCCGGCAGGTCTTTGACATCCCGCACCGTCATGATGCCCATGCCGTCATTGCTGCCGTTGTCAGCCTTGACCACGACAAACGGCTTTTCGTTGATGCCGTATTCTTTGTATTTTTTGCGGATTTTGCCGAGCAGCTGGTCAACATTGGACGTCAGGCAATCGAGGCCGGATTTTTGTGAAAAATCGACCTCGCCGCATTTCTCGAACAATGGGTTGATCAGCCAGGGGTCCACGCCAATCAACTTGCCAAACCGCTTGGACACCTCTTCGTAACATTTGAAATGCGTGCTTTTGCGCCGCACCGACCAGCCAGCATGCAGCGGCGGCAGCAGGTGCTGCTCGTTCAGGTCTTCCAGAATGCCGGGCACGCCGACCCGCAGGTCGTTGTTGAGCAAAATCGTGCAGGGGTCAAAATCCTTCAGACCCAGTCGGCCCTTGCCGCCGCCTTTTTTGCGGATGACGGGTTCCAGCAGCACGGTGTCACCGTTGGGCACCTCGACCCGGGTGGGTTTTTTGATGTCGGGGTGGATCGAGCCGATGCGCACATTCAGCCCGGCCATATGGAAAATGCGCTGCAACTGCGCCAGGTTGGAGAGGTAAAAGGTGCAGCGGGGCTTGTTTTCAGGAATCAGCAGCAAATTGCGCGCCTCGGGGCAAATCTTCTCGATGGCCGCCATGGCCGCCTGCACCGCCAGCGGCAACATGGCCGGGGTCAGGTTGTTCCAGCCGCCGGGGAACAGGTCTGTGTCGACCGGTGCGAGTTTGAAACCGGCGTTGCGGATGTCCACCGCGCTGTAAAACGGCGGCGTGTGCTCCATCCACTCCAGCCGGAACCAGCGCTCGATGGCGGGCATAGCGTCGAGCAGGCGTTGCTCCAGCTCATTGATGGGGCCGGTGAGCGCGGTGACCAGATGGGGAACCATATTTTTACCGTTTATATTTTATTTACGCTGCATTTTTGCTTAAAAAATACACGTATTTGCTGCGATTTTCATATCTAACTATGCAGCAATTTCAGGGACTTTCAGG
Organism: Burkholderiales bacterium; assembly: GCA_025360385.1. Classification (GTDB taxonomy): domain Bacteria; phylum Pseudomonadota; class Gammaproteobacteria; order Burkholderiales; family Burkholderiaceae_C; genus JANYCG01. The sequence goes on along the minus strand of JANYCG010000189.1, from coordinate 16,774 downwards.
CACGAAGCTCTCCGTTCCCGAATACTACATACTTTAGCGACGTCAGGCCTTCGATGCCGACCGGGCCGCGGGCGTGGAATTTGTCGGTCGAAATGCCGATCTCGGCCCCCAAGCCGAATTCAAACCCGTCAGCGAAGCGGGTGCTCGCATTCACCATCACACTGGCTGAATCAACCTCGCGCAAAAATGCCTGGGCGTGCATGTGGTCACGTGTGATGATGGCGTCGGTGTGGTGGCTGCTGTACTGGTTGATGTGCCAGATCGCCTCGTCCACCCCCGCCACGACTTTGATGCTGATGATGGGCGCCAGGTATTCTTCATACCAGTCCTGCTCGACCGCAAGCCGCAGGCTGGGTTTGGCCATGTCGCCGTGCACCTGGCTTTTGTCGCCCTGCACCGTCTCCAAAATGGCCAAGGCCTCGGGGTCGCAACGCATTTCCACGCCTTTGGCCGCGTAAACGGCCGCAATGCGGGGCAGGTACTCGCCCGCCACGCCCCGCGCCACCAACAGGCCCTCCGAGGCGTTGCAGGGGCTGTATTTGTTGGTTTTGGCGTTGTCGGCCACGGCCACCGCCATGTCCAGGTCACACGGGTCATCCACATACACGTGGCAATTGCCGTCCAGGTGTTTGATGACAGGCACTTTGGCGTCGCGGCTGATGCGCTCGATCAGCCCCTTGCCGCCACGCGGAATGATCACGTCAACATACTGCGGCATGGCAATCAACTGGCCGACCACCTCGCGGTCAGTGGTTTGCACCAGTTGCACCGCGTCCGAAGGCAGGCCGCTGGCTTGCAGCGCCAGTTGCACCAGCTCGGCCAGCGCCTTGTTGGATTCAATCGCCTCGCTACCGCCACGCAAAATGCAGGCGTTGCCGCTTTTGATAGCCAGGCTGGCGGCCTCGATCGTCACGTTGGGGCGGCTCTCGAAAATCATGCCAAACACGCCAATTGGCACCCGCATCTGGCCGACGCGGATGCCGCTTTGCTGCTGCTTCATGCCGATGATTTCGCCAATGATGTCGGGCATGGCGGCAAGTTGTTCACAACCCAAAGCGCAGGTTTCGATGATGCTTGGCGTGAGTTTGAGGCGGTCCAGCATGGGTGCGCTCAGTCCGGATTGCGTGGCGCGTGCGATGTCTCTGGCGTTTTCAGCCTGCAGCGCGTCGACGCTGGCCCGCAGCAAGTCGGCCAACTTGCGAAGCGCTAGGCTTTTAGTAGCCGCCTGCGATTTGGCCATCAGGGCGCTGGCAGTTTTTGCCTGCAAACCCAGGGCCTGGACGTATTCGGCGATGTTCGGCGCGTTCATGGCGCTATTTTGTCACGCCGCAACGGTGTGCACGGAAAAAGCACCTTTCTCATGGGCACTTCTAGAAATTCAAATTTTCGGGATGAAGTGCAAGGTGTCCGCAGCGGGGCAAGCGGACTGCACTTGGACGCATGCGGATTGCGAGCACCGCTGAATCCAAGGTGTTCACTCACGATCAGTGCCGCAATTCGCCTGAAAACAGCAGGCCTCTTTTGAGGCGCTGCCCGTTCAGGCCCGCCGCACAGGCTGTCCTATGGACTCCTGACACAACATCATGGCCAGGCGATGCAAGGCTTGCCAGGGCGGGTTGGGCCAGTCCGGCTGTTTGAGGCCTTTGACAATGCCGTCCACCTTGTGCGCCCCTTGCAACAGGTCCGAGAGGGCTCTGTCCGTCAGGCGCGGCAGGATACGTTCATAGAGGCGCTCTTTGGCGCCCCAAATGCGCTGTTCGCGCAGGGCCAAGGGCAAAGGGCTGCCACGGGCCATGGCGTCCTTGACACGCTTCAAGGCGCGAATGTCCTCAGACAGTGCCCAGTGCACCAGCACCTCGGCCTCGCCCTCGGCTTGCAGGCCGTCCAGCATGCGCTGCACGCGAATCGGGTGCCCGGCCAGTACCGCTTCTGACAGTTTGAAGACATCAAACCGCGCCACGTTCAAAACCGTGTTTTCGACCTGCTCGAACGTCAATACACCTGCATTGCCCTGACCGGGTTGGCCCAGCGGGAACAACAGCGCCAATTTTTGGATTTCCTGATGCGCGGCCAGCAGATTGCCCTCGACCCGGTCTGCAAAGAACTGGAGCGTGCGCTGGCCCGCCTCCCCGGCTTCAACACGTTGGCCCTGCACTGCCAGGCGCTGGGCAATCCACTGCGGCAATACCTGGCGTTCCACCGGCTGCACTTCGATACTGATGCCGTTGTTCTCCAGCGCGCTGAACCAGCCGCCGGTGCGGGTGGTTTTGTCAAGCCGCGGCAACATCACCAGGGTCAACACCGCTTCATTGCCCTTGGCCTGTTGTGCCAGCTGCTGAATCGCCACGCTGCCGTCTTTGCCAGGTTTGCCGGATGGCACGCTCAGTTCGAGGATTTGTCTGTCAGCGAACAGGCTCATCGAGCCGCCGGCCGCCAGCACCTCGCTCCAGTCGAAATGTGCGCCTTGGACGGTGTGGGAACTGCGCTCGGTGTAGCCCTGCGTGCGAGCCGCCGCGCGAATGGCATCGGCTGCCTCTTGAATCAAGAGCGGCTCGTCCCCGTGCAGGGTATACAGGCTGCGCAGCCCCTTGTGCAGATGGGCTTGCAGCTGGTTCAAGGCCAATTGCATGACGGCTTACTGGATGGTCTTGACCGCCGCCAACTGCCGAGCAAGCTGGCCAACGATGTCGGTCTGCATGTCGCGGTAGAGCGTGTTTTCTTCGACCTCTTTGGCCAAGGCCGCAGATTCGTTGTAACTGATGCTGCGTTGCTGGGAAATTTCGGTGTCGGGAATGATCTCTTTGCCCTGCGGGTTGCGCAGGCGGAACTTGACCCGAAGGCGCAGCTGAAATTCACGCACTTGGCCCGCCGCGCTGATGCCGACGACGGACTTTTCCCGCTGTTCGGACAGGATGTCCACCGTGACTTGGGGCAGACCTGGGTTGGGGCCGGGCGCGGGCGTGAACAGTTTGCTGCCCAGCGCCTGACGCAGTTCAGCAGCCACCGGGCCGTTTTGCGGCGCCGCGACTGCCACCGATTCAAAGGCAAAAGTCTGGGTGCCACGCAGCTTAAAGCCGCAGGCCGAAAGGCCGCCAACGCCGGCCAGCGCCAGCGCCAGCGCGAGCAGGCTGCGGCGCGTCAAGCGCTGGTCGGCCTGGTCATGAAACCGCACGGAATCCTGCGTGTTTTGGCTGACGTGAGCGGCCATCACAACACCACGTTGACGAGCCGGCCTGGCACCACGATCACCCGTTTGATGGCCCCGCCATGGGCCTGTTTTTGCACCATCTCATTGGCGACGGCAATACTTTCAATCTCGTCCTTGCTGGCCGTTGCGCTGACAGCAATGGCCCCTCGCAACTTGCCATTGATTTGCAGCATGAGCTCGATCTCGTCCTGCTTCAATGCCTTGTCGTCCACTTGCGGCCAGGCGGCATCGAGCAGTTCACCCCCTGCGCTGGCGTAACCCAGGTCTTGCCAAAGCGAGTGCGCCAAATGCGGCGCAACCGGATAGAGGCAACGCAGCAGGATGCCAAAGCCCTCCACCAGCGCCTCAGTGGCACCGGCAGAGTCAAGCGCCTTGAAGTCCTCCAGGGCGTTGATCATTTTCATGGCACCCGAGACCACGGTGTTGTATTGCATGCGTTGGTAGTCGTAATCGACCTGCTTGAGCACGCTGTGCATTTCAAACCGCAGTTTTTTGGCTTGAGGGCCCGTGTTAGCTTCAAAATCGTCAAATGTTCCCGTCAATGCTACATAGTTTGCTATATTAAAAATAGCTTTCAATTTCACACCAAAATTCCAGACACGGCGCAAAAACCGGTGCGAGCCTTCCAGTGCGGCATCGTTCCATTCCAGCGTGGCCTCGGGCGGCGCTGTGAACATGGTGTACAGCCGCGCGGTGTCGGCGCCGTAGCGTTCAATCAATTCTTGCGGATCGACCCCATTGTTTTTAGACTTGGACATGGTCGTCCAGCCTTCGTAGTTCACGGGCTGGCCATCGGCTCTGGCGGTGGCCGAAATCACTTTGGCATGTTCGTCACGTTCAATGTCCAGGTCGTGCGCCCAGAAGTATTCTTTGCCGGCCTTGTCGCCAGTTCGCACATACGCTTCGTTCAGCACCATGCCCTGCGTGAGCAATTTGGTGAAAGGTTCGTCCACCTTGACCAGACCCATGTCACGCATCACCTTGGTCCAAAAGCGCGCGTAGAGCAAATGCAGAATCGCGTGTTCGATGCCGCCGATGTACTGGTCCATCGGCATCCAGTAGTTTGTGCGCTCATCCGTCATGCCGTCAACGTAGGCATCGCCTGCGCGGCCGGTCGGCTGCGCATTGCAGTAACGCATGAAGTACCAGCTTGAATCGACGAAAGTGTCCATGGTGTCGGTCTCGCGCCGCGCGCGCACGCCACACACCGGGCAGACCACGCCCTTGTGAAAGCGCTCGTGTTTGTTCAAAGGGTTGCCTGAGCCGTCGGGCACACAGTCCAGCGGCAGCAACACCGGTAAATCTTTCTCGGGCACAGGCACAGCGCCATGTTCTGGGCAGTGGATCATGGGGATGGGTGTGCCCCAATAACGCTGGCGGCTCACGCCCCAGTCGCGCAGGCGCCAGGTGGTTTTTCTCTCGCCCAGGCCGCGCGCTTCCAGCGCGTGCGCAATGGCCTGCACGGCGTCGACGTGGTTCAAGCCGCTGTAACTGTCGGAGTTGACGGTGACGCCGCGTTGTTTGTCGCCGTACCATTCCTGCCACTGGTCGTAGCGGTAGTTCTGCCCATCCACATGCACCACTTCAAGGATGTCAATGCCATATTTTTTGGCGAAAATGAAATCGCGCTCGTCGTGTGCGGGCACGCCCATCACTGCGCCGTCGCCATAACTCATCAGCACGTAATTGCCGACCCAGACCTCGATCTGGTGGCCGTTGAGCGGGTGTGTGACAAACAGGCCGGTGGGCATGCCGACCTTTTCGCGCAGGGCCAACTCTGCCTCGGTGGTCCCGCCTTGTTTGCACGTTTCAATGAAGGCGGCCAAATCGGGTTGGCTGCGGGCGGCATGCAGCGCCAGCGGGTGCTCGGGCGCCACGGCGCAAAACGTCACGCCCATGATGGTGTCCACGCGTGTCGTGAAGACGTACATCCGCCCGTCGCCGATCAATGCACCTCTCGCGTCCTGGATGGTGTGCGTGAAGGCAAACCGAACGCCCTCAGACTTGCCAATCCAGTTCTCCTGCATCAGCTTGACCCGTTCAGGCCAGCCTGGCAGATGGCTTTGCACGTGGCCCAGCAACTCTTCGGCGTAGTCGGTGATCTTGAGGTAGTACCCCGGAATCTCGCGCTTTTCGACGGTCGCGCCCGTGCGCCAGCCCTTGCCGTCGATGACCTGTTCATTTGCCAGCACCGTCTGGTCGACCGGGTCCCAGTTCACCACCTGGGTCTTGCGGTAGGCAATGCCTTTTTCAAGCATCTTCAAAAACAGCCACTGGTTCCACTTGTAGTAGCTGGGGTCGCAAGTGGCGACTTCACGGCTCCAGTCAATTGCCAACCCCATGGCCTGCATTTGCTGCTTCATGTAGGCAATGTTGTCGTAAGTCCATTGGGCCGGTGGCACCTTGTTTTTGAGCGCCGCGTTTTCTGCGGGCAAACCAAACGCGTCCCAGCCCATGGGCATCAACACGTTGTAGCCCTTCATGCGCAGGTGGCGCGTGAGCATGTCGTTGATGGTGTAGTTGCGCACGTGGCCCATGTGCAGCTTGCCGCTGGGGTAAGGCAACATGGAGCAGGCGTAGAACTTTTTCTTCAGGTTCCCCGCCGGGTCACGGGCGTTTTCGCTGACGCGATAGGCGTCAGCCGCGTTCCAATGGCTCTGCGCGGTTTTTTCAACCGCGAGGTGGTCGTATTTGTCTTGCATCTGCAAATTGTAGAGGGCCAGCACCTAACAGGCCGCCTAACCGGTCGCGCTACCGCCGAATGCTCAAGGGCACCACTATGAATTCATTTTTCGGGCGGATTGCGGCTCTGATCGTGAGTGAGCACCTTGCCTTCAGCGGTGCTCGCAATCCTCTTGCAACCCAGTGCATTTGCGGTCGCTGCGCTGCGGGCGTCTTGCACTTCATCCCGAAAATTTGAATTTCTAGAAGAGCCCTCAGGGCGTGTTGTCCGCCACAAACCCGATTCGGTTGAGCCCGGCTTTTTGCGCTACGCCCATGACCTCGACCACGCGGCCATAAGGCACGGCGGCATCAGCGCGCAATTGCACCTCGGTGTCGGCGTTTTGGGCGGCAATCTGGCTTAACGCCAGCGCCAGCTGAGGGGGCGAGGCGGGTTTGTCGTTCAAATAGACCAGGCCTGCCTTGTCCACCACCAGGGTGATGAAACGCGGCGCTTCGCTGGGCGTGGCCGCACTGGTTTTGGGCAAATCTAGCCGGATGGAACTGGCCAGCAGCGGCGCGGTGATGATGAAAATCACCACCAACACCAACATCACGTCGATCAGCGGCGTCATGTTGATGTCGCTCATGGGCACAGCGCCTTTGTCTCTTTCGAGCCGTCCGAAGGCCATGGTCAGCCGATCCTGAAGGGGGTCAACTTCCCCGGATCTGACGCGCAGAACGGTGGTTCAAAGTTTGGCATGGGTCAGCAACTCCCGCAAATCCCGCGCAAAACCCTCCAGATCCGCCTCAATGCGGCCAATGGAACGCCCCAATACGTTGTAGGCCAGGACGGCCGGGATCGCCACTGCCAGGCCAGCGGCCGTCATGATGAGGGATTCCCCCACTGGGCCGGAAATTTTGTCGATGGTGATTTGCCCCGCGCTGCTGATGCCGATCAGCGCATGGTAAATGCCCCATACCGTGCCCAACAGGCCGACAAACGGCGCAGTCGAGCCGACGGTGGCCAGCAAGACTTGTCCAAATTGCAGCTTTTGCAGCACCTGGTGCAAAGCATCACGCAACACGCGGGTCAATTGTTGAGACTTGTCGCCCGCCGCCGCCAACGTGCCGATTGCTTCATCTTTAATCGCATTGATCAGTGGGCTGACGAGGACTGAGCGGTCAAATGCTGCCACTTTGGACTTCGCATCGCCAAGCGAGCCGGCCTGCCAGAACGCCGCCGTGCTGCGTTTGACGTCAGCGCGAGCCCGGTGCAGCAGGCTGGCCTTCCAGAGAATGACAACCCAACTGCTGACTGACATAGCCAACAGCAGCAGCGCCACGCCCTTGGTGACCCAGTCGCCTTGGGCAAACAGACTGCCAATATTCATGATCTGATTTCAGGCCTGGTCACGGTGGATCACTTAAAGCCCAGCACGTCAAACATGTCGTACAGGCCGGTCTTGCGTCCGGCCAGAAAACGCATCGCCCGCAGGCTGCCCTGGGCGAAGTTGGCGCGGCTTGAGGATTTGTGGCTGATCTCGATGCGCTCGCCGGTGCCGGCAAACAAAACAGTGTGGTCGCCCACGATGTCGCCGCCCCGGATGGTGGCGAACCCAATGCTCGACGGGTCGCGCTCGCCTGTGACGCCTTCGCGCGCGTAGACCGCGCAGTCTTTTAAATCACGGCCCAGGCTGCTGGCAATCACTTCGCCCATTTTGAGTGCGGTGCCTGACGGAGCGTCCACCTTGTGGCGATGGTGCGCCTCGATGATTTCGATGTCGTAGCCCGTTGGCAAAGCCTTGGCCGCCAGCTCAAGCAGCTTCAGGGTCACGTTCACGCCGACGCTCATGCTGGGGGCCAGCATGATGGCGACGTCCTGAGCCGCGGCAGCGATTTCATTCTTTTGTGCGTCAGAGAAGCCGGTCGTGCCGACCACGGCGTTGACGCCAAGCTCTCGGCACATTTGGAGGTGAGCCAGCGTGCCTTGTGGGCGGGTAAAGTCGATCAGCGTTTGGGAGGCGGCCAAGCCTGCGCGCAGGTCAGAGGTGACCCATACCCCGGTTTTTTGCCCCAAAAAAACCCCCGCATCCTGGCCCAGCATGGGACTGCCCGCAAGGTCGAGCGCGCCAGCCAGGACACAATCATCGGCTTTGCCGATGGCCTCAATCAGCATCTGGCCCATGCGGCCCGACGCACCCGCCACTGTGATGGCGTGGCGTGTCATCAAGGCACCTGCCGCCCGGACACCTGGCCGGCGGATTCAAGCGGTGGGTAACTGGACGGCAACGGGGGCAATGGTTTCACCTCAGCCGGTTTGGGCGGCGCAGAAAACTTGGCCAGACTCTCTTCGGTCGCCACCAGCGAAGGCACGGCTCGCTTGCTTCTGCCGGAATCCAGAGACGCGACAAACTCCGCCTCAGTCGGCAACTCGTCGGCCTCAAAACGCTCCAGAAACTCGCCTTTGAAGAATATTGCGAGTTTGCGAGACTGCGGCTCTATGCCCTGGCGTTTGAACGTGAAAACATAGTCCCACCGATTCGAATGAAACACGCTCACCATCAACGGTGTGCCCAGGATGTCCCGCACTTGCAGGCGGCTCATGCCTGGCTTAAGGGCGGCTGCCTGTTCTTTGGAGACAAAATTGCCCTGGACGATGTCAATTTTGTAAGGCTGGATGAAGGTGCCTGCACGGTTCATGCCGCCGTCCGTGCCGGCGCAGGCCATGAGAACGGCTGTGGCAGACGCCAGCAGGCTCAAACGCACAATTCGGGGCAACAGTCTAGACATGGTGTGAGGCCTCATGGAGCTGGCGCGAAAGGCCGGCAAAAGTACAACGCAAAACTGGCGCGGGTTGAAATGAACCAGGGCCCGCAAACGGCACAGGCGCATCCAACAAGGGAACGATATGATGAGGCCATTGTAACGGCCTGCACCCCATGCGGACCACCACGCCGCAGCCCGAGAAAAAGCCCATGGACAACATTGACGAACTCAAAAACACCGGCCTGAAGGCAACCTTGCCGCGCTTGAAAATTCTGGAAATATTCCAGAAAGGCAGCCAGCGCCACATGACGGCTGAAGATGTGTACCGCGTGTTGCTGGGAGAACGCAAAGACGTCGGCCTGGCCACGGTTTACCGGGTGCTGACCCAGTTTGAGCAGGCGAGCATTCTGAACCGCAGCCATTTTGAAAGTGGCAAGGCGGTTTATGAACTCAACGAAGGACAGCACCATGACCACCTGGTGTGTCTGGACTGCGGCCGCGTGGAGGAGTTTTTTGATGCAGAAATTGAAAAACGCCAAAACTCGGTGGCCAAATCCAAGGGATTTGAGATTGCCGACCACGCGTTGAGCCTGTACGCCCACTGCACCAAAGACAAATGCCCCAATCGCCCGGCCGCCCCACTGCGCGGCCAGCATTGACGGGGTGCCAGGGAAGCGCTGAACAAGTCCCTAAGTCCCCTCGGCCATCGCCTTGCGGTGGCGCACCAAAAACTCCTGGTAGGTGTCGACGCCGCGCAGCTGCAAAATCGTGTTGCGCACGGCAGCCTCGACCAGCACGGCGATGTTGCGGCCGGCCACCACCTGGATCACCACTTTTTGCACCGGAACGCCCAGCACGTCCTGGGTCAGCGGCTCATAGGGAATCCGTTCGTATTCGCGCTCCAGCGTTTCACGGCGCACCAGGTGCACGATGAGCTTGAGGCGCATTTTGCGGCGCACCGCCGTCTCGCCAAAAATCGCGCGGATGTCCAGCAGGCCAATGCCGCGCACTTCCAACAAATTCAGCAGCAAATCGGGGCAACGGCCTTCAATCGTGGTCTGGTTGATGCGAAACAGATCAACCGCGTCGTCAGCCACCAGGCCATTGCCGCGGGAGATCAGTTCCAGCCCCAACTCGCTTTTACCCAAGCCGGACTCGCCGGTGATCAGCACGCCCAGGCCCAAAATGTCCATGAAGACGCCATGCATGTTCACGCGGTCGGCAAAGTGTTTGGACAGGTAGGCGCGAAGCACATCCACCACAAAAGCGGCTGATTCCTGCGTGGAAAACAACGGCAATTGCGCCCGCTCACACGTGATCAGCAAGGCGTCGGGCGGCTCCTGCCCGTCGGCCACCACCAGCATCGGCGGCTCCAGCGTCACCATGCGGGAAATTCGCCTGGCGCAGTCCTCAGGCGCGGCGTTCGCGATGTAGGCAATTTCGCGCTTGCCCAAAATTTGGACACGATAGGGGTGGATGTAATTGAGATAACCGACAAGGTCAGCGCCCGAGCGGGCCGCCAGCACGGCTTCAGGGTCGAATTTGCGCTCGGACGCGCCCAGGCCGGCCAGCCACTCCCACTTCAGACGACCGCGGAATTCTTCAAACAGGACGTCAGCGCTGATGGCGGTGGGTTTCAAGCGGGCGTCCGGCGATGGAGGTCAGGCAACTTGCGCCGACTGCCAGCTCTGGATCATGCTGTGCAACAAGGCAGCATCGTCGCAGGCGCAGAGTTTTGCGCGCAAATCCGCGTCGCTGAGCAATTCAGCGATTTCAGAGAGTATTTCGAGGTGTTTTTGGGTTGCTGCTTCAGGCACCAGCAGGAAGATCAGCAAATTCACGGGCAGCCCATCGGGCGCGTCAAAAGCGACCGGAACCCCCAATTGCATCACCGCCGCCAGCGGGGCTTTGAGGCCCTTGATGCGCCCATGCGGAATCGCCACGCCATGGCCCAGGCCCGTGGAGCCAAGCCGCTCGCGCGAGAACAGGCTGTCGGTCACCAAGGCACGGTTGAGGCCATGAAAATTTTCAAACAACAGGCCGGCTTCTTCAAAGGCGCGTTTTTTGCTGGTGGCATCCAGCCGAACAAGCACTTGCGCGGCGGGCAGGATATGGGCGAGTCGGTTCATGGGGCGTGGCAGATTATGCCCACAAAAAAGCCACCCAATTTGTAGGGTGGCTCTATTGTTGCCCCCACGGTCTGCGGTAGGCGTGGGGGCAGTGGGTAAAACTACATCACCCGTTTGGGCGCTGCGTGGTGGTGGTCTTGCAGGCGATCTTTGTGGCGCACCACTTGACGGTCGAGTTTGTCGACCAACTCATCGACAGCGGCGTACAGGTCTTCATGCGCGCTTTCGGCAAACAGGTCGCTGCCTTTGACATGGATGTTGCACTCGGCGCGTTGCCTTCGTTCTTTCTCTTTTTGATTTTCAACAGTCAGCAGAACTTTCACATCAACCACTTGGTCAAAATGACGGGTAATCCGATCTAGCTTGGTCGTGACGTAATTACGCAGGGCCGGGGTGACTTCAAGGTGATGACCGCTGATCGTCAAATTCATAAATAGCCTCCTGTTGCACTAGGGTTGAACGCGAAACCTGGCTTGCAGGTTAACTTCCACGTTAAGCGGGCCAAAGAAACTCGACCACGCTTGAATTCACTATGCACCCGAATCCACGCAATTGCAATGCCCTTTTACAGACTATTTGAATTTTCACCTTTCACCACGGTCCGACTTGTGCTCAACTTTCATGCAGGGGTGCCCGACGTCGTCGCGGCATGAAAGTTGGTACTTTCACGCCAACGCCTGCGACGACACGCCGTGAATTCTGAAAATGCCCCTATTTAGGGAATTTTCTGCGAATTTTTAGCTGCGCCCTTGCAAAAAACCCTGCAAAATTGAACGATGAGTCTGGACACCATCATCACCTCGGGCCTGGGCCGCTATACGCGCCCGACCACGGCGCTGGTGCTGATGGGCGGCGGTGCCCGCACGGCCTATCAGGTGGGCGTATTAAAGGCCTTGGGGGCCATGCTGAACCTGCGCCCGGAACAACCCAAAACCTTTCCGTTCCAGGTGCTGGTGGGCACCTCGGCCGGGGCGATCAATTCGGCCTACCTGGCCTCGATGTGCAGCCAGGGCCTGGGCGCATTTGACAGCCTGGCCAATTTTTGGGGCGACTTGCGCTCCAAAGACGTGTACCGGCTCAATGTCTCGCCCTGGATCCGTTTCAGCCGCTACGCCGCCGCCTGGAGCCTGTCGCGCCAGGCCCGCGCCCATGGCGCCTTTCTGGACAACATGCCGCTGGTGGACACGCTGCACAGGGGCATTTCGCAAAACGCCATCGAACAAGCCCTCGCCAGCCATACCCTGAACGCACTGGCGGTCACCGGCTCAAGCTACAGCACAGGCGTGCACTGGACGTTTTGCCAAGTCGCCAAAGGCGCGCCGTATGAGGGCTGGGAGCGCCCTGGGCGCCGCGCCGAACTCAGCCCCATCACGATTGAGCATCTGATGGCTTCCAGCGCCATTCCGTTCCTGTTCCCGGCCACGCCTTTGTGGGTCAACGGGCGGCGTGAGTTTTTTGGCGACGGCTCCATGCGCCAGATGTCTCCCCTAAGCCCCGCCATGCACCTGGGGGCGCGCCGCATCATGGTGGTGGGCGTGGGCCAGCCTGAGCGCAATGGCATTGCTTTTGGCGCTGCAGCAGGCGGCCAGACTACCGGCAGCGCGGCCCCCGCAGCCGTCGGCACCACGCTGGGCAGTATTCTGGGCCACACCATGGCCAGCGTGTTCCACGACACCCTGCAGGCCGACGTGGAGCAAACCCGCCGCGTCACCAACACCGTGATGCAGATGCGGCGCGACTCCGCTGCCGCCATGCCCTACAACCCCATTGACGTGCTGGCCATCGCGCCGTCCCGCTCGCTGGACGACCTGGCGCAGGAACACACCAAGGCCCTGCCCTTAGCCACCCGCCACGCACTGACAGGCCTGGGCATTTTGAACGGCGGCGGCGGCGTGTTGGCCAGTTATCTGCTGTTTGAACCCAGCTTTGTGCAAACCTTGGTCGCCATGGGCGAGAGTGACGCCTACGCGCGCAAGTCGGAGTTCATCGGGTTTTTTGCGGCTTGAATTCATGATGAGAGCGCAAAAAATTTGTTTATTTTATATTTTGATTGTAAAATTGATTAATTAATAGTCAAAATTGCATTAAAAATAATAGCTATATATTGTGTATTTATAGGAACATAAATCCTATTTATCAGTTTTATAGACAACTAAAAAGTTTTAATCCCTTTCGCGTCCAAATGGGCGGCCTTTGCGGCATCGGTGTGGCCCATCTTCTGCCGACGCATCCTCAGTTTTTGCGTCGCGCTTGTTCAGCTTCAATCAAAAGCGTGGCCAGACCCTTGGCCTGAAAGAACGGGTCGCTTTTTTGATGACGCATGAAATCGCCACGTTCAAGTTGCCCGAGCGGCTTGAGGAACTGGCGGATTTTCCAGTGTCAACCTTTGGCAAGGTGTCCAAGAAGATTTTGGGCGAGTGGATCACCGCCAAACTCAAAAAATAGCGCAAATCCCTGTAAATATTGAATAGTTTGCTATATTTTTTAAACCTACAGAAAATTTATAAGAATCATCGACCTGCACTGTTACCCCGGCACGCAAGCCTGGATCGACGCCCAGGGCCTCTACCCCGGAGCACTGGCAACTTACTGAAAGCGCGATTGGGTGGCCAAGACTGAAGACGAGGTCATTGCAAAGTTCACTGAAGCCGGTGTGGATGCCTGCCGGGTCGCACTGGACCTTGAAACCACTGTGGCAACGCCACCCTGCACCAATGAGTACGTGTTTGACGGGTGGAAGCGCCACGCCCAGCGGGTGATTCAGTGCTGGGGCGCCGTGGAGCCCGCCAAACGCGTAATCGCCATTCGCCAGGCTACCGCGCCGTGAATGAGCTGGGCTTCATTGGTTTCCACTTTCAGCCCATCCTGCAGCACTTTGCGATGAATGACAGGCGCTATTACGAACTGTTTGAAGTGATCAACAGCTTGGGGGCAGCGGTCATGATCGACGTGGGCACCACCGGCATGGGTGCCGGCATGCCGGACGGCAACGGTGCGCGCGTGCTGAGCCTCTGACCGTCTCATTGCACCCAAACCTGTCATCGCCATGCGCCGCCCACGCGCGCCAGCACAGTGCGATAATTTCAACATCGAAACAAACGGAGAGCGCTCCTTGGAAACCCGCCCCAGTTGGTAGCTTTCAACTCCCACATCTGCATCGGGGTTGGAAGCAAAAACCTGAACCCCCACAAGATGCATTTGTCTATTTGGGAGAGCGCCCATGCTCAACATCTTTACCCTTGCCAACGGACGGCTGTTTCAGGAAGAAATTGAATCCCTGGAAGAGCTGTCCAAGTTTCAGCCCATTTGGGTTGACCTGGAGTCCCCCACGCTGGAAGAAAAGCGCTGGGTCAAGCAGCATTACGGCCTGTCCATCCCCGAAGACGCGATGGACGAGGACATCGAAGAGTCGGCCCGTTTTTACGAAGAAGACAACGGCGATCTGCACATCCGCAGCGACTTTCTGATTGCCGACGATGCCGACCCGCGCACGGTGCGCGTCGCCTTCATTCTGAACCAGCACAATGCCGACCTTAAAAGCCGCGGCGTGTTGTTCAGCATCCACGACGAAGACGTGCCGGTGTTCCGCCTGTTGCGCATGCGCGCGCGCCGTGCGCCGGGCTTGATTGAAGACGCCAAAGAGGTCTTGCTCAAGCTGTTTGACGCCGACGCTGAATATTCCGCCGACACGCTGGAAGGTATCTACGTCGAGCTAGAAAAGGTTAGCGGCAAAGTGCTCTCGGGCGACGTGACTGACCAATTGGCCGGCGAAGTGCTGGCCGCCATCGCACAACACGAAGACCTCAACGGTCGCATCCGGCGCAACATGATGGACACCCGGCGCGCGTTGTCGTTCATGATGCGCAGCAAGATGCTCAACGCCGACCAGTTTGACGACGCGCGGCAGATTCTGCGCGACATCGACAGCCTGGACAGCCACACCGCCTTTTTATTCGACAAGATCAACTTTTTGATGGACGCGACGGTCGGTTCTATCAACATCAACCAGAACAAGATCATCAAAATCTTCTCGGTCGCCAGCGTCGCGCTGCTGCCCCCCACCCTGATCGCCAGCCTCTACGGCATGAACTTTGCGCACATGCCAGAGCTCTCGCAAACCTGGGGCTACCCGTTTGCGCTGGCACTGATGGTGGGCACTGCCTTGGTGCCGATGTGGTACTTCCGCAAGCGGGGGTGGTTGAAATGAGATCATTTGTGGCTTGCCATAGGCATCGACTGTCCGCAAAGGGTCGCGGACCACAGGCGGTTTTCGGGTTGGCCGATTCGAAACGCACCAGCATCAATGGTTGCCCAATTTCCTTGTGAGAGCGAACATTAAAGTGTGTCGAAATTTTTTACATCGCTCCGTGTCATCTTGTCTTCCATTCATCAGTAAATGAATGAAGCTACAGATAAGCTATTGATTTAAAAAGAAAACATTACCGCTTTCAATTGTTGGCATATTTCATGCTTATTTAAACTGTACTGTCCAATACTCATTTCCCAATAGGAATTTCCATGAAAAATGCAACGCTTGCCTTTTTGCTTTCTCTAACGCTTTCGTCGCAATTTGCGCAAGCGGCTCCGGTCACCCAGCTTGCTTTTGATGGCTCTCAGACGGTCGTCAATATGGCACACGCGCCGACAGTGACGGGTCCGTTCACCTATCAAGGGCTAAGCTTTTCGGAGAGCAGCACGGGTTCGGGCCAACCAGGCTGGCGTGATCTGACTGGATTCGGACTTGGCTTTTCCGACAACGCTGGCATCAGCAACATCACGATCGATTTGAACGGCTCCTACACAATTGTTGGTTTGGACGTTCATATTGGTTCTGCGACATATGATGTTTCTTTTTACGACAGTGCATTTGCGCTGATTGGCACGGTCAGCACGACACTTGGGAGCAATCTTGATTTCAACTTCGTGGGCTTCGAGTCAGCTGGCGGTATATCCAGAATAAATATGCTGGAAACAAGCGGCGAGAATTTTTTGGTTGGCGGTTTCGACAGGATTCAATTTCAAAATACGAATAACGTGCCAGAACCTGATTCGCTCGCCTTGCTCGGTTTGGCGCTTGGCGGTTTGTTGCTGACACGTCGAAAAGCTGACGCAGCGAAAAGCTGACGCAGCGAAAAGCTGATAAGTCTTAGTACCCTTTTACGGGTGAATTGCGGGAACTTCGGTTCCCGTTTTTATTTCTGTTCGATATAAGGCCTTGCCAAGCCTGTGCCAAAAGTCTGCGCGACATCGATTTGACGTTCTGCCGCACCACGTCCTGACCGTCAAGGTCAGTTTTTTGAGGGTTGCCAAAAATAGCTTACTTTTCAATGAGGCTGCAAATACCATGAAATTCGAGTATGTGGTGCTTGAGTTTCATGGCCTATTGATTCACGACCTAGCCGTTTGAGGTAGAACCGTCCACAGCGGCACCGCCTGTGCTTGCGCTCCCAAAGGAAAGCGGTGCGGGCCCTTGAACATCAGCAGCTCCAGCTCTGCGCCCTGGTGGGTGTCCCAAAAATAGGCTTGGTCAGGCTGGGCGATGCGCAACACTTGCTCCAACGCGAAGCCTTCCCAACTTGCGCCGCACAGCGGGTGTTGCAGCAGCTCGTGCATGTTTCGCACACCCATCAGCGCATGCAGCAAGCCGGTATCGTGGAATTAGATTTTGGGCGACTTCACCTGGCGTTTGCGCAAGTTCTCATGCCAAGGCTGCACCCGGCTTACCATCAGCGTCGGTGTGAGGGTGTCGAGGCAGCGGCGAATGTTGGTCTCAGCCACACCCATGGACTGGGCAGGCGGCGATTACTCGATCGCCTTGCCCATATCCTCGACCACCTTTTTGGCGTCGCCAAACACCATCATGGTTTTGTCCATGTAAAAGAGTTCATTGTCCAGGCCGGCATAACCCGCGGCCATGGAGCGTTTGTTCACAATGATGGTTTTGGCTTTGTAGGCCTCAAGGATGGGCATGCCGTAAATCGCGCTGCCCTTGATCATGGCGGCGGGG
>JANYCG010000175.1 GCA_025360385.1 Burkholderiales bacterium | reverse complement strand
GCTGGATCTTGCGGGCGCGGGCCACGGCCAGCTTGTCTTCAGGGGCAAGGTCATCCATGCCCATGATGGCGATGATGTCGCGCAGTTCGCGGTAACGCTGCAAGGTGCCCTGCACGGCGCGAGCCGTGTTGTAGTGGTCCTCGCCGACGACTTGAGGCGACAACTGGCGGCTGGTCGAATCGAGTGGATCCACGGCGGGGTAAATGCCCAGCGAGGCGATGTCACGCGACAACACCACGGTGGAATCCAGGTGGGCGAAGGTGGTGGCCGGGCTTGGGTCGGTCAAGTCATCGGCAGGCACGTAAACGGCCTGGATCGACGTGATCGAGCCCACCTTGGTGGACGTGATGCGCTCTTGCAAGCGCCCCATTTCTTCAGCCAGGGTGGGCTGGTAACCCACCGCGGAAGGCATACGCCCCAACAGAGCGGACACTTCTGTGCCGGCCAGGGTGTAGCGGTAAATGTTGTCCACGAAGAACAAAACGTCTTTGCCTTCGTCACGGAAAGATTCGGCAATGGTCAAGCCGGTCAAAGCGACGCGCAGGCGGTTGCCTGGGGGTTCGTTCATCTGGCCGTAAACCATAGACACTTTGGAGGCTTCCAGGTTGTCCAGATTCACCACCCCGGAGTCGGCCATCTCATGGTAGAAGTCGTTGCCTTCGCGGGTGCGCTCGCCCACACCGGCAAACACCGACAAACCGCTGTGCGCTTTGGCGATGTTGTTGATCAATTCCATCATGTTCACGGTCTTGCCGACACCGGCACCGCCGAACAGGCCCACCTTGCCGCCTTTGGCGAACGGGCACACCAGATCGATCACCTTGATTCCGGTCTCCAGCAGTTCTTGCGAAGGGCTGAGTTCGTCGTAAGCAGGGGCCTTGCGATGGATTGACATGTGCAACTCGGCATTGACCGGGCCACGTTCGTCAATCGGGGCGCCCAACACGTCCATGATGCGGCCCAGTGTGGCTTTGCCCACCGGAACCATGATCGCCTGTGCAGTGTTCTTGACCATGGTGCCGCGACGCAGGCCATCAGAAGAGCCCAGGGCGATGGTACGCACAATGCCGTCACCCAATTGCTGCTGGACTTCCAGCGTCAGGTTCGAGCCTTCCATTTTGAGCGCGTCATAAATTTTCGGCATTTTGTCACGTGGAAACTCCACGTCGACCACGGCACCGATACATTGAACGATCTTGCCTTCTACGCCTGCATTGCTGTTAGCGCTACTGTTTGATTGGGCCATCACGGTTGCTCCAAAAATAAAATCAAAAATTCTGAAAGACGCGGTGTTTAGACCGCTGCAGCGCCCGCCACGATTTCCGAAAGTTCTTTCGTAATCGCTGCCTGGCGCGTCTTGTTGTAAACCAGTTTCAATTCGGCAATCACATTGCCGGCGTTGTCGGTGGCCGCCTTCATGGCGACCATTCGGGCCGCATGTTCGCTGGCCATGTTCTCGGCGACAGCCTGGTAAACCAGCGCTTCAGCGTAACGAACCAGCAAATCGTCAATCACCACCTGAGCATCGGGTTCATAGATGTAGTCCCATGCGTGTTGCGTGCCGCTGGCTTTGGTTTCGGCCTGCATCTTGGCCGCCGACAGCGGCAACAACTGTTCCAGCACAGGCTCTTGCCGCATCGTGCTGATGAACTTGTTGTAGCCCAAATACACCGCGCTGACTTCGCCTTTGATATAGGCGTCCAACAGCACTTTGACCGGCCCAATGAGCTTGTCCAGGTGCGGCTTGTCGCCCAAATGCGTCACATGGGAGACGACCTTGGCACCAATGCGGTTCAAAAAACCGAGGCCTTTGCCGCCAATTGCCACGGACAGCGGCGATTGGCCTGCCGACTGCGCTTCGCGCAGTTTCAAAGTCACCGCGCGAAACAGATTGGTGTTGAGGCCGCCGCACAAACCTTTGTCTGTGGTCACCATGATGAAGCCGACCGATTTGGCATCGGGGTTAGGCTTCAAAAATGGGTGCACGTATTCAGGGTTGGCCTTGCCAAGGTTGGTGGCGATATTGCGGATTTTTTCGCTGTAAGGCCTGGCCGCGCGCATACGCTCCTGCGCCTTGCGCATTTTGGACACGGAAATCATCTCCATGGCCTTGGTGATCTTCTTGGTGTTTTCCACCGATTTGATCTTGGTGCGTAATTCCTTGCCTGATGCCATAAGAACCCCTTTATTGATCTAATTCAAGCGTGGGTTCAGGCAAACGACTTTTTGAAGGCTGCTGTGGCCGCCAACATCTCGGCTTCCGCGTCTTTGTCGAGGGCTTTGGAGTCTTCAATTTTGGCCAGCAATGCAGTGTGTTTGTCTTTGAGGTGGGCATGCAAGCCATGTTCAAACGACAATACTTTATTCACGGCGATATCGTCCATAAAGCCCTTGTTCACTGCGAACAGCGAGGCCCCCATCAGGCTGATGGGCAATGGGCTGTATTGGGTTTGCTTGAGCAATTCGGTCACGCGGGCACCACGGTCGAGCTGCTTGCGGGTGGCTTCGTCCAGGTCCGACGCAAACTGCGCAAACGCGGCCAGTTCGCGGTACTGGGCCAAGTCGGTGCGGATGCCGCCGGATTGGCCCTTGATGACCTTGGTCTGCGCAGCAGAACCCACGCGTGACACCGAAATACCGGCGTTGATGGCGGGGCGAATGCCGGCGTTGAACAGCGAGGTTTCCAGAAAGATCTGGCCATCAGTGATCGAAATCACGTTGGTCGGCACGAAGGCGGACACGTCGCCGGCTTGGGTTTCAATGATGGGCAAAGCCGTCAAGGAACCCGTTTTGCCTTTGACTTCACCCTTGGTGAAATCTTCAACGTATTTTTCATTCACGCGGGCGGCACGCTCCAGCAGGCGGCTGTGGAGATAGAACACGTCGCCAGGGTAGGCTTCGCGGCCTGGCGGGCGGCGCAGCAACAAAGACACTTGGCGGTAGGCCACCGCTTGTTTGGACAGGTCGTCATACACAATCAGCGCGTCTTGGCCACGGTCACGGAAGTATTCGCCCATGGTGCAGCCAGAGTAGGCGCTCACGTATTGCATAGCAGCCGACTCTGAAGCGGTTGCTGCCACCACGGTGGTGTAGGCCATCGCGCCAGCGGCTTCCAGCGAGCGCACCACGTTTTTGACCGAAGAGGCTTTCTGGCCAATCGCCACGTAGATGCAGGTCATGTTCTGACCCTTCTGGTTGATGATGGCG
>JANYCG010000173.1 GCA_025360385.1 Burkholderiales bacterium | reverse complement strand
GCGGCCAGCAATCAATTGCTATCGCCTGTACCACCCCACACCCGGTCAATGGCGGCTTTGACCTTGGCTTCCATGCGGCGGATGAGTTCGCGGTTGGCAGCGACCAGGGCTTGCTCGGCTTCGATCTCGGCGACGATGGCGTGTTGGGTTGCAAGGCAGGGGAGTGGGATTTTGAAGCTCCGCAATGACCCAAGTGACACCGTCTTTTGGGCGACACCTGTTGCAGCTTTTTCTGCCTGCTGAAACGCCAATGGCGAAGACATGAAAAAGTACAAGTACTTAGCGTCAGTTGCAGGGCTTGGTCGAAGCAACGCAATGTGTCGCTGAAAGCAAAACGGCTCATCGGAATCAACGAACACCGGAATACCAAAAGACCCCGTTACGGAGTACAGCGTGTCATTGCGTCGCGGCTTCCGCGTCGGTCCCAGCCCATCGAAGTACGCTTGTGGAACAAAGAAAGTCTTGGTGAAGTCAAGCTTGTTCTGGTCATCGATGTTGGAGATAGTGACAAACGGAACACCTTCATCCGACTTTGGGGGCGCTTGATGATCGCCATCGCTGACACATTCGGTGATTTCCGAGAGGAGCTTCTCCTCCCAATCCGGGCTGACGACGATATTCGGCTTGTAGTTGTCGAGCACCTGCCGGGCACCGTCGATGATTTTTTGGTAGCCCTCGATTTCGGCCACGATTTGGCGTTGGACTTCGAGGGGTGGAAGGGGAATCTGAAACTCTTCAACGACACTCTTTGGCACCCGCTGCAAACCACCTGTTCCGGTCATGGCTGGCGTTGCAATGGCTCGGAAGTTCGGTGACGTAATGAAGTGATAGAGCAGCTCCGACAACAGTCGCTCGGACGGACGCAACACGTAATACTCGCTGGAACCAAAGCCGATGCCGTTAAGCAGCTTACGCGCCACCCCCGCTTTGCCATTCTCAAAACATGGTGTGACCTTGGCCACCAACACGTCACCGTCGCGGAAGAAGGTGTACGCGCCTTGTCTCACTTCGTCGAGTGCGCGTTCTTCTTGCGGCGTGAAGTCGCTGCTGTCTTCCTCCAAATCTTTCATAGGCACGAACGACACGCGGGTGGTGGCGGGAAGTGCATCGAGCTCCGACTTAGGCGGATTGACATCGCAAACATCTGCAATGCGCACCACCTCATAGCGGCTGTGTGCGAACACAGTGGTGATGTACCTCTCCCCACTCAAATTAAAGTCCCCGTTCTCCCCAATCCTGCTGCGCTCCACCGCCTGCGCCATCACCCCATCACCCTCAAACTTCTTTGGCGCGGCCCGCCATTCACACAACAAGCGCGTAGCCTCTGGCAAGTCGCTGCCCACCACCGCGCGCCGCTGCGCACCCAAGTTGAAACCGTCGTTCTGCACCTTCACAAACAGCACTTTGTCGGTCTGTTTGTGCACGCGTTTGTCCAGCATCAGGATGCTGGTTTTCACACCGCTGTAGGGGTTGAACACACCGGCGGGCAGGCTCACCACGGCCACCAGACTCGTATCGACCAGCATCTTGCGCAGCGCCTTGTACGCGGTGCCGCTCTGGAAGATGATGCCCTCGGGCACCACAATGGCGGCGCGGCCCGTGGCAGTTAAATGCTCGGCCATGTAGTCCACAAACAGCACCTCGCTGCGGGTGGCTTGCACGCTGAAGCGTTTATGGGGTTTGATGCCGCCTTTGGGGCTCATGAACGGCGGGTTGGCCAGAATCACGTCGGCCACCTCGTTCCACCTGTCGTCCTGCGTGAGGGTGTCGTACTCCACCACGTGCGGGTCGCTGAAGCCGTGCAGGTAGAGGTTGACCAGGCTCAGGCGCACCATGTCGGGCGAAATGTCGTAGCCCTTGATGTTGCTGGCCAGGCGGGCGCGTTCGTCGGGTGTGAGCGGGTTGCCCTGGAGCCCTTCAGCAGGGCCATGGGCAGAAAATGGTGATAAAACAGGGTTAAAGTCCCCGTACTTATTGATTATCTTGCTATTATTTTTAAGTACGTGCTTCCAGGCTGAGATCAAAAATCCGGCCGTGCCGCAGGCCGGGTCCAGCACCGACTCGTTCTTTTTCGGGTCCATCACCTCGACCATGAAGTCGATGATGTGGCGCGGGGTGCGGAACTGGCCCGCGTCGCCCTGGCTGCCCAGCACACTCAATAAATACTCAAACGCATCGCCCAGTTTTTCCGAGTGGTCGTAGGTGAAGACGTTGATCTCTTTCAAAAAACTTTTCAGCGTTTCCGGGTCGCGGTAGGGCAGGTAGGCGTTTTTGAAGATGTCGCGAAACAGCTCGGGCACGCCTGGGTTCTCGCGCATGTTCTGGATGGCCTCTGAGTACAGCGCCAGCACCTCAAAGCCGCCCAGGCCGGGGGCCATGAGTTTGGCCCAGCCAAAACGAGCGTAGTCACCCGCAAAAAAGCTGCGTTTGCCGCCCAGCTCTTCAGCCTCGGCGTCCATGTCGTCCATGAACTTGTAGATGAGCGCAATGGTGATTTGCTCCACCTGGCTTTTGGGGTCGGGCACCTTGCCCACCAGGATGTCGCGGCAACTGTCGATGCGGCGTTTGGTTTCAGCGTCTAGCATTAAAGGGGAGCTACATGAATTGGTTAAGCGGCACGTAGTCTTTGACGTACTCGGGGATGCGGGTGCGCCACACCAGCGGCACGGCCTTGAAGTCGCTCATGCCGAAGGCGGGGTAGACGTTGAGGTCGGTCAGGCGCCGGGTTTCGATGATGTCGCGCAGTTGGTGGTCGGTGGCGTAGGCTTTGAAGTAGTACTTCATGGCCTGCACGGCGCTGGCGGTGCTGTCGGCGCTGAAACCAGTGGCGTTTTGCTGGTCCAGCAGGAATTTGTCGAACTCTTCTTCCAGCAGCTCGTCTCTGCTTTTGAAGCCGGAAATAAAACCAAAGGCTTTTTCCAGAATCTCGCGCAGGCCCAGGCGGCGGTCCACACCCGCCGCGCGCCGCAGTTTGTCCAGGTTGAAGTATTCGCTGGGTTTGTCAAACAGCTCGGTGCTGATGTAATTGATGGCCTGGTCCCACTGGGCGTTGCCCACCTGCTGGGCAATGACGGGGTCGGCCTTGACCTTGTCTTCAAATTTTTCGAAGAACATGCGGTCGATCTTCATGCCCTGAAAGCCGACTTGCTGCTCCACCTGGCTGGCAATGGCATCCGGTGCAGTGTGATGGTAGTCGCCGTTGCCGGGGTCGCCACCGCCGGTTTGGCCGCCGCCCTCCCCGGATCCCGCACCTGTGCCCTCGCCAGCGCCCACGGGCGTGCCGCTGCCAGGGCGTGGCAGCTTGAGCACCTGGTCGTAGTCAAACTTGTCTTCAAAATATTCGCAGGAGGCAAAGAAGTCGAAGAGCTTGTAGGCTGTCTTGTCAGGCGCAATGACCTGGGTTTTCAGGTTGTCGTCCTGCAACTGCTCGCGAAAATCGTGTTTGCGTGTGCCCCGGCCTTTGATCTGCACAAAGTCAGAGGGCGAGAAAACCGGGCGCATCAGGGCCAGGTTCAATAGGTCCGGGCAGTCGTAGCCGGTGGTCATCATGCCCACGGTGACACAGATGCGCGCCTTGCTGGTTTTGTAGGCAGGCAGCACGTTGGCCGAGCCCAGCAGCTTGTTGTTGGTGAAGTTGATGGTGAGCTGCTGCGCATCGGGTATCAGCGACGTGACCTGCACAGCAAAGTCAGACTGATACAAGCCGGGGAACAACTTGTCGGCCAGGCCATTCAACAACTGTGTGAGTTTGGCTGCGTGGTTCTGGCTGACAGCAAACACAATGGTTTTGCCAAACTCGCCACTGACTGGGTCACGCAAGCCGTGGGTCAGAAGGGTTTCACACAACAGGCGGTTGGTGGGCGCTGAGAAAAACTTTTTCTCGAAGCTCTTTTGCTTGAAGTGCTGCTCGCTGGTTTGGTCGCCTGTTGGGGCCTCAGCGATGACAACAGCGGCATAGCCTTGGTCTGACAGCAACTGGGTGGTGACATCGGTGCGCGCATCGACCACCAGCGGGTTGATCAAAAAGCCTTCTTTCACACCATCCAGCAAGGAGTAGCGATAGGTGGGCTCGCCGGTTTCGCAACCAAAGGTGCGGTAGGTGTCCAGCAACAGGCGGCGTTCCTGCTCGCGCGGGTCTTTGGTGGTGTGGGTCGAAGCCTGGGCGGAATCAAACTTCTTGAGGTAGTCCTTGGGTGTCGCCGTCAAACCCAGCTTGTAGCCCACAAAATATTCAAACACCGCACGGGCGTTGCCACCAATGGAACGGTGCGCTTCGTCGGAGATGACCAGGTCAAAGTCGGTCGGCGAAAACAGGGTTTGGTACTTGTTGTTGAACAGCAGCGACTGCACCGTGGTCACCACAATCTCGGCTTTGCGCCAGTCGTCGCGGTTTTCTTTGTAGATGCTGGATTTGTAGTCGTTTTTCAGCAGAAGCTTGAAGGCATCGTTGGCCTGGACTTCCAGCTCCAGCCGGTCCACCAAAAACAGCACGCGACGTGCATTGCCGGTGCGCAGAAACAGTTTGATCACGGCGGCGGACGTGAGTGTTTTGCCCGTGCCGGTGGCCATTTCAAACAGGAAGCGGGTTTTGCCTTCTTTCACCGCCACCTGAATCGCTTGCGCGGCACGCTGCTGGTAGGCGCGCATGAAGCGCAGGCGGTTTTTCTGGATGAACGCAGGCCTCTGGGCTTCACTCTTCCAGCCAGCCTCACGGTCGTAGGCGGGCATTTGGGTGCGTGCGATGTAGTCCACTGGCACGTCTTCTGCCACCAGCCTTGCCGGGTCGGGCTGGAAGCGGGTGTAACCCTTGATGGCGTCGGGCGCTGGAAAGCGCGTGACGATGTGCGGGCCGCCCTGGTTCAGATCCCAAAAGTAATGCAGGTTGCCGTTGCTCAGGATGACGAAGCGGCAGTTTTGTGCCCTGGCGTATTTGCGGGCCTGCTCCTTGCCAATCAGCGGGTTCTTGTTTTCGGCTTTGGCCTCCAGCACAACAAGCGGGAAGCCACTTTCATCCAGCAGCAAGAAGTCAATGAAGCCGTTGCTGGTGGTTTCAAAGTCATTGCCCATGGCATCGACCTGCGCCTGCGTGAGTTTGACCTTGGGCTCCAGCGAGACATTGGCCTTGCCACGCACATCATCAAAAAACCGCCAGCCTGCCAATTCAAGCAGCTTGTTGATTTTGATTCGAGCCTGAGCTTCTTTGGACATTGGGGCCATTCTATTGATTCAGGTTTGGGGTTCCACTTCGGTGGAGAATAGCGCCATGCAAGCTTTGGCACCTTCAACCTTCACGACCCGCTGGCGCTTGCGGTTCGCTCTGGCGCTGGCGGCTGCCTTGCTGGCGGGCTGTGCGTCACTGGAAGAAAAACAGCGCGAGTGGATTTTTCAGCCGAGCGACCGCAGTTGGGGCAACAGCGGCGCGGCAGCTGAGGGCATGGACGACGTTTGGATTGACTTCAAATCCAGCAGCACGGGCGAGGCCGTCAAGCTGCACGGGCTTTGGATTGCGGCAAACGCGCCTGCCACCGCAAGCCCCACGCCACCCGGCCAGGCAGCCACCGCTCTTGCACCGGTCTTGCTGTACCTGCACGGCGCGCGCTGGAACGTCGAGGGCTCGTCGGCCCGGGTGCGCCGCATGCAAGCGCTGGGCTTTTCTGTGCTGGCGATTGACTACCGGGGTTTTGGCAAAAGCACCAAGGTGCTGCCGTCTGAAACCATGGCCTATGAAGATGCCCGCGCCGCGTGGGACTGGCTGGCCGCCAAATACCCGAACCAGCCGCGCTTCATTTTTGGCCATTCGCTGGGCGGCGCCATTGCCATTGAACTGGCCACGCAGGTCCACGATGAAAGCGGCACGATTGTCGAGGGCACCTTCACGTCCATCCCTGACGTGTTCAGCAGCATGAAGTGGGGCTGGCTGCCCGTCGACGGCCTGATCACCCAGCGCTTTGACGCGGCCGCCCGGGTCGCCCACATTGGTTCTCCCCTGCTGGTGGTGCACGGCAGCGACGACGGCACCGTCAAACCCGAACTCGGCCGCAAGCTGTTTGAGGCCGCCAGCGCGCCCAAAGCTTTTGTGCTGGTGGAAGGCGGTTCACACTTCAGCACCAATGCCGTCGGGCAGGCGCAGTACCGCCAGGCCATTGCCGGCCTGTTTGGCCTGAAATAAGGCGTGACACCGCAAGCCATGCCCCACGCCATCGCGCTGGCCGGGCCAACCGCCTCGGGCAAGACAGCTGCGGCGCTGGCGATTGCCCGCGAACACGCGGTGGAAATCATCAGCGTCGATTCCGCCCTGGTCTACCGGGGCATGGACGTTGGCACCGCCAAGCCCAGCGCGGCAGAGCTGGCACAGGTGCCGCACCATTTGATCAACATCCGCGACCCGCTTTGCGCCTACAGCGCGGCTGAATTTGTGGCCGACGCCCAGCGTCTGATGGCCGACATTGCCGGGCGCGCAAAGCTGCCGCTGCTGGTGGGTGGCACCCTGATGTACTTCAAGACCCTGTTTGACGGCATTGACGACATGCCCCCGGCCGACGCGTTGATCCGGGCGGCCTTGCAAGCTGAAGCGGCCCAGGTCGGGTGGCCTGCGATGCACCAGCAATTGGCCGGCGTCGACCCCGTCACCGCGTTGCGCCTGAACCCCATGGACTCGCAACGCATCAGCCGTGCGCTGGAGGTTTGCCGCGCCACTGGCAAACCGATGTCGTCGTTTCAAAAAATCAGAAACGCTTCTAAAACAATAGCTGATAACTCATATTCCACGGGAACTTCAGCCCTTATTTCCCTTGAACCGGTCAACCGGGCCTGGCTGCACGACCGGATTGCCCTGCGGTTTGACGCCATGCTGGCGGGCGGCTTTCTGGACGAAGTCCGGGCGCTACGGGCGCGCGGCGACCTGAACACAGACTTGCCATCCATGCGCTGCGTCGGTTACCGCCAGGCCTGGGCGGCGCTGGACGGCAGTTTGCCTATGGCCGAGCTGCGCGACCGTGGCATTTTTGCCACCCGCCAGTTGGCCAAACGCCAGCTCACCTGGCTGCGGTCCATGCCGCAGCGCCAGGTCGTGGCGTGTGATGCGCCCGACGCTTTGCAACAGGCACTGCGCGCCGTTGATTCACAGCGTGAGGCATGGGCCAAGGCCTGACGCGGCACGGAAACGACATGACAATTCACAGAGATGAAATGACACTTCACAGAGATGAATTGACACTTCGCGTCAAGAACCTGAGCAAACGTTACGGCAAAGGTGACGCCATCGTCCCGGTGTTCGCCAACGTGTCGCTGTCCGTGGCGGCGGGAGAATTCATCGCCATCGTGGGGGAGTCGGGCGTGGGCAAATCGACCCTGCTGAACTGCATGGCCGGGCTGGACGGCTGGGACACTGGGTCTGTGCTGCTGGACGGCGTCGATTTGGGCCGCCTGGCGGACGACCAGCGGGCCCTGCTGCGCCGAGACAAAATTGGTTTTGTGTTCCAGGCCTTCCACGTTTTGCCGCACCTTAGCGTGGCACAAAACGTGGCGCTGCCGCTGCTGCTGCAACACCGCCTCAACGCGGCAGACACCGACCTGCGGGTGCAGGAGATGCTGAGCGCCGTCGGTTTGAACGGTCTGGGTGAGCGCCTGCCCGCCACCTTGAGCGGCGGCCAGTTGCAGCGCGTGTCGATTGCGCGGGCTTTGGTGCACCGCCCCGCCCTGTTGCTGGCCGACGAACCCACTGGCAACCTGGACGCCAAAACTGCTGCCGTGGTGATGGCCGCTCTGGTGGCGCAAACCCGCGCACACGGGGCGGCACTGGTGCTGGTGACCCACTCGGAGTCGGCCTTGTTCAATGCTGATCGGGTGTTAAAACTTTCTACAGATGGTATTTATTGATAAAACCAGCTTAATGTTCTCGTAATTAATAAATAGTTTGCTCTTATAATTATATCAATATTGATTATATTTTAATCATATTTATTGTTAAAATACAAATAAAACTCAATTTCAGGGTGTCCGCGCGCGATCCGGGTAACTCGCCGCCATGCCATCTCGCACGTCATTTTGAATGCCGTATTGTGCAAACGGGTAACGCAGGCCGTTTT
Organism: Burkholderiales bacterium; assembly: GCA_025360385.1. Lineage (GTDB taxonomy): Bacteria > Pseudomonadota > Gammaproteobacteria > Burkholderiales > Burkholderiaceae_C > JANYCG01. The sequence goes on along the minus strand of JANYCG010000173.1, from coordinate 1,977 downwards.
TAGACAAGGCTGCCATGCCGTCCAGCGCTTTGGCGATCAGCTCGGGCGGCAGGGCCATCAGCATCTCGTCGTCCAGCACACCGCCGTAACGGCGTTCGGCAAAACACGGAATCGACAGGCTGGGCTGGCGCGTTGACAACGCCCGGCCCCAGGAATCGGCGCAGGCCGATTCCCCCACCACGCTCCAGTCAAAGCGTTTGTAACCCGCCCATTGCAGCCCGTTGATGAAGTACATCATGGCCCCTGGGGTGGCATAAAACAAGGCAATGTCGGGCGGGTCCAGCCGACCGCTGGCCAGTGGCGACACGGCCAGGGCCTGGTACTTGCCCAGCGGCACCAGATGCATGGCCTGCTGGTGCGCGGCCGAGTCTTCCACCGTGGCGTACCACACGCCCTTCATGTGTTGACCGCTGCGCCACTGCTCGGTTTGGCCGCCCAGGCCAATCACCGACTTGCATTGGTCGCCGACCAGGTTGTCGGCTGTGATGCCCACCGTCCAGCCCAGGCGCGCCGCCTGCGCGACGATCTGGTCTGTGGTGTGGACGGACTTGGGCCGGCGGATTTTGGGGATGGCCTGCATCGCCTCCACGGTTTCAAACAGCTTCATGCCAAACGGGATGGCACGCAAGCGCAACACCCGCTCCAGCTCGGCGCTGAGCTGGGCCAGGTCGAGCGGTGCGGTCATGGCATTAACCGGGGCAACATCAGCGTGGCGTCATGCGAATCGCGCCGTCCAGCCGGATCGTCTCGCCATTGAGCATGGAATTTTCCAATATCGCGATGGCCAGTTGCCCAAACTCGTCGGGCTGGCCCAAACGCGCCGGGTGCGGCACCGACGCGCCGAGCGAGGCCTTGATGGGCTCGGGCAGGCGCGCCAGCAGGGGCGTGTCGAACAGGCCGGGCGCAATGGTGCAAACGCGGATGAATTTGGTGGCCAAATCACGCGCCGCCACGATGGTCATGCCTACCACGCCGGCCTTGGAGGCCGAGTAAGGAATCTGGCCGATCTGGCCTTCAAAGGCGGCGACCGACGCCGTCATGATCATGGCGCCACGCTCGCCGTCGACGATGTCGTTTTTGGCCATGCGCGCGGCCGACAGGCGCAGCATGTTGAAGCTGCCCACCAGGTTCACGCGAACAACCTGTTCGTACTTTTCAAGCGAACCCGGCTGCCCGTCTTTTTCCACCAGCCGCACTGCGCCGCCAATGCCGGCGCAGTGCACCAGGGCGCGCAAAGTGCCCAGCTTTTCGGCGGCATCCAGCGCCGCGTTGATCTGGTCGGTGTGGGTGACGTCGCCGTGCGCGTAGACCACGTTGGACGAGCCCAGTTCTTTTTCAGCCGCTGCGCCCGCCTCGCGGTTCAAATCGACGATGACGACTTTGACGCCCTTCGCCACCAGCCGCCGCGCGCAAGCCAGCCCCAGGCCCGATGCGCCGCCCGTGACAAGTGCGGACATGTTTTCAAGTTTCATGCTGTCTCCTGATGATTTTTAAGAGGCTTGGGGTTGAAATGAATTGGGTTCTGACCCCAATTAAATTCTCTCAATGATGATGGCCGGCGCCATGCCGCCCGCTGCGCACATGGTCACCAGGCCGCGCTTCAAATCGCGCCGCTCCAGCTCGTCCAGCAGGGTGCCGATCAGCATGGAACCAGTCGCGCCAATCGGGTGGCCCAGGGCCATCGCGCCGCCGTTCACGTTGACCTTGTTGCGGTCGAGCTTCAAGTCGCGGATGAACTTTTCCATCACCACGGCGAAGGCTTCATTGATCTCCCACAGGTCAATGTCGTCCACCGTCAGGCCGGCCTTGGCCAGCACCTTGCGGGCGGCTGGCACTGGGCCATTGAGCATCAGCGTGGGCGAGTCGCCCATGTTGGCAAAAGCGACGATGCGGGCGCGCGGCTTCATGCCGTGTTGGGCGGCGTATTTGCCCGAGGCCAGCAAAAGCGCGCCCGAGCCGTCCACCACACCCGAGGAA
>JANYCG010000157.1 GCA_025360385.1 Burkholderiales bacterium | reverse complement strand
GTCTGAAAACGCCAGCCGGTAGGCATTGGGCTCCAGCATGTTGCCTTGCTCGGCATGGGTTTGCAACTCAGCCCAGGCATCGGACAAACGCCGCTGGATGGGGTTGTCACGGTCGGTCAGGTTTTGGGTGTTTTCCATGGGTGCGATTGTGACCAGTTTGCTGGTGCGTGTGTACGAAGGCCACTGGGCCGAATCGCCCCAACGCCGCTGGCGCCCGACTGTCGCAGACCCTTTGGGCAACCACTGCCGTGCTCGGCTTCAGGGCCGCCACGCAAACTCACTTCGCTTCGATACGTTCAAACAGTGTGTGGCTCTGTCGGTTCGCTTCGCGGCGCCCAGGCCTTGGATTTCCGTGTTTCACGGCTACCCCACACGGGCCCCTGCGGCGCGGCGGCGATTCAGGCCGAGTGGTCTTAACAAAAACACTGTGCAAGCCTGGGTTGCGAGTTACTGTTCAACCCGCAGGAATCGGCAGCACTTCCATCACCTCAACACCTTCACCTGGAAAGATGGTGAAGTGCGGGTGGTTCAGAAACATGCGCGCCGCTTCGTCTTGCGACTGCGCCCGAACCACAGTGAAGGCGCCCAGGTTGTTTCGTATGTCGGCTATCCCGGCCTTCGAAACCAGCTTGGTGCGGCTCAGCGGGCCGCCCATTTCCGCAATGGCGGCCGAGTTGTCGGCGACCCACTGCTTCCAGCCGGTGATGCCCTGCGCCTCGCGCTTTTTGCGTTCTGCTTCAGCCAGGGTTTCCCATGACGCCGTGGCGCTGGGCGATCCGACAAAAACGGCAAGGTAAGTTCTCATGGCGAAGTCTTATTGATTTGGGGCGCTCAGTCTACCGCTGACGAATGAATTGAGCCGCCGCACGGCCCTGCCTATGAAAAAGGCTCCCGAGGGAGCCTTTGACTTGAGCCACGTGCGCTTGCGGCAACGCGGCTGATCAGACGCGCTTGCGGTATTCGCCCGTGCGCGTGTCAATCTCCACTTTGTCGCCTTGGGCCACAAAAATTGGCACGCCCAAATCAAACCCGGTAGAAATTTTGGCGGGTTTCAGCACTTTGCCGGAGGTGTCGCCCTTGACGGCGGGTTCGGTCCAGGTGATTTCACGAATGACGCTGGTGGGCAGCTCGACCGAGATGGCTTTGCCGTCGTAAAACACCACTTCAACCGCCATGCCGTCTTCCAGGTAATTGAGCGAGTCGCCCATGTTCTCGGATTCCACTTCGTACTGGTTGAACTCTTCGTCCATGCAGACGTACATCGGGTCGGCAAAGTAGGAGTAGGTGCAATCTTTTTTGTCCAAAATGACCTGGTCCATCTTGTCGTCGGCCTTGAACACGACTTCGGTGCCGAAGTTGGCGATCAGGCTTTTGAGCTTCATGCGCACTGTGGCCGAGTTGCGGCCGCCCCGGCTGTATTCAGTCTTGAGCACAACCATCGGGTCTTTGCCGTGCATGATGACGTTGCCGGCGCGGATTTCTTGAGCGATTTTCATATCAGTGTTGGATGGGTTTGGCACAGGTGTGCGGTCTGCAGCGCCCGGCGGGTAGTGGGAAAACAGCGCCTTGGCGCAAAGCCCTTGATTTTAGCGCGTTTTTGGCCTGATTTTGGCCGCATGCACTGGCCCGCTGCCTGGCTCGGGCCGCTTACTTGGGGGACGCCGCAGGGGCGTCCCGCTCGGGCGCAGCCAGGCCGGTGGGCTCGGTGGGTGGTGAAATGGCTGGTGCAGGTGCCTCTGGCCCGGCCGGGCCAAGTTCTGCGCTGCCCCGCGGGGGCGCACGGACCACCCGCGTGTTGTCAATCACCTCGATGTACAGGGTGACCACGGCGCGTCGGCCCTGGGTGTTGTCCACCACGTAGCGGATCGTTTCGGTACCGGCGGCCCTGGCCTGGTAAAAAAAACCGTCGGGGCCCTCTGCCACCAGCCTGCCCAGCCGGGCGCCGCTCACGATTTGCATGACTTTGCAGGGGGAATTGCGGTCCCAGCGGGTGTCCGGGCGCACCGTCAGCAAGGCACAGGCGCCGCCAGCCAAGCTGCCTCGAATGGCGTGGCCGGGCCCTGCCAGTGTGTAGCCACGAATGTCGATGTTGTCCACTTTGGGCAGCATGGCGCGGTCGGCTGCTGCTGCGTCGGTCGCGGCCAGACACAGGGACAGCACAGAAAAAACGGCCAAGCGGACCAAAACGCCAAGCGAACTTGAGCCGTCCGATGCCGCCAGCGTCATCGGACGCAGTTGGGAAAAGCTGGTGTTCAGGCGGGTTTTCAAGGGGCAGGCAAGAGATCAGGGTTGGGGATTGGGGTGGTCTTGCGGCGTGTGGGTGGCGACAAATTCCATCAGTTGGCGGGTCAAATCAGGCTGTGCCAACAGTGTGGCACGAAACGCCTGGGCCGTGTGGCCCCATTCGGTCAGCAGGGCGTCCAGCGTGGTCTCGACCGGGATTCGCCGCGGCGACGCCGAGGCGGGGTGTTGCCTGTCAATGGCATTCCAGTCTTGGGTGAATTGCCGCAAAGACGGCGGCGCGTTTATCACGTCCAGGAATGCTTCGAGCTTGGGGACATGGGCGTGGTCGTGCTGCGGATAGATTTGCCAGACAAAAGCTTTGCCCGCCCAAATGGCGCGAACCAACGAGTCCTCGCCACGCACAAAATTCAAATCACAGGCCCACAGCAACTCGTCGTATTGGGTTTGCGTGAGTGGAGGAAGATACAATATTGATAGCGAACTATGCATGTTTGACAGGGACATGCGCCATTTTTCACTCTCAAGAACCGTTTTTGTCGCAGTTTGGGCCCGCCCGGCGGTCACCAGCAAAAGGCTGGGCCTTGGGTCTTGGGCCAGTTGACCCAGCAGAGTGTCAAGGGCAGCCGGTTCGTAACAAAACAAAGAGACCAGGCGGGGCGGCGACACAGCTTGGGTCGCTCGTTCAGCGTCGAGCAGCGCGCCCAGCCACGCCGCTCGGTCAAATGCGGCCTGACGCTGCGACAGGCCAGATTCGCGCAACAGGCCGCCTGTGCCCGCTGTAAAGCCGGGGTAGTAGAAGTGTTTGCTCAAGCCCGCACCGGACCCCTGCATCACTGGTGATGGCAGTCCGTGGGATTTTTTGACATATTTTTCAGCAGAAAGATACTCAAGATTAATCCAAACCTTATTTAGGCCATATGTTCCATCGTGTGATAGATAGTTTGCTACTATTTTAGGATCAATCTCACATGAAAAAGATTCTATGAGTACATCTCCAACGCCATCAAAATCTTCGTCTATTGATTTTGACCAGACCTTCACCTCCACTCCAGAGCAGCCTGCAGGTGCCATCCAGGCCAAGGCCGATGCGTCGTCCACCCACAGCCGCACCCGCTGCCCCCGCGCCGCCAAATCGCAGCTCAAGCGCCAGCACACGCCGATGTCGCCGTAGTTGTCGATGACCTTGCAGAAGATGTCCCAGAGTTTGGATGCGTTCACGGCAGGGATTGTCCACAATGCAGGGTGGCTTGGACACCGTCGGCTGCTGGAAAGTGGCGTCGACCCCGCTCTGTTGCACTTGCCACCGCGCTTGCCGCGTGCCCGAAGGTATTGATCTGGCCCCATGGCATCTCAAATTCCGTTCAGGTTAGCCGGTCGAAACCCTTAGCCAGACTCGGGGCGAATGCCTCCAGCTTCTGCGGGATGCAGACAGAATGGTTTTGCGCCAGTTTGGGAGGCCAAAAATTTGAAGTGAACAAATTTTGGTTGCCAGGGCCGATCCAACAGCCAAACAAACGGGCAAACAAACGGGCAAACAAGTGGCCATTAAAAAGCTCAATGCCGACGCTTGGAATATTGCCGGCCATTCTGTATTATTTGGCCCATGAACACCTTGACCCTGAAAGTCCCTTCCAACCTTGAAGCCGCTCTGGCCCGCATGGCTGACGTTGAGCACCTGAGCAAGTCCGAGGTGGTTCGCCGCGCCGTCGTTGCCTATGTGGGGTAGGACAAGACGTCGGCCGGGTTCGTTTCGGCGCTGGACCAGGCGGGCGACTTGGTCGGCTGCTTCGAGGCTGACCCCAAAGACTGGTCTTCAAACCTCCAATACATGGATGGTTTTGGCGAAGTCTGACGCCCGCCTGATCCGCTTGTCGGAGCTGCACGAGCCCTGTCGCGTGGTGACGATCGACAGCGCCTGTGCGGTTTATCGTCGCCATGGACGTCGCATGATTCCGGTGTTGTCGCCTTAGCCGCAGTCAGGGCAGGTACGGTACATGAACCAAGCTGAACTGGACGCTGCGAGTGCGCTTGCCTGCCA
>JANYCG010000052.1 GCA_025360385.1 Burkholderiales bacterium | reverse complement strand
GCTGCCGCGCACCTGCGCAAATGCTGCACGCACGCTGGACGCGGGTTTTTTGACGGGGCGGATGATGACCTCCCCACCGGGGCGCACTTCAAATTCAACCTCGCTGTGCGGATGCAGCCCGGCTTGCTCGCGCACCGATTGAGGAATAGTGACTTGGCCTTTGCTGGTGATTTTCATGATTCTTACCTTTTGAAGTAAGAATCTTACTGTGATATTTGGTGAATTGCAATTGCTAATTTGAAGTGGGGACAAAGCATCCTCTCCTACGCCGAGGCGTGAGGTCAGCAGCCACAATCTGGCCGAAGTGAATTCCCACACCTGTTTCAGGCCCTCAACCCAGGGCCCTTGGCCTGCTGGCTCTGCTGGACGACATCTCCACCATCCTGGACGACGTGGCCTTGCTCACCAAAGTGGCCGCCAAAAAGACCGCTGGTGTGCTGGGCGACGACCTGGCGCTGAACGCGCAGCAGGTGGCGGGTGTCAAGGCCGATCGTGAGTTGCCGGTGGTGTGGGCGGTCGCAAAAGGCTCGTTTCTCAACAAGGCCATTCTGGTGCCGCTGGCGCTGGCCATCAGCGCGTTCGCTCCGTGGGCGGTCACGCCGCTCTTGATGGCCGGCGGCGCTTTTCTGTGCTTTGAGGGCTTTGAGAAACTGGCCCACAAATACTGTGGCAGCCGCGCCGATGAACCCGCCCACAGCGCCGGGCACAAAGCCCAAGTGGCCCAGGCGCTGGCCGATTCGTCCATCGACATGGTGGCGCTTGAGAAGGAAAAAATCAAGGGAGCCGTGCGCACGGATTTCATTCTGTCGGCAGAGATCATCGTCATTACCCTGGGCACCGTGCAGACGAGCCCGCTGCTCACCCAACTTGCCGTGCTCAGTGGTGTAGCGGTGTTGATGACGGTGGGTGTTTACGCAATGGTGGGCGCGATTGTGAAGCTGGACGACGTCGGCATGCTGATGAGCCAGCGCGGCGGCGACAGCGCATTCAGGCAGGCCGAGCGCAGCCTGGGGCGCGGCATTCTGGCAACTGCACCCTACATGATGAGGGCGCTGACGAATGCCGGCACAGCAGCCATGTTTCTGGAGGGAGGCAGCATTTTTGCGCATGGCATCCCCTGGCTGCAGGGCGTGATTGAGCATTGGAGCCAGATGGCCGGGCCTGCTCTGCAAACGGTAGCGTCGGCGTAGCTGGACGGCGCGGTGGGCATCGCTCTGGGCGCTCTGGTGCTGGGGGCGGTGACGCCGCTTAAACGGGTTAAAAATCGGAAATAGCGGGTTTTTTAAGGAGCAAAATAGTGCTCTAACCCTCGTCCGTATTGCATGAGCAGCTATTTATTAAATAGCGTAATGATTTTAGTCTCGCGCCGGGCGGTGCTTCAGGCTGGCCACGGCGCAGCATCCACCACTGGGAAGTTGCCGGCAAAGCGATCCAGCAGGCCAAAAAAAGTAGCCATCAGCGTCACGTTGCCGGCCAGCTTCAATTTGCCCTCGGTCAGGGCCTGCATTGGTGCCAGTTGCTGCTGCAGCATGGCCTCCAGCGTGTGGCGCGACAAGGTCAAAGACACGTCGGCGTGGGGTGGTTCATCCACGCGCAGGCTGCTCAAGGCCCCGTTGGAGAGCTCAAGCAACCAATGCTCACCTGGATCGTCACTTCGGCCGGTAAAGTGCCAGGCCATGTTGAATCGCAGGCCAGCGGCTTTGGGTGCATTGACGCGCACCGCCAGCGTGTCAAACACCATGCCATGGGTCAACGCGCCAATCAATGAATTGCCCAGCACCCCGGCTGGTTTCGGCGGCCCTTCACGGTATTCGCGTGCGCCAAGCAAATAGGCATTGCGCCATGTGGCAGATTCGGCCTGAAAGCCCATTTGCTCCAGTGCCGCCGCCGCAAGCTCTCGCGCCGCAGCGTGCTCTGGCTGTGCGTAAACGGCGTGTTTCATGACCTCGGCCACCCAACGGTATTCGCCTTTGTCAAAGTCGGCTTGGGCACGCGCCATCAACGCGTCCATGCCGCCCATGTAGTCCACATATTTTTTGGCCACCGGCACCGGCGGCAGGCTGTGCAGGTTGGCCGGGTGTGCGTCGTACCAGCTCAAATAGCGCTGGTACACGGCCTTCACGTTGTGCGACACCGTGCCGTAATAACCGCGCGCATGCCAGCGTTTGGCTAGGCCGTCTGGCAGCTGGAAGCCCTCGGCGATCTCGGCGGGTTTCAGGCCATGGCTCATCAGGCGCACGGTCTGGTCGTGCAACACGCGGTACAGGTCGCGTTGCTCGGCCAAAAAGGTGCAAACGCGGTCATTGCCCCAGGTCGGCCAATGGTGCTGCGCCAACACCACGTCGCTGCGTGGGCCGTAACGTTTGAGCGCAACGTTCAGGTATTTTGACCAGGCCAGTGCATCGCGCACGGCTGCGCCGCGCAGCGGGCACAGGTTGTGCATGTTGTGAGTGGCGTTTTCGGCCAGGTTCAAGGCCCGTTCGCCAGGGAAGTAAAAGTGCATCTCGGCAGGCGCTTCGGTCTCGGGTGTGAGCTGAAATTCAATTTCAATGCCGTCAAACACATGCACCTCGTGTTCGGCCTCTATGCTCATGGTGGGCGCGAACAGGCTGGGGCGGGCCATTGGGACGGTTTTGCCCAGGCCCGCGTCAACCTGGGCTTCTGGCCCCTTGGCCAAGGTCGGCCCAAACTGAAACTGTGCACGGCGGCCCATCGCCACGCCGCCAATCACGTTTTCAGCCATCGATTCGTGCATAAAACCCGCAGGCGCAATGATGCGCACCTCGCCCGCGTCCACGTGCGCCTGCGTGCACAGGCCCGCCACGCCGCCGTAGTGGTCGCTGTGGCTGTGGCTGTACATGACGGTATGCAGCTTGCGTTGGTGTTGTGGGTCGCGGTGGCTGCGGTACAAGGCCAGCGATGCGGCGGCGGTCTCGGGGCAGGAGCCAGTATCCAGCACCAACAGCCCGGTGTCGCCCTCAATGAACGTGAGGTTGGCAATGTCAAACCCCCGCACCTGGAACATGCGCGGCGTGACTTCAAACAGCCCGTGGATGCGATTCAGTCGCGCCTGACGCCATAGGCTGGGGTTGACGGTATCGGCGGGTTTTTCGTCGTCTAAAAAACCATAAGCCTTCATGCTCCAGACGGTGTGGCCCTTGGCGTGCAAGACCTCGGCGTCGTCAGTGGTGCCAATAAAGCCCCGCTGCGCGTCCGTCAAGTCTTGCCCGTCTTCAACGGGCATGTCGCTGGCAATCAGGCGGTGAAAATCCAGGGTGGCTTGGTAGGCGGGCATGGCTTGGTCTCCGGTTGTGATGTACCTCGAGCCATTCTATTGAGCGTGCATGCAGGCTTCGTTGCATTGGTGACAGCAGGGGGGCGTGATGCAACGGTTGATCTGGCCCGATGACATGTCAAGTTCTTTTGGGGTTGAGCCTGTCGAAAGCTTTTGACGGGCTCAGTCTGGGCACTTGGCCTGGCTCAGGGCGAGTGGTTCACATTTCATCGGGCCGGCGCAATAAATCAAACCGTCAACTGGCACTGTGCCAGGCCGTTGACGTGGCCCGTTACACTACAAGGCTAGTTTTAAAGTGGATTTGTGTGAAGTTTTTTGCCCCCAAAGTCATTGATATCGCCGCTGTTTTGGCACTTTTTTGGGCCGTTTTGGCACCGCTGCCAACGCAGGCCCAAATGGCCCCCGTCAACCCAGTTTTTGTATTGAACTCGCGCGATGCCAGCGTGAGTGTGGTGGATGCAGCCAGCTGGAAAGAGGTCAAGCGCATTCCCACTGGCAAAGAGCCGCACCACATGTACCTCACGCCAGATGAAAAATCCCTCATCATCGCCAATGCGCTCAGCGACTCCCTGACCTTCATTGACCCCAAAACGGCCGTTGTGCAACGCACGGTGCGTGGCATTCTTGACCCCTACCAGTTGCGGTTTTCCCCCGACATGAAGTGGTTTGTGACAGCGGCCAACCGGCTCAATCACATTGACATTTACAAATGGGATGGCGCACAGCTGCTCCTGGTCAAACGCATCGCCACAGGCAAAACACCCAGCCACTTGTGGATTGACAGCAAAAGCAGCACGATTTATTCGACCATGCAGGACAGTGACGAGATGGTCGCCATCGACCTGCCGACGCAAACCCTGAAATGGCGCGGCAAAACCGGGGCCATGCCAGCCGATATTTTTGGCACACCCGACGACAAATTTTTGCTGGTCGGTTTGACGGGCGGCGACGGCGTTGAAATTTATGACGTGACGGGCGCGGTGCCCAAGTTTGTGCGCCTGCTCAAAACCGGCGCTGGCGCCCACGCCTTTCGTGCCGCAGGCGACAGACGCCATGTGTACGTGAGCAATCGCGTGGCCAACAGCATCAGCAAAATCGACTACCAAAGCTTGAGCGTGGTGGCGACTTATGCCGCGCCGGGCGGGCCGGATTGCATTGAAGTCTCAAGCGACGGCAAACTGATCATGGTGGCATCGCGCTGGGCGCAAAAACTTAGCGTGATTGATGCCACCACCGCCAAATTGGTGCGCAGCGTCAACGTTGGGAAATCACCCCATGGTGTCTGGACGCTTGACCATGCATCGCGCCAATAAATCGCAAGCTTTGGGCGGCCTGTCGAGGGCTATTAAATGCATAGCTGTCTGTGCAGCATTGACAGGGACTTGCGCCATTTCTGCCGCTCAAACCTGTGAAAAGCCGCTGTATTTGACCTTTGACACCGGCCACATGGCCATTGCGCCGCTGGTGGCCGAGGTGTTGAACCGGCACCAGGTCAAAGTCACCTTCTTTGCCGCCAATGAACCGACCCAGACGGGCGACGGCAGCCTGGGCAACCACTGGGCGTCCTGGTGGAAAGCCCGCGCGGCCGAAGGCCATGAGTTTGCCTCGCACACCTATGACCACGTTTATTGGCGCGGCGACCTGCCCGGTGTCGAACCCAAGTTCCGCATGCGCCCCTCAGCCGGCGCCCTGGAGGGGCGCGAGTTCACCTGGGATGCCAAAAAATACTGCGGGCAAATCGCCTATGCGGCTGAGCGCCTGGGCGACTTCACGGGCAAAAAACCGCTGCCTCTGTTCCGTGCGCCAGGTGGTTTCACCTCGCCGCGTCTGCTGGAAGCGGCCAAAGCCTGCGGCTACGACCACGTGGGCTGGGCGCCCGCCGGCTTCTTGGGTGACGAGTTGCCCAGTGAAAAATTCAGCAACGACGCCTTGTTGAAGAAAGCCCTGCGCGACATCAAACCCAAAGACATTCTGGTCGCACACCTGGGCATCTGGTCACGCAAGGACCCCTGGGCACCAGCCGTGCTGGAGCCGCTGATCGTGGGGCTCAAGGCCAAAGGCTTTTGCTTTCAGACCTTGCGTGAGCACCCGGCATACAAGCCCTGGATTGCGGCGCACAGCTAGGCGTCACGGCGTGAGCGATTTGATCGGTCGGTTCAGCATGGGTTTTGCGCTGGCCCAGCAATGGCTTTTTGAGGTGCTGTTCCAACCGGTGATGTTCCAGCTGGGCCTGGGCAATCTGCTGGAAGACGGTTTCGACGCTGCTGGCTGGCTGCTGGTCGGGTTGTTGCAATTGGTCGTGCTTTTGGCCGTAATAGGGCCGATGCAGCGTTGGCGCCCGGTGGAGGCCGTCACGGATCGGGCGACCGTGCGCACGGACATCCTTTACACGCTGATTCACCGCTTGGGCCTGTTCCGCGTGAGCTTGTTTTTCACGCTGGAGCCCTGGTTTGACGAGTTGTTTGGCGTGTTGCGGGTCAATGGCTTGGGCACCTTTCACCTTGATGCCGTCTGGCCTGGCGTGACGGACCGCGCGGCGGTCAGCCTGGTGATGTACCTGCTTGTCCTGGATTTTTTGAACTATTGGATTCACCGCGCCCAGCATCAGTTTGAATGGTGGTGGCAATTGCATGCCCTTCATCATGCGCAGCGTCAGATGACGATGTGGAGCGACAACCGCAATCACTTGTTCGACGACGTGCTGCGCGATGTTCTGTTGGTGCTGGTCGCCCAGGCGATTGGCGTGGCACCCGCCCAGTTTGTCGCCATCGTGGCCTTCACCCAGATCAGCGAGAGTTTGCAGCATGCGAATTTGAGGCTGTGGTTTGGCCGCGTCGGCGAGCGCCTGTGGGTCAGCCCCCGATTTCACCGCGTCCACCACAGCATTGGCATTGGGCATGAGTCCGTCAAGGCGGGCAAGACTGTTCTGGGCGGTCACAACTTCGGTGTTTTGCTGCCCTGGTGGGACATGTTGTTTGGCACCGCCAATTTTGAGCAGCGATACGACCCGACGGGCGTACGCGAGCAGGTGGAGCCGGGGCCGCAGGGCCTGCGCGACTATGGGCAGGGGTTTTGGGCGCAGCAGTGGCTCGGAGTGAGGCGGCTGTTCAAAGGGTAGCGGGAGCAACGCGTTATGCTCCCAGCCATGAAACGACTTCTGGATTCCTTCTGGCGCGCGGCGGCGTATTGCCTGCACCCTCGGGTGATTGCGCTGTCGATATTGCCCCTGGTCATCATGGCGGCCATTTCCTTGGCGCTAGGCTACTTTTTCTGGGAGGGAACCGTGGCAGCGGTTCAGGCCAACCTGGAGGGTTACGAACTGGTCAACACCGTGGTGGGATGGTTGCAGCGGCTGGGCTTGTCGCGCCTGCGCATCGTGCTGGCCCCTGCCGTGGTGCTGGCCGTGGCGATCCCGGTGATTGTCATCGTCGCTTTGCTGTTTGTCGCCTGGATGATGACCCCTGCCATGGTGGACTTGGTCGCGTTGCGACGCTTCCCTGCGCTGGAGCGCAAAAAGGGCGGCTCGATTTTCACCAGCGTGTTGTGGTCTATGGGCTCCACCGTGCTGGCGGCGATTGCGCTGGCTATTTCGGTGCCCCTGTGGTTCATTCCACCCTTGATTCTGGTGTTGCCACCGCTGATTTGGGGCTGGTTGACTTACCGGGTGATGTCCTATGACTGCCTGGTGGCGCACGCCAGCAAAGCAGAGCGGCTGCAAATCTTCAAGGAACACCGCGCCAATTTGCTCGGCATTGGCGTGGTCAGCGGTTACCTGGGCGCCGCGCCCAGCCTGTTGTGGGCATCCGGCGCGATGTTCATCGCGATGGCACCGGTGCTGGTGCCGGTGGCGATCTGGATGTACACGCTGGTGTTTGCATTTTCATCGCTCTGGTTTGCGCATTATGTGTTGTCGGCTTTGCAGCACATTAGAAGTGAAAATAGGGATTATGTCCCTGTGGTTATTGAAGAGTTAGCTATTACAAATGAAGCAATGACAATGCCGCCGAAGGCGCTGCCGACACTGGGCGAATCGACTTGAAACCATGACTCCAAACTTTGGCCTCCTTATCATCGGCGACGAAATCCTGTCAGGCAAACGCACTGACAAACACCTGCCCAAAACCATAGAGCTGCTGGCCGCGCGGGGCGTTCAACTGGCTTATGCCGAATACGTGGGGGATTCGCCCAAGCGCATCACCGCCGCGCTGAAACGCGCTTTTGATTCTGGCGACGTGGTGTTTTCCACCGGCGGCATCGGCGCCACGCCCGACGACCACACCCGCCAGTGCGCGGCCAAGGCGCTGGGTGTTGAGCTCGCCTTGCATCCACAGGCTGAGGCCTTGATCCGCGAGCGCATGCAGGACATCGCCAAAGAACAAGGCTTGGTGTACGAGGCGGACCGACCCGACAACATCCATCGTCTGAACATGGGCGTGTTCCCGGTGGGTGCAACCATCATCCCCAACCCCTATAACAAGATCGCCGGGTTTTCGATCTTGAACGGGAGCGAACGTGGGGGTGTGAAAATCGAGCGCAGCGACGGGCCGCCCCAAGCAGCGAGGACCCCCTCGGGGGGCAGAGAGCCACACGAAGTGGGTGAACGTGGGGGTGTGCATTTCCTGCCCGGGTTTCCCGTGATGGCTTGGCCGATGATGGAATGGGTTTTGGACACCCACTACAAACACCTGCATCAGACATCGGCCTGGGTTGAAAAATCCATCGTCGTCTTTGGCGGCATGGAGGCGACGCTTACGCCGTTGATGGAGGCGTTGGAGCGTGATTTTGCGGGCATCAAAGTGTTCAGCCTGCCCAGCGTAGACCATCCGCAATTTGGCCGACACATTGAACTCGGTGTCAAGGGAAGCCCGTCCCAAGTGGCAGTGGCTTACCCGGCGCTCTTGTCGGGCCTTGCAAAATTCAAGCTCGAACTTGGCCCTGAACTGGTGCGTTAGCGCGGTGCATTGGTTTGGTGCAAAGGCGGTTTGTCAAATTAAAGCACCAAATCAGTGCCTTTCAATCTTAAATTCCCTTCAAAAATCCGCCCGCATGCCGCGAAACGGGCCAGAACTCAAGGCAAAATGAGTGGTTTGGCGAATTTGATCGGCAGCGCCCAAGGTGGCACAAAACCTGCGTTCTCGCCAAAGTCAGCTTTAATTAACCGTTCCAACCAACAGGAGTATTTGATGGCCAAGACCGTCGCAGACGTGATCAAGATGGTGAAAGAAAACGAAGTCAAGTTTGTTGATTTCCGTTTCACCGACACCCGTGGCAAGGAGCAGCACGTGACTGTGCCGGTGTCCCATTTTGACGAAGACAAATTCACCTCCGGGCACGCCTTTGATGGCTCGTCCATCGCGGGCTGGAAGGGCATTGAAGCCTCGGACATGCAGCTCATGCCTGACCCGAACACGGCCAACATTGACCCGTTTTTTGAAGAAACCACGCTGTTCATGAGCTGCGATGTGGTCGAACCTGCCGACGGCAAGGCCTACGACCGTGACCCGCGCTCGGTCGGAAAACGTGCCGAGGCTTACCTCAAGGCCAGCGGCATTGGCGACACCGCCTACTTCGGCCCCGAACCAGAGTTCTTCATTTTTGACGACGTGCGTTGGGACACCAACATGTCGGGCACCTTCTTCAAAATCGACGAATACGAAGCGCCCTGGAATTCCGGCAAAAAAATTGAAGGCGGGAACCGCGGCCATCGCCCCACGGTCAAGGGCGGCTACTTCCCCGTGCCACCCGTGGACAGCACGCAGGACATGCGCGCTGAAATGTCGCTCATTCTTGAGGGTTTGGGTGTTCCGGTTGAAGTGTTCCACCACGAAGTAGCCGGTCCTGGCCAGAATGAAATCGGCACGCGCTTCAGCACTTTGGTGCAACGCGCTGACTGGGTTCAAGTGCTGAAATACGTGGTGCAAAATGTGGCCAACGCCTACGGCAAAACCGCCACCTTCATGCCCAAGCCCATCGTGGGAGACAACGGTTCGGGCATGCACGTGCACCAGTCCATCAGCAAAGACGGCAAGAACATTTTCGCCGGTGATGGTTATGCGGGCCTGTCTGACACAGCTTTGTACTACGTGGGCGGCATCATCAAACACGCCCGCGCCCTGAACGCGATCACCAACCCAGGCACCAACAGCTACAAGCGCCTGGTTCCTGGCTACGAAGCCCCGGTGAAGTTGGCGTACTCGGCCAAGAACCGTTCGGCCTCGATCCGTATTCCTTTTGTGGCTAACCCCAAGGGCCGCCGCGTGGAAGCACGTTTCCCCG
>JANYCG010000153.1 GCA_025360385.1 Burkholderiales bacterium | reverse complement strand
TCTGAGACAAACCGGCCAATCGGGCCGGCAAACAGCATCATCAAACCAACCGAGGCAATGACGGCGGCAATCATGATCTTCACGTCGTCCACCATGCCCACGGCGGTGATGATGGAGTCGAGCGAAAACACCAGGTCGATGACCATGATTTGCAGAATGACGGACATCAAAGTGGCGGCTACGGCGCTGGACGCGTGGCCCTCTTCGCCTTCGAGGGACTGGTGAATTTCGCCGGTGCTTTTCCAGATAAGAAACAGGCCGCCCAGGATCAAAATCAGGTCGCGGCCTGAGATGCTTTTTTTGAATACCGTGAACAGGGGTTCTACCAGGCCTACGATCCAGGCCAGCACCAAGAGCAGGCCAATGCGCATGAACATGGCCATGAAAAGCCCGATCCGGCGGGCAAATTCGCGCCGCTCTTTGGGCAACTTGTCCACCAGGATTGAAATGAAAATGATGTTGTCGATGCCCAGAACAAGCTCAAGCGCCGTCAGCGTGGCGAAGGCGATCCAGGTTTGCGGGTCGGACAGAAGTTCAAGCATGAAGGGCCTTTTGATTGATGCGGCATATTAGCCCGTAGCCCTGTCTGGCGCTGCCGAATTGCGTATGCCCTGCGTGGGCTGAGGTTAAGGCAATTTTGTGCCGGACGCGCCTGCATTGCCCTCATTCGCCACCCCCAAAAACGGATTGACAACACGCAGCAGGCCGTTGATAAGTTGCTTGTGTTGCAGGTCTTCGCTGTAGAGCGTGGCGCAATCGGCTTGCAGTGCGCTGGCAATCACCAGGCAGTCGTAAAAACTGTAGTGGGTGTCGTTTTGCAGGTCCAGCGCGGCGCTGAGCAACTCTGGGCTTGAGGGGACGCGATTGAGCGGCTGCATGGCTGCGGCGATGAACTGTTTGCAGTCGTCGGTGTTGAAGCGCTGCTTGAACTTTTTGATGCCGACGTTGGCAAACTCTTGAATCACCTGGTAGCTGGTGCAGCCCAGGCGGCTGCCCAGGGCCTGCTCCACCAATTGCAGGGCACGCCGTTTTTTTAAAGGTTCGCTGGCCAGCAAGGCGTAGACGAAGATGTTGGTGTCCAGAAAAAACCGGCTGCCTGACGCATGACCGGTTGCTGGATCTGCAGCGGCCAGCGGCAGCAGGGTGTTCGGCATTTTCAGCGCTCGTTCATCTCGTCACGCGTGAAGCTGCGCCCGGCCTCGACATGCGCCATTTGCGTCATGACGGCCCGAAAACGCGCGACTGCCGCGCTGTCTGGTGCCTGGGCATACCCAGCCAGCCATTTGCGGAATTCGACGTTTAAGGAGGTGTTTTCAGCGTCGGCCTTGTTCCGTGCATGGGCGATGAGCTGGTCATCTGCTGAAAGGGTGATGTTGCGGAGCATATTTATAATTTAGTGTGCACTAAAATAGATGTAGTGTACGCTAAATCTTTAAAAATGCAGGCCTTTTGCAAACATGGCGGCACCGTGCCGCCAGACGCTTGGCCCCGTGGCCCGAGCCAGAGGTCAAACAGGATTCGCCAACGGCAAACACAGCGTGACTTGCGTGCCTTGGCCAGGGGCACTGGCCACCTGCACCCGCCCGCCATGCAGTTCAACAATGCGTTTGACTATGGCCAAACCCAGGCCTTTGCCACCTTCGCCCGTGGCGGGGGCGACGCTTTGTCGGCTTTGGTAGAAGCGGTCAAACAAGTGGGGCAGGTCGGCGGCCGCAATGCCGGGCCCGGTGTCGCTGACTGTGACATTCACCTCAGGCTGTCCCGTGCCTGCATGTGGGCCTTGCGCTGCGTGCAGGGTGATGGTGGCGCCGGGCTGGCAAAACTTCAGGGCGTTGTCCAACAGGTTGGCAATGGCGCGCTCAAACAGCTCAACATCCACCGCAGCGGCGGGCGCCTGGGCACGCACGACCGTGCCGTCTTGGGGGGAGGGGCCGGTCTTGATGTGCACCCCCAGGCGAGCCGCGCGAGCGGTGAAGCGCAGCGCCACGTCGTCCAGCAGTTCCGACACATCCATCACTTGGGTGTTCAGCTTGAAGCTGGGTTCGTCTAGCTGGGCCAAGTCCCCCAGCGAATGCACGAGGCGAGCGGCGTTGTGGGTGTTGCGCAGGGCCACTTCAACCAGTTGCCGGTCTTCGGCGCGGGCTTCGTCGCCTGCCCAGCGGGTTTCCAGGGTCTCAAGGCAGGCGGCCGTGGCGGTCAAAGGCGAGCGCAGGTCATGGGACAAATTGCTGACGCCCTCACGGCGGAAATGGTCCAGGCGGCGCAGCGTCCTCCATTGCAAACGCAATGCTGTCAGCATGGCCCGGATGCCATTGTTAAGCTGGCCAAACTCATCCCGCGCAGTGGTTTCGACCAGGCCAAAGGTGTCAGACGGGCTGCCGTCCGGCAACAGCGCAAAATTTTCAAGCCCATGGCGCGACACGGCCGCCGTCACGGCTGTCAACTTGGCCAGGGGCCGGGTGACCACGGCGGTGACCCAGGCCGCCACCGCGGTGGCAAGCGCCACCACGGCCAGAATCAGGACCAAGGCGGGCCGGCCAAAGCTGCTTTGAACGGCAGCCAGGCGGCCCTGCTGCAACACGGGCTTGTGGCACACCACGTAAAGGTAGCCCGTTGTCGTGGCGTCATTTCGGATCACAGTGGGCCGCAAGGCGCGTGCGGCCACGACCGCGCTGGCGTCCATTCGCTCGGGGTCGTCACCCAACACATAGGGCATGGGAGTGGTGCCGGCGGCTTCCAAAACCGGACCCAGGGCCACTTTGAAGCCCTTGGCCAATTTGGCCTCGCCCGAACTCGCCAGCACGGTGCCGTCAGCTGCCAGCAAATACAGCTGGGTGTCAGGTTCAAACAAAACCAGGTTGGCCAAAAAACCGTTAAAGTCTTCGGCGAACTTTTCGCGCAGGGCGAACATGTCGGTGTGGCGCTCCACCACGCGGTCCAGAAACCCACTGGCGCGGTAATAGGTGGACTCGTGGTCAAACCGCTCAAAGGCAAACAGCACCGTCGCCAGCACGCCCACGGCTGTGAGCAGGCCTGTCAAAAAAATGGTCAGCGCAATCTTGAAGCGAACCGTCATGTCAGTACGGGGGCGCTTCACGCATTTTGTAGCCGGCGCCGCGCACGGTGAGGATCAACTCGGGGCGCAGCGGGTCGGCTTCGAGCTTGGTGCGCAGGCGGTTGATGTGGGTGGTGACGGTGTGCTCGTAGCCATCATGGGTGTAGCCCCAAACCGCGTTAAGTAGCTGCGTGCGCGAGAAAACGTGCCCTGGGTGCTGCGCAAAGTAGAGCAGCAGGTCAAATTCAAGCGCGGTGAAGTCAAGCGCCTTGCCGCGCACCCCGACCTGGCGTTTGACGGGCATGATCTCCAGGTCGCCATTGCGGATGGACGCCGCCTGGGTCTGGGCAGCGGCCTGCGCCACCCGCACCAGTTCGGCCCGGCGCAGCAAGGCCTTGACGCGGGCCAGCAGCTCGGCCAGTGAAAACGGTTTTGTCAGGTAGTCGTCGGCACCCAGTTCCAGGCCCAACACCCGGTCCAGCTCGGTCGACTTGGCAGTGAGCATCAAAATGGGCGTGCTGCTGCCGCGGGCGCGCAGGGTTTTGCACAGATCCAGGCCATCCATGCCAGGCATCATCAAATCCAGAATCAGCAGGTCGTTGGGGTGTGCGGTATCGCTGGCCAATGCGGTCAGGCCGTCGCCCGCCGTGGCCACGTCATACCCCGCGCTGCGCAGGTTCAGGGCCAGTAGGTCGCGGATGTCGGTCTGGTCGTCGGCCACCAATATTCTTTTCATGTCCATGAGCTTACGTCAGAGCGGCAAGGTTTTTCTTACCGGGGACTTTTTTCAGCCCTTACGCAAATGTTATCTGGCTGTGATGTTTGGCGAGGTGGGTGTGAGGTGGGACGCGCAAACTTCATCCATCGCCAACCACCGGACCACGCCACCATGACTGCCTTCAACCCCCTGAATACCAACTCAACGCCCGCCTATTGCCCTGCCTTGCTGGGTGCGGTGCCCATCACAGTGGGCTGGGATGAGATGGTGGCGCACCGCGACTATCTGGTGCGTTTTGCAAGGCGCAAGCTGCAAGACCCGGCGCTTGCAGAAGATGCGGTGCATGACGTGTTTGAGGCGGTGATGTCAGGGCGCGCCAGTTTTGAAGGACGGGCCGCTTTGCGCAGTTGGCTCACTGCGATTTTGAAGTTCAAAATTGTGGACCTGATCCGCCAGCGCGCCCGCTACAGCAGTTTTGACAGCTTTGCCTCTGACGACGACTTTGGCGCGGACGACGACAGCTCGCAACTGCTGGAATGCCCCCAAGCGCGGCCAGACGAGGTGTTTGAGCAGCGCGAACTGCTGACGAGCACGCTGCAACGCATTGCCGGCCTGCCGCCCGGGCTGCGGGACGTGATGGAGTTCCGGGTGCTGCGCGACGAATCGTCCCAGGCGGTGTGCCACCGCCTGAACATCAGCGAATCGAGCTTGTTTGTCCGCCTGCACCGCGCCCGCAAACAGCTATTGTGTTGAGGGCGCGGGTTCCAACGGCGCGACGGATGCGCCCTGAATGCCGTGGCGTTTGAGCGCGTCGGCCACGAACCCGTTCGTTTTCATCTCTTGCACAAACTGCCTGAGAAATGCCGCGGCCGCCTCACCCCGACCACTGGGGCAACCCATGGCTTGTTGGATGACCATGAAGCGCCCCGGCAACAGGCGCAGGCCGATGCTGGCGACCAGGCGTGCGTCGGCTTCAATCTCAGCGGCCAGCAGCTGGCGAATGCCGGCCACCACGTCCAGGCCCTGGCCGTGAAACGCATCGAACGCGCCTTGTGCGCCGTTGGCGCGAATGATGTCAGCGTGTTTCAGCTCGCGCGTCAAAAACAGGTCGTAGGCGCTGCCTTGGCCCACGGCGACGCGTGTGCCGACGCGGTCGACCTGGTCATTGTCTTGCAGTGCTGAGTTGTGCCGGACCAGGTAACTGCCTTCGATCAGGACATAGGGCGCGGTGAAGCGCAGGCCGTCACTGCGCAGCGGGTCAATCGCGAAGAAGCCAACGTCGGCGCGCTCGTTTTTCACGGCATCCACGGACTTGGCGGCACCGTCAAACACCACCAGTTCCACACCCACGCCCAGGCGGCGGGCCAGTTCATTCGCCAGATCGATCGAGACGCCAAAGGGGCCGCTGGCATCTCGGTTCGCCAGAATCGGGTTGCCCAGGTTGATGGAAGCGCGCAGTTGGCCGCTTGGGGCGAAGGCGGATTGGAGCGTATTGGCCATGTTGATTGAGTGAAGGTAAAAATCGGGCAAAACGGTTTATGAATGTTATATTGAAGGGAAAAGTGCCGCAAGTTCCCGTGTACATTGAATACTTAGCTATACTTAATATAGTATATGAAAATCACGCTGGGTTCAGGCTGGCTTGCGATTCACCGCCTTGCGCAGCAGCAACATGAAGATCAAAGCCGTCACGCCCATTGCCACGGCGCTGGCAGCCCAAAACGCTTGCGGATGGTTCTGCGCAGGCCATGGCCCAAGGCCCTGGTAGGCCAGCAGGTAACCGCCGCCTAGGCCACCGCCCCACAACAAGACGCTGTACACCAGCATGGGCGCAATGGTGACCCGAAAGCAGCGCAAAAAGAACAGGCCGCTGGCTTGCAAGCCGTCAAACAGGTGGTACAGCGCTATCCACAACAAAAGCGGCACGACCATGGCGATCACCTGTGGGTTCTGGCTGTACTGCTGGGCCAGCGGGCCGCGCACAAAGAACAAGGTGGCACTCAACAGCACCGCCATCACGGCGACCATGGCATAGCCCAGCCGGATCGCGTGGCGGGCGCGGGGCACGTCCCCGGCGCCCAGCCAAAAACTCACACGTGAGCTGGCGCTGATGGCAATCGCCAGCGGCACCATGTACATCACGGCGGTCAGGTTGGTGGCGATCTGGTGGCTGGCCGAGGCCACCACGCCCTGGCGGGCGATGAACAGGGCCATCATGGTGAAGGAGGTGACCTCGACCATGATGGCCAAGCTGCTGGGAATGCCCTGGCGGGCAAACGCGCCGATTTGCCGCCACTGGGGCGCTTCAAGCTTGTGCCAGATGCGGTAGGGCCGGTAGTCGGCCTGGGTTTTGAGCATGGTCGCAGCAACCAGCAGCAGCCCGTAGTTGACCAGTAGCGTGGCCCAGGCGCAGCCAATGGCACCGTGCGCCTGCACGCCCAGGCCACCCAGCCCGAACCAGATGGACAGCGCCACCTTCACCGGCAGGGCACCAATTTGCAGCCAGGTCACCAGACGCGGCCAGCCCAGGCTCTGGTTCAGCGTGCTGTACATGCGGAACAGCAGCGCCGGGGGCAGCGCCAGAGCCAATATCGCGAGGTATTGCTTCACCTCGCCTTGCAACGGCGCCGGCACCTGGGTCCAGCGCAGCAAAGCGTCGGGCGACAGCAGCAGGCCAATGCCCAGCACCATGGTCGCGGCACTCAAATACAGAGCTTGGCGGAAAGATTGGCCCACAGCGGCAAAACGCCCGGCGCCATGCAGTTCTGCCCAGATGGGCTGCAAAGATTGCAACACCGCCATCAGGGCCACAAAAACACTGACGTAAACCGACGAGCCAATCGACAAAGCGGCCAGCGACGTTTCAGAATACCGCCCCGCCACCAGGGTGTCAGTGACGCCGTAGGCCATGGTGGCCAATTGGCCCACCAACACCGTGGCGGCCTGGCGGCTGATGAATTTCAGATCAGACAAAGGCGTGCGGCCAATGGCTGGCGGAGCCGGGCGCCAGGTGCTGCGTCAGGTTGCTATTCATTTTGATTTGGGCGGCACAATTGGCGCAACTGGAATAACTGGAATAACTGGAATAACTGGAATCACCGGGCGAACCGGCGCAATCGGCGCAACACGGGGCGGCAATTTAACCGCCGGGGCGGTGGCATCCCGAAGGCGGTACAACACCACGTCGTCATCGCTGTCTGAGGGGCGAAAGGCGACGTATTGTGGCGTCCACTGGCTCATGTTGACGGTGTCCGGCAAGGTTTTGACGGCATCGCGGTCTACCAACAACCAGGGGCAACTGGCGGCCTTGCCAGCGGGCTGCAAGCTGAGCTGGCCCTGGTAGCTGAAGGCGGCAATCTGCCCCCGGTCCAGGCCGTGGGTTTCGACGCACACCGGGTTTTTTACCACGTCGCCGATGCGTTGCACCAAGAGCGTGTAGCTGCGGGCAAAGTTCAGCAGCGGCAACCACAACGTCATCAACAGCAGCCAGCACAAGGCCGCGCCGCCGGCCGGCAATACCAGGCTCTTCCAGATGGCGGCACGGTGCTGGCCCACCCGCCAGCGCACCAGCCAGGCCCAGGCCAGGGTCGCGGCCAGCGCGAACAAAAACGGCAAGTACTGAAAGCTGGGCGAAAAGCCAGGGGCCAGCCGCACCACGTTGGCGGCAGGCTGGGGTGGAAAACCGGTCTGCATGGCAATCCAGACCACCCAGACGACGAAAGCGCAACTGGTGAAGAACACGAGCGTGAACCAGTCGACCAAAGCACCCACGCCACGGCTCAAAGTGGGCAATGCAAAGGCGGCCAGCGCAGCCATGGCGGGCAGCGCCAGCAACAGGGCGCGGTCACCCAGGCCTGTCAAAATGGCATCACCCACTGACATCAGCACAAACCACAGCGGTAGCAACAAATGGCGGCTGACCTGGCCGCTGAACAGTTGCAAGCGCCAGCGCCACAAGGTCCATAACGCCAGCGGCCAGGCCGGCCATAGGAACCACAAGAACAGTCGGCCGATGCCGTGCCACTCTGCCCAACTGGCTTGCGGCAGCGCAATGCGCCAGCGCCAAAGGCCAAGCGCGCTGGCCAACGCGGCCATCGCCGCCAGCAACAGGCTGATGGCCCACAGCCACTGGCTGCGGGACAGGGTGGCTTGCGCAGGCGCAGGCTGACCGTCGTAATGGGTGAGCGGGCTGGACGGATTGCGGTCCAGCGTTTTTTCGATCAGCCCACCCAGGCCGAACAAGACCGCCAAAGTGGGCGCCCCGGACAAAACCAGCCCAAGTGAGCCTGCCACCATGCAAACGAGCGCCGACGCCGGGCGATACGGCGTCGCGGCAAAGCCATAAAAACTCAACGCCGTAAAACACAGCTGGGCGGCAGCGGGCGTGGTTTCATGCGACAACTGCGCCAGGCCAAGGCAGGCAATGAAAGCCAGCAAACCGCCATCGGCCATGGTGCGGGCATAGTCGGTTGGGCGGGCTTCGCCGCCAAAGGCAAAGGCCACTGGTTGTGCCTTGAGCGCGCGCGCCAGGCAATACGTGCTGTACCACGTGGCCAGCAGGGTCAGTGCCAGCAACAACGCAAAGGCGATTCGCGCCGCCAGATCAGGCGTGGCCCAGCGGGCCGCCTGCATGGCCCAGGCACCAAACCAATAGGGCAGCAACCCATCAAGTTTTGGCGCCAGGCCCATCAGGGTGGGTGCCCACCAATGGCTGGTTGGCACACCCGTGGCCATGCCGGTCAAGCCAGCCAACTCGGCCATGTAACCCAGGGCTGTCATGTCAGCGCTTTTCCAGGGCGCACGGCCAATGAAGCCGGGCAGCACATAAGCCAGGCAAAACAGCCACAACACCGCTCTGGGCAAGCGGCGCACGGCCCCTTGGGCGACGATGGCGGGGGTGGGTTGGTTCACAGCAGGATCAGGCCGCTGACACCGGGCCTAGGGAGACGCCCCGGCGATCTGTGAACCGTTCGCGTTGAGTCTTGCGAACGGTTTGGACAGGTGCCATCCGAACGGAACCTGAGATGTCATCGGGCCCGATCAACAGTGTGGCCGCAATGGAGTCTGGGTGTTGCATCGGAGGGCTCTGGGGCGGTCGAAAAATGCAAAAGGGCAGCGCGGTAAACCGGCTGCCCTTGCAGAGTTTTTGTTTAAAGTTTTTGTTGAGCGCTTAGGCGTCGACAGTGGCCTTGGCAGCGGTTTTGCCGAAGCGGTTGCGGAAACGCTCGACGCGGCCGCCCATGTTGTCAACGGATTTTTGCGTGCCGGTGTAAAACGGGTGCGACTCGCTGGAGGTGTCAAGCTTGTACAAAGGCAGCTCGCGGCCGTCTTCCATCTTGATCATCTCTTTGGTGTTGGCGCAGGAGCGCGTCACGAATTTGAAGTTATTGGACAAGTCCAAAAAACAAATGTCGCGGTAATTGGGGTGAATGCCTTCTTTCATGCTCTTGTCCTTGAGGTGTCAGTTGCGTCAGCCGAGCCAGACCATCTGGCTTACTTTTCGCGGTAAGCCTTTGATTATATGCCATGGATGCCTTATCCGCCGCGGCGCATCTGGTCAAAAAACTCCAGGTTGTTCTTGGTGCCCTTCATTTGTTTGAGCACCAGTTCCATCGCGTCAATTTCGTCCATGTTGTACAAAAACTGGCGCAGGATGCGGGTTTTCTGCAGCACTTCAGGTTGCAACAGCAGCTCCTCGCGGCGGGTGCCGCTGCGATTCAGCTGGATTGACGGGAACACGCGTTTTTCATACAGACGGCGGTCCAGGTGGATTTCGCTGTTGCCGGTGCCTTTGAACTCTTCAAAAATCACCTCGTCCATGCGGCTGCCGGTGTCGATCAGGGCGGTGGCGATGATGGTCAGCGAGCCGCCTTCCTCGACATTGCGGGCGGCACCCAAAAAGCGTTTTGGGCGTTGCAGGGCATTGGAGTCCACACCGCCGGTCAACACTTTGCCGCTGGATGGCACGACGTTGTTGTAGGCACGGGCCAGGCGGGTAATTGAATCCAGCAGGATGACCACATCTTTTTTCAGCTCGACCAGGCGCTTGGCGCGTTCGATCACCATTTCGGCCACATGCACGTGGCGCGCGGCGGGCTCGTCAAACGTGGAGGCGATCACCTCGCCCTTGACGGTGCGCTGCATCTCGGTCACCTCTTCGGGGCGCTCGTCCACCAGCAGCACCATCATGTGGCTGTCGGGGTAGTTGGCAGCGATGGCGTGGGCGATGTGCTGCATCATCACGGTCTTGCCGCTCTTGGGCGGCGCCACCAGCAGGGCGCGCTGGCCTTTGCCGATGGGGGCGATGATGTCGATCACGCGGCCGGTGATGTTCTCGTCGCCCTTGATGTCGCGCTCCAGCTTCATCTGCACCTTGGGGAACAGCGGCGTGAGGTTCTCGAACATCACCTTGTGCTTGTTGCTCTCGGGCGCGCCGCTGTTGACGCTGTCAAGCTTGTTCAGCGCAAAGTAACGCTCGCCGTCCTTGGGTGTGCGCACCTCGCCCTCGATCATGTCGCCGGTGTGCAGGTTGAAGCGGCGCACCTGGCTGGGGCTGATGTAGATGTCGTCGGTGCTGGCGGTGTAGCTGGTGTCGGGGCTGCGCAGGAAGCCAAAGCCGTCGGGCAAAATTTCAAGCACGCCGTCCGCAATGATTTGTTCGCCGGCCCGGGCGCGTTTTTTGATAATGGCGAACATCAGCTCCTGCTTGCGCATGCGACCGGTGTTTTCAATTTCAAGCTCTTCGGCCTGTTTCAGGACTTCCGACACGTGCAGTGCCTTGAGTTCGTTCAAATGCATGGAGATAACCCCTTGGGGGTGTTAGGTGAGAATTTCAGCGAGAAATTCGGGGACTGGAAACAATTGGGGGATGGGCTGGAGGTGGGCAAAAGCCGCTACCTCTGAAGGTGAACCGGGAACTCGAACCCGCTTCTGGCTTGAAACGGGTGAACTGTGCGGATTATGACAGGAAAAAAGCCAGTCCCGAAGCCGTGCCAGGACTGGCCGGGACTGGTTCAGCGCTTGCCAAACGCCCAAGCTTCAGGGCGCATGGCGTCTCAAAGCAGGGCGGTTTGGCGGTTCCCCCGGGCGGCGCTTTCAGGCCAGTTGTTGATCGATAAACGCCGTCATCTGCGCCTTGCTCATGGCGCCGACTTTGGTCGCAGCCAACTGGCCGTCTTTGAACAGCATCAGCGTGGGGATGCCGCGAATGCCGAATTTGGCGGGGATGTCACGGTTTTCGTCGACGTTCATCTTGGTCACTTGCAACTTGCCCGCGTAGGTGGTGGACAGTTCGTCCAGAATCGGCGCGATCATCTTGCAAGGACCGCACCATTCGGCCCAGTAGTCCACCAGAACCGGCTGGGCGCTTTGCAGCACATCGGCTTCAAAACTTGCATCAGAAATATGTTTGATCAATTCACTTGCCATATCGTGTTCCTTGGGTCTGGGTGGAGGGTGGTACAGGTAAAGTGGGGAAATTGTGACAGAACCCAAGACCCCCCCTGACAAAAGTGCGCTCGACGGCGCTATTAACGGCATAGCCGAAAGCCATCACGCCCGGCAGGACTGGCAGCGGGTGATGTCGACGCTGCGCCATGAAATGTCGGTCCGGCAGGTGCACCCATCGCAAACCGTGGTGCTGGTGCCGTATGCCCAATTGATGCAGCCCGCGCGTGAGGCCTGGCGCCTGCACACGCCCGGCGGCGCAGGCGCGGCCTATTTTGTGCCTCGCTTTGAGACCTCGCAAAACTGGACCCACAGCCTGGGCGGCTTTGAGCCCAGTGGTGACGACCTGCGCAGCGACGCCGCTTTGGATGTGCTCACGGCCGCCAAGCTGCTCAAGGCAGCCGGGCTTGCCGCGCACCAAAGTGTGCTGGCACCGCGTGTGATGCAGGCCGCCTGGAGCCTGATGGGCACCGCCGCCGCGCAGCCGCCCGAAGACCGCAGCGCCTGGGGCCAACGCCTGGCCGGGCCCCTGGGCGCGGCGATGGACACGCCCGTGCTGGCGCTGGAGGCCGCCGTGGGCCGCATTGCGCTGGCCTGGGCCGCCAATTCGGACTACCTGACCGACATGCTGTTTGCTGCCGCGCCGCATTTGCTGGTCGTGCTGGAGGGGTTTCAGATGAACCCTCTGGCCCGTGCCCTGGCGCAGCGCCTGGGCGAGCGTGCCCTGGT
This sequence comes from Burkholderiales bacterium, assembly GCA_025360385.1. Taxonomy (GTDB): domain Bacteria; phylum Pseudomonadota; class Gammaproteobacteria; order Burkholderiales; family Burkholderiaceae_C; genus JANYCG01. The sequence goes on along the minus strand of JANYCG010000153.1, from coordinate 3,756 downwards.
GCTGCCTCTGGATGCACCGTTCGCCGGGCAAAACCCGCCCGCCGCCACCTGCGCCCTGCATCAGGCGCTGGACGCAGAAGACGAAGCACAACTGGCGGCCGCCTGCGTCTTGAATCACCTTGCACAGGGCCGCAGCCCGGTAGCGCTGGTGGCGGTGGATCGCCAGCTCACGCGCCGTGTGCGGGCCATGTTGGACCAAGGCGACGGCACCGCTAGGGCCTTGGCGGTGCGCGACGAAACCGGCTGGAAACTGTCCACCACCCGCGCTGCCGCCACGCTGATGGGCCTGCTGCGCGCCTGCGCCTGGGACGCCCCGGCAGACGCCGTACTGGACTGGCTGAAGAACGCGCCCGCGTTCGATGCGAGGCAAGTCACGCAGCTGGAAATGCAGCAGCGAAAAAGCGGCGCGCGTGAATGGCGCAGCGCGGGCAGGTCTGCGCCACGGCCCTCGCCAAGTCACGCGGGGTCCGGCGCGGCACAGGCTGAGCTGCCTGCCTTGACCCAAACCAGCGCGCCGGCAAACCCGCAGGCCAGCCCCCACGACAGGCCTCACGACCGGCCCGACGCGCTGGACGACCTGCGCCGTGCCGTCGATGCCCTGCGAGACACCCTGGGCAAGAGTCGTGTCTTGTCCGATTGGCTGGCAAGCCTCCAGGCCGCCTTGGGGCAAGCGGGTCACTGGCAGCCGCTGGCGCAAGACGGCGCCGGCCGGGCGGTGCTGGCGGCCTTGCACCTGAACCCCGATGCCTTCCATCCAAACGGCGATGCGCCTGACCCTGGCCAGGCTGCCGACCTGACGGCGTTCACCCAACGCCTGAGCCAAAGCGAATTCACCGCCTGGGTCAGCCAGACCCTGGAGGCGGCGAGTTATCACCCCGCCCACCCGGCAAACGCTCAGGTCGTCATCCTGCCCCTGGGCCAATTGCTGGGCCGGGACCTGACGGCTGTGGTGCTGCCCGGTTGTGATGAAGTCCGCCTGCCGGTGTCGCCCGAGCCGCCTGGCGACTGGACGCCTGCCCAGCGCGAACTGCTGGGCCTGCCGTCTCGCGGGCAACTGGCACAGGCCAACTGCCAGGCCTGGCAGTACGCGTTGAAGTCGCCGCAGCTAGACGTGTTGTGGCGCACCAGCGAAGGCGGCGAGACCCTGATGGCGAGCGGGTTGGTGCAATCGCTGCGGCTGGACCGGCAGGCACTTGAGTCGCTCGATGGACAAAAGGCCCGTGACGCCCAGACCGACCCCAGAACCCTGCGCACACTGCACAGCCAGCTCTGCGCCATGCCTGCACCCAGCGGCCAGGCCCTGCCCGTCACCCGCCTGTCGGCCAGCGCTTACGACGACCTGCGCACTTGCCCTTACCGCTTTTTTGCACTGCGGCAATTGAAGCTGCAAGAGGCCGACGAGCTGGACGCGCAAGTCGACAAGCGTGACTTCGGCAACTGGTTGCATTTGTTGCTCAAACGTTTTCATGAAGCGCTGAAACAGACCCAAGTCCCTGACGTGTCGGCACGGCTGGTGATGCTGGATGTCGCCGCCCTGCAGGCCCGCGACGAACTGGATTTGTCCGGCAGCGAGTTCTTGCCCTTCGCCGCTGTATGGCCGCAAGTGCGCACCGCCTACCTGAAATGGCTTGCAGGCCATGAAGCCACCGGAGCCGTGTACGAGGAGGGCGAAGCCTGGAAGGAAATGCCCCTGGGTGGCTTGACTCTGTTTGGCAAGATTGACCGCGTTGACCGCGTTCACAGCGCCGGGCAAACCACCCACGCCCAGGTCATCGACTACAAAACCGAAGGCAAAACCGCCACCGTCCTGCGCATCAAAAGCGGCGCCGAAGACACGCAGCTGGCTTTTTACGCCGCATTGCTGCACGACGACACCCTGCAGGCCGCCTACGTGAACATTGGTGAAAAAGAAGCCACCAAAACCTATACACAGCCTGACATCGTGCACCTGCGCGACCAGTTGCTTGAGGGCATTCTGGACGACATCGGCCGCATTGGCCAGGGCGCCGCGCTGCCTGCCCTGGGTGAAGGCAAAGCCTGCGATTTTTGCGCCGCGCGCGGCCTGTGCCGCAAGGATTTTTGGTCATGACGCCTCCGGCCTACCGCCACAACGGCCAGCCCGTCAGCGCAGAAGTCTTCTATGCCATCGCGTGTGACCCGCGCCGGCATGTCGCCGTTGAGGCGTGCGCGGGCGCGGGTAAAACCTGGATGCTGGTCTCGCGCATTTTGCGGGCCCTGCTCGACGCAGTGGACCCGGACAGTGGCGAGCTGAGGGTGTTGCCCCATGAAATTTTGGCCATCACCTTCACCAAACGCGCGGCGGGTGAAATGCGTCAACGCCTTTACGGCTGGCTGGAGGAGTTCTCCAAAGCGGACGACCAGACTCTGGCGCGGGAGCTTGCCCTGCGTGGTGTCGGCGGTGTCGCTGGTGTCGGTGGTTTAGGTGGAATTGGTGGTATCAGCGGCATTGGCGGTAAAAACGATGGAATGTCCCTATCAGCGCTGAATAGTTCGCTATCAAAGTTATATCACTCCATTTTGGCGACCGGCCGGCAGGTGCAGATCAAAACCTTTCACAGCTGGTTTGCCAGCCTTCTCAAAAGCGCGCCCCTGGCCGTTTTGCAGCAACTCGGCCTGCCCGCCAATTACGAGTTGCTGGAAGACGATGCCCAAGCCAAAGCCCTGGTGTGGCGGCGCTTTTACGCCGCCCTGTTTGACGCACCGGCTCACCATGCCGACTTTGTGGCGGTGGTGGCCGTTTATGGTCGTTTTCAAACTGAAAAAGCCCTGGGCACCGCCCTGGACAAGCGGGTTGAATTTGAACTGGCCGATGCCCAGGGTGTGGTCGATGGCTCCGTGTTGCCATTTGCTCAACTGTTCCCTGAGTTGGGGCAATTCAGTGACCCGCTGGACGCCCTGACCGCCCACCCGGCGAATCTTCAGCTTTTGCAGGAGGCCGCCAAAGCCCTGGGCCGCGCCAGCGCCCCCACCTTTGCCGCCAAAGGGGAGTCGCTTGAACAGGCCCTGGGCGCAGGCAACGGGCCCGCCGTGTTGCTGGCCCTGCTGACCGAGAAAGGCACGGCCAGAAAATTCGGCGAGAAGATTGTCGGCATAACGCGTGTTCGCCTCGCGCAAGAGCTGGCGCTGCAAGTGGCCGCCGCCAGCCGCCAGCACCAGGACTGGCTCTACCAGCAGGCCATGGCACGGCTGACCCGGGTGTTGATCGCCCAGTACGCCTTGGTCAAACGCGACAAGGGCTGGGTCGACATGAACGATGTCGAGCGCAGCGCCCAGCTGATGTTGTCCGACCCGGTGCTGTCGGGCTGGGTGCAGCAGCGCCTGGATGCCCGCGTCAAACACCTGCTGATCGACGAGTTCCAGGACACCAATCCATTGCAGTGGCAGGCCTTGTTGTCGTGGCTGTCGAGTTATGCGGGCGCCGGTGCCGGCGCTGCGCCCAGCGTGTTTTTGGTGGGCGACCCCAAGCAAAGCATTTACCGCTTTCGCCGGGCCGAGCCCCAGGTTTTCAAAGCCGCGCTGGCCTTTGTGCAAGACGCGCTGGACGGCGACGTGCTGCAATGCGACCACACCCGGCGCAATGCCACGCAGGTGATAGACGCCGTCAACGCGCTGTTTGGCGAGCCGTTTGTGCCGCCGTCGCAAGCCGATGCCAAGGCCCCTGAACCCGTCCCCGTCTACGACGTGTTCCGGCCCCACACCACCAGCGCCACGGAGCCAGGCCAGGTCATCAAACTG
>JANYCG010000077.1 GCA_025360385.1 Burkholderiales bacterium | reverse complement strand
TGCTCTGGCCACGGATCACCGAAGAGGAACAGAACTCCTTAGACGCCACCTGCCGCAAGCTCTACAAGTACCTAAACTCCACTTCAGCACCTGCTCCGTAGCCCCAAAACCACCCACAGATTCCGCCGAGGAGCCAGTTTTGTAGTCCGTTTGAATGAAGTTGAATCCAAATGGGTAGTTCTAGAAGATGATCTGATTGTGTGAGTCAGCGTAAAAAAAGCGCACACCCCACACTTCATATGCCAATGAACTCAACTCACTGAACTCTGAAAGGCCCAGTAAATGCAAAAGCCACAGCGTCCGGGCATTGACTACCTGCCGGACAATTTTGAGCCGCCACCGCAAAAGCCCTGGCCACTTTGGTTGCAACTTGTGCTCTTTGCATTGCTCTTCATTGCCATGCAGGGCGCGTGGTCGCTCGCGCAGGGGACGATGCTGGAACACGTCACGGTCGGCGACTGGACGGTGATGCCAGCGGCATTCTGGATGCATCTGATCACGCCCGGTGCTGAGGCCGTGGCGCAGGGGTACAGCATCACAGCGCCTGGTGGCGGTATAAACGTTATGAACGGCTGCGAAGGCTTTGAAGTGATTTTTTTATGGATTGACGCCCTTGTCATCACGCCCATGAGTTGGCGTTGGCGCGGACGTGGCCTGGTCTTGGGTGTTGGACTGATCTGGGTCCTCAACCAAGTGCGCATCCTGATACTCTTCTATGCATACCGCGCCGACAAGGAGTGGTTTACCCAGCTACATGGCACCATTGCGCCACTTGTCCTGATTGTTCTGGTGACTGCCGCTTTTGCGCTTTTTGTGGCGTGGTCTTCAGGCTCCGGGTTCATCGCCCAGGCAGGCGCAGTCGAGACGTCATGAGTACGTCGCTGACGCGCACGACGTTACCCGGCATATTGATGCGTCTGGTCATCGGAACGCTGCTGTCCATTGCGCTGGCCTGGTGGGGCGGTCCGCAACTGGCTCAGTCTTACCTGCCCATTCTGAAGTGGGCATACACCCAAGTCGATACGGACAATGACATCATCGCCCTGGCCGTCGGTGAGCATGGCGTGAACCATGGTGACGATAGGGTGTACGCATTGACCATTGCACCGCACCCGTACATCTATGTTGGTGACAGGATGGTGTCGACTAACACACAGGGACGTGGCCGGGTCAGCGTGTTGACGGCCTATCTGTGGCAACCCTTTGTCGTGGCACTGCCGCTGTTGTTGGCATGGCCGGTACGCAGGTGCCGTGAATGGTCCATTCGTGCCATCGTGCTTCTGTCAGTCGGCTCGATCGTGGTAATGGTGGACCTACCGACCCTGATGTGGAGTGAGGTCTGGTCCTACTACATCACCAGTGTTGCACCGGACAGATTCTCCGCCCTGCTCATCTGGGGGCATCTGCTGAAAAACGGTGGGCAGACTTTATTTGGCATCGTGGTGGCGGTGCTGGCTGTTGGCTTGGGACAGGCCTGGCAGTCGTCAATGCCGGTCAATTCCAACGGCGCTTAGCCCAATCCGTTAAGATGAAAAACTGACCGACTTCTTACCCCTGATTGCCTACGTCCTTACCCCCTGCGCTCAATGGTTCCATTGTTCGGGATACGTTCAACCCTCCAGCCCAAAACTACTCGTCCCACTACCGTTTTTGCTCTGGACAATGTCAAGCCGACCGGCCAACAGGCGGAGGGGTAGAAGTTTCCCCCGGCAAGTGGCGTTGTGGGACGTGTTGGACAAGGTACTACTCTCGATTGCAGAAAAGCACTTGAGGTTGTTGGAACAACATACAATTTAGCCTGGTGCTTTGGCACCACCCGTGTCAATCCTCCCTGCGCGGGCGATGGTCCAACCGGATCAACGTTCAAACCCGGCCTTGGTCGGGTTTCTTTTTTGCTCCCACGATACCCAGCACACGGTATTGATCGTGCGCATGAGGCGGGCACACCTTCCGATTTTGATTTAAAGAATCTTCTAGATTTTTAACATTTGGCTCTGGGTCATATCTGCCCTGGTAGGGTTTGCACTGGAATGACTGGTGGGTTTTGGATTGGAACCGTGGCCTGGTTTGGACTGGAACAGCGGTAGGGTTCGAATTGGAATGACTGGTAGGGTTTGGATTGGAATGTGTGGCGGTATTCACTGGAATACGCAG
>JANYCG010000060.1 GCA_025360385.1 Burkholderiales bacterium | reverse complement strand
CGGCGCGCCCGGGGCCTCAAACTCAACTACCCTGAAGCCATGGCCTTCATCAGCGCCGCCGTGATGGAGGGCGCGCGTGACGGCAAAACCGTGGCGCAGCTGATGAGTTTTGGCCGCACCATTTTGACGCGCGACGACGTGATGGACGGTATTGCCGACATGATTCCGGACATCCAGGTTGAAGCCACTTTTCCCGACGGCACCAAACTGGTGACCGTGCACCAGCCGATTGTGTGATCCCGTTTTTCTGCCGTGAGACTTTATGAAAAAAATAATCACTCCTAAAAATGTAGCTGCTTGTGCAATGTTGACAGGAACATTCACCGCTTTTGCCCATGATGGGCATGGTTTGAAGGGCAATCACTGGCATGCCACCGATGCCTGGGGTTTTGCGGCTTTCGGCTTCATGATGGCTGTGGCCATTTGGCTGTCGCGCAAATGATGGGCGCGTCGACCCCTCAAAGCACTCAAGGACACCCATGACACCTGGCGAAATCATTGTTGCAGACGGGCCGAACCACCTGCTCAACACCGGCAGGCGCAACTTGACCATGGTGGTGCGCAACACGGCCGAGCGCCCGATCCAGGTCGGCTCCCATTACCACTTTGCCGAGACCAACGCCGCCTTGTCTTTTGACCGTGACGCGGCCCGTGGCATGCGGCTGAACATTGCCTCGGGTCTGGCTGTGCGTTTCGAGCCAGGTCAACAACGCACAGTGGAATTGGTGGACTTTGCGGGCGCCCGCCAGGTCTATGGCTTCGTCGGTTTGGTGCAGGGAGCTTTGTGATGGCCACGATTGGACGACGCGCCTACGCGGAGATTTTTGGCCCCACGGTAGGAGACCGGGTTCGACTGGCCGACACGGGCTTGTTGATTGAAGTTGAAAAGGACTTCACGCTGGCGGCTGGAAGTTACGGCGAAGAGGTGAAATTCGGCGGTGGCAAGACCATTCGCGACGGCATGGCGCAATCTCAGCGCATGCGCAGCGAGGGCGCGGTGGATTGCGTGATGACCAACGCCCTCATCCTCGACCACTGGGGCATTGTGAAAGCCGACATCGGCCTCAAGGGCGGACGCATCGTCGCCATTGGCAAGGCTGGCAACCCCGACGTGCAGCCCGGCGTAGACATTGTCATCGGCCCAGGCACCGAAGTCATCAGTTGCGAAGGCAACATCGTCACGGCAGGCGGCATCGATTCGCACATCCACTTCATCTGCCCACAACAAATCGAAGAAGCCCTGGCCAGCGGCGTCACCACCATGCTGGGCGGCGGCACCGGCCCGGCCACTGGCACCTTTGCCACCACCTGCACGCCGGGGCCGTGGAACATCGAGCGCATGTTGCAGGCGGCCGATGCTTTTCCCATGAACCTCGGGTTTTTGGGCAAAGGCAATGCCAGCCTGCCCGCCGCCTTGCACGAGCAGGTCAACGCTGGCGTGATGGGCTTGAAATTGCACGAAGACTGGGGCACCACCCCGGCCGCCATCAGCAACTGCCTGGACGTGGCCGATGCGCTTGACGTGCAGGTGGCGATCCATTCCGACACCTTGAACGAATCGGGTTTTGTCGAGAACACCATCGCCGCAACCAAAGGCCGCGGCTTGTGCGCCTTCCACACCGAAGGCGCAGGTGGCGGCCATGCCCCGGACATTCTGCGTGTGGTGGGCGAAGCCAATTTTTTGCCCAGCTCCACCAACCCGACCATGCCCTACACCGTGAACACGCTGGACGAACACGTGGACATGCTGATGGTCTGCCACCACCTGGACCCGGCCATTGCCGAAGACCTGGCCTTTGCCGAGAGCCGCATCCGCAAGGAGACCATCGCCGCCGAAGACGTGTTGCACGACCTGGGCGCCATCAGCATGATGAGCAGCGACAGCCAGGCCATGGGCCGGGTGGGCGAGGTCATCATCCGCACCTGGCAAACGGCGCACAAAATGAAAGAGCAACGCGGTTGGCTGAGCCCTTCGACAAGCTCAGGGGGAACGGGGTCCGTTCGGGCTGAGCCCGTCGAAGCCTCGCCACAAAACGACAACTTCCGCGCCAAGCGTTATATCGCCAAATACACCATCAACCCCGCCATCGCGCATGGCATCAGCCACGAGGTCGGCAGCGTCGAAGTCGGCAAATGGGCCGATCTGGTGGTCTGGAAACCCGCCTTTTTTGGCGTGAAACCCGCCCTCATCCTCAAAGGCGGCTTCATCGCCATGGCGGCCATGGGTGACCCCAACGCGTCTATCCCCACCCCGCAGCCAGTGCATTACCGCCCCATGTTTGGTGCGTTTGGCGGGGCGCTGGCGCGTGGCTCGTTGACCTTTGTGTCGCAGGCGGGTTTGAACGCCGGCATCAAGGAACGTTTCGGTTTGGGCAAGACTTTGAGCGCCGTCAAGAACATCCGTGGCATCCGCAAGCAACACATGGTGCACAACAGCTATTTGCCCAAAATGGAGATTGACGCACAGACTTATTCGGTGCGGGCCGATGGCCAGTTGCTGACCTGTGAGGCAGCGCTGAGTTTGCCAATGGCGCAGCGCTACTTCCTGTTTTGACGTACAATAATTTGTACTCAAAACTCAAAGCCCTCATGCAAACGATTTCCTACTCCGAGGCACGCTCCAAGTTTGCCGCAATGCTGGATCAGGTCAATGACGACCGGGCACCGCTGTTAATCACCCGCCAGGGTGGCAAGCCTGCAGTGCTGGTCAGCCTGGAAGATTACGAAGCGCTGGACGAGACCGCCTACCTGTTGCGAAGCCCGGCCAACGCGCGTGAATTGCGTTCCGCCATCGAACGCCTAGATGCCAAAAAGGGGAAGCGGTTGACTTTGAAGGAGTTGGAGCGCACGGATCAATCCGACAAAACGGATTGATCCATGCGCAGCATTCTTTTTGATGTGACCGCGTGGGAAGAGTATCTGGAATGGCAGCAGAACGACAAGGCCGTCGCCAAGCGACTGAACACCTTGCTACTGGCCATTGTGCGAGACCCTTATCAGGGCATCGGCAAACCCGAGCCGCTCAAACACAGCTTGGCAGGGTGCTGGTCTCGCCGCATCACCGACGAACACCGCTTGGTCTACCGGGTCGTCGGGCAGCAAGTGCAGGTGCTCCAGCTGAAGTACCACTACGGGAAATGAGCGTAGCAAGTATGTGCCATGCCGCAAAACGGTTCATCAAACCATTGCTTGGGTTGGCTGGTGGACTCTTGGCCGCATCTTGCTCCGTCCTCGCCCAATCGAAGCCGGTTCCTTGCAGTTTGAAAGGCAGTTGGACGGGCACGATTGGCAGCCTGCCGATCTCGATGGAAATCAATGACGACTATGGCGAATACAACGACAAGGAGTCATTGATCGGTCTGCTCCGCAAGCCCGAGAGCGCTGTGGCTGGGGTCTGGTTCGAATTCGACAATACCGGAGAGAAAACCGGCTCCTTGCAGCTAGCTTGTGATGGAGGCAACTTGCGCGGCGATTGGCAAAACCCGGCCAAATCAAAGCAATTGCCAATTAAGGCCCAGCGTTTGAAGGATTCGGCCAACGATCGTCGGATAGCAAAGACCCCGTTGATTGTCTGCGGCAGCCAAACCGTCGGTGGTCACAAATTGCAGGTCGCGGGCTTGGCCGATGTCAAGGAAGTCCAAACCATCCAAATCGCCAATCCAAGCGCGTCTGAACACAACGTCAATTCCCAACTTCGGCAACTGCTGGATACCCTTGTCGCAGAACATCTCCAATGCCAAATGGATGGCTTCGTGGCGGGACGATTCCAAAATGACCACCAAGGGGCTTGGATACCGCTTCTCGTACCCTTATGCGGCAAGTTCGTGCATTGAGGACTACGGTATTCCCTGCGTCAAGCTGAAACCGTTTTTATCACCGCAAGGCCGTCAGTACATGGCTCTCATTTAATCCGCGAACAAAACACCATGATCCAGGCTTCCAAATTGATACTGCAAGGCCAGGGCCTTGCGGCTGTGCTGCTCAAACGCGCTGCCACGGTCGAACTGGGCTGGGACACGCGCCAGAAGAGCCGCTTCTCCTGCACGGACTCCGCCGGCCGCGAACTGGGCGTCTTCCTGCCACGCGGCACGGCGGTGCGTGGTGGTGACGTGCTGGTGGCACAAGACGGTTCGCTGATCCGGGTGATTGCTGCGCCCCAGGCCGTGCTGCGCATCACCCACTGCCCGGACCATGGCACACCTTACGACCTGATTCGCGCCGCCTACCATCTGGGCAACCGCCATGTGCCGATTGAACTCAAGCCCCATCACCTGAAGATAGAACCCGACCACGTGCTGGCCGACATGCTGCGTGCCATGCACCTGATTGTGAACGGGGTGAACGAATCATTCGAGCCCGAGAACGGGGCCTACGCCAGCGGTGGGCCAAGCCACAGCGGTCATTCGCGTGGCCACATGCATGAACATGACGAGGCGCTGGCGAATGGCCACTCCCACGGTCACGAAAATGCCGCTATGCCTGGCACTACCGCTGCGCCCCACGTCCATGGCCCTGACTGTGGACATGACCACGGCCAGGATCACGCCCATGGCCCCAGCCACAAACACTGACGGCCTCCACCGCCTGCAGGACAGCCAGCTAATGCAGCTCATGTGGCTGGCCTCCCCAGCACTCCCCATCGGCGGTTTTGCCTACTCAGAAGGGCTTGAAGTCGCCGTGGACAGTGCATTGATAGCGACTGAAACAGGCGCAAAAAAATGGCTGCTAGACCAACTCCAGGTGAGCCTGGCGCGGTCAGATCTGGCGGCTGTGGCCCAGGGAGTCGCCGCTTGGCGATTGACCGACTCCGACACGCTTGCAGAGAAAATTTCGGTGCTCAACCGCTGGGTTCTGCACACGCGCGAAAGCAGCGAACTGCGTGCACAAACCGAACAGATGGGCCGATCCCTGCTGGAGTGGCTGCGCAACCACACCACCGCCACCGCGCCGCACATCGACCTGCTGGCCTCATTGCAGCCCACCTACCCGCTGGCCTTTGCGCTGGCGGCCAGCAGTACTGGCGCGCCGGTACGCGACTGCCTGCTCACCTACGCCTTTGGCTGGGCCGAGAACATGGTGCAGGCGGCCATTAAAAGTGTGCCGCTGGGCCAAAGCGCCGGGCAACGTATTCTGTCTGCGCTGGTGGCCGACATACCAGCAGCCGTAGACCATGCACTCAGCCTGGCGGACGCAGATCGCCAGGCCTTTTCCCCCATGCTGGCCATTTTGAGTGCACAGCACGAGGTTCAGTATTCACGCCTGTTTCGTTCTTAAAGCACCTACCCCATGAGCACACTGCACCACATCACCAACCGCACCAAAAACCTGCCTCCGTTACGCGTGGGCATAGGCGGCCCTGTAGGCTCCGGCAAAACCACGCTGCTGGAAATGCTGTGCAAAGCGATGCGCGATAAATACGATCTGGTGGCCATCACCAACGACATCTACACCAAGGAAGACCAGCGCATCCTGACCGTGAGTGGTGCCCTGGATGCCGAGCGCATCATGGGCGTGGAAACCGGGGGCTGCCCGCACACTGCCATCCGCGAAGACGCCAGCATCAACCTGGAAGCCATCGACCGCATGCTGGTGGACTTCCCCAATGCCGACATCGTCTTCATCGAGAGTGGTGGCGACAACTTGGCTGCCACCTTCAGCCCCGAACTCAGTGACCTGACCATTTATGTGATTGACGTGGCGGCGGGCGAAAAAATCCCGCGTAAGGGCGGCCCCGGCATCACCAAGAGCGACCTGTTCGTCATCAACAAGACTGACTTGGCCCCCTACGTGGGTGCCGACCTGGGCGTGATGGAAACCGATACGCGGCGCATGAGGACGACGTCCAAAGGACTCAAGCCGTTCGTGATGACCAACCTCAAGACCCTCGTGGGTTTGCAGGAGGTGGTGGGGTTTATTGAGGCGCGTGGGATGTTGACTGCCGTTTAATCCCATCGCCTGAATCCGCCTCGATTCGCACCAGTTTCAGGCGACTGCCCGCGCCGCTGCGGATGGACACGGCCTGCTTGCTGCAGCCAAAATGCCGCGCCAACAGCGCCTTCAATTCCTCATTGGCTTTGCCATGCACTGGCACTGCCTTGACCTGCGCCAGCCAGGTGCCATCCGCAAGCTGCACAAGCACGTTGGTGCGGGCGTTCGGTTTGACTTTGATTTGGCGAGTGATTGTCAAAATATATAGCAAACTATGCTGTATTGACGAGAACATCCATCATTTTATGCCTCCAAGCTCAAGCTTCAGATCGTTTTCAGGCCGTATCTGGCGCCGTACCGATGGAGCCCCAAGGCCAGGCCCCTATTCCAGTTAAACTACACGCCATGGAAGCTTGGCCGAGCGGTTTAAGGCACCGGTCTTGAAAACCGGCGAGGTTTTATCGCCTCCGTGAGTTCGAATCTCACAGCTTCCGCCAACACCGCCTCATCGGCGTTTTTTTGGCCGCACCGCACCGGATATTGCAGGGGTTTATCAGCTAGCGCAAAGATTGGTTTGTCGCTAGACTATTCTTATCAATCAAACTGATTTGGATTGGACACCCATGCAAAATGATCAATCTCAGGGATTCATGGACACGGTTCAAATGGTGGACGACGCGGATGCGCCATCCAGCAAACGGGGCAAAATGTCCGCCGCAGACTTTGACGACGTCACCCGCCCCGGCGACCTGTGGCAAGAGGCGGCCGACGCGCAGTGCAGTGAGCATGCCGCTTTGTTTGCCGGCACGCAGCCCGCGCCTTTAAGCATCGTTTAATAGCATCGTTTAACCGCAACGTTTAACCGCAACGTTCAATAGCAACGCTAACTGCATCGTTGCATGGCATTTCAAAATCACCCCGAAAGTTTGCCCGGCGTCGCGCCGGGTTGAATCGGATTAAGTCGGGTTGAATTGGGTTGAATCCGGTTTAAGGGTTGAATTCACAGCCTGGTTTCAGTTCGTTTCAGCCAGAAACAGGGCTTGCAAATCATTCAGAAAATCAAACCCGCGCTCGCTGGGTTTCACACGTGAAAAATCGCGTTCAATCAAGCCCTTCTTTTCCGCCTCATCAAGCCCTTTTTGAATCGCCGTGAGCGCAAGCCCTGTTCGCTCAGAAAACTGGTTCAAGGCAAAACCGTTTTTCAGGCGCAGCGCGTTGAGCATGAATTCGAAGGGCAAGTCGACCCGGCTAACATCTTCATCCTGCGCCACGGCGCACCCAGCCAGGGCTTTGTCCATGTAAAGGCGTGGCTCCCGAAAGCGCACCTGGCGCACGATGCGGTGGGCAAAACTCAACTTGCTGTGTGCCCCGGCACCCAAACCCAGGTAATCGCCAAATTGCCAGTAGTTCAGGTTGTGTAGGCAGTAGTGGCCGTCGCGTGCAAACGCCGACACCTCGTAACGCTGCAAGCCATGCCCTGCGGTCATGCTGGTGATCAGGTCCAGCATGGCGTAAGCGGCATCATCTTCCGGAATTTTCGGCGGGTACTTGGCGAAATAGGTGTTGGGCTCAATCGTCAACTGGTAAATCGACAGGTGGGGCGGGCCCAGCGCCAGCGCCGTGGCCACGTCCTGCGTCAGGTCGTCAGCCGTCTGGCCTGGCAGCGCGTACATCAGGTCCAGGTTGAAAGTGTCAAAGGCCATAGCCGCCTCTTCGACGGCGGCTATGGCCTGGGCACGGTCATGCACGCGGCCCAAGGCCTGCAAATGCGTGTCATTAAAGCTTTGCACGCCGACCGACAGCCGCGTGATGCCGGCGCTGCGATAGGCGCGAAACCGGTCTTTCTCGAAAGTGCCAGGGTTGGCCTCCAGCGTGATTTCGCAGCCCGGCTCCAGGTGCAGGCGGGCCCGGACGTCGCCCAGCAGGTGGTCAATCGCCGCAGGTGAAAACAGGCTGGGCGTGCCCCCACCAATGAAAATGCTGTGGATGGTGCGGCCCCAGACCAGCGGCAACGCGGCCTCCAGGTCTGCGACCAGCGCGTCGATGTAGCGCTGTTCGGGCAGGTTTTGCGCGTTCATCTCGTGCGAGTTGAAGTCGCAATAAGGGCATTTTTTGAGGCACCAGGGCAAATGCAGGTAAAGCGACAGCGGCGGCAAGGCGTCGAGTTGCAAGCTGCCCGGACGCATCAGCTGCACCACGTCGCGCAAAGCAGGCGCTACCTCATTCGCACGCCTAGGCGCGCGGATCGGGATCGTTGGTTTGGCAGACATGATGGCCATATTCTCAGAAACACCGTGGAACCGGCTCCGCCGGGCCACT
>JANYCG010000041.1 GCA_025360385.1 Burkholderiales bacterium | reverse complement strand
CTGTTGCTGGTGGCCTTGACCGCGCTTGCGGGCGGCGGCGGATGGTGGTGGAGCCAGCGCAGCGCCAGCAATGCGGACGCAAGCTCGACTGCGGCGGGCAGCCCGGCGACGGCTGCATCGGGCCCAGCGGCAGGCGCGTCCGGCCCGGCCGGCGGCTCAGGGCCAGGTACTGGCGGCGCTAACGCGCGCCGTTTTGGCGGAGCCAACCGGGTGCAGCCGGTGACGGTGTCGGCGGCGCGCAAACAGGATGTAAAAGTGGTGCTGGCCGCCATCGGCAACATCAGCGCACTGAACACCGCCATTGTGCGAGCGCGGGTGGACGGCGAGCTTAAAACCATTCGCTTCAAAGAGGGCCAGTTGGTCAGGATGGGTGCACTGCTGGCCGAGATTGACCCCCGCAGCTATGAGATCGCGTTGGCCCAGGTGCAGGGCCAGCTGGCCCGGGACCAATCGCTTTTGAATAACGCGCAGCTGGACCTGGCGCGGTACAAAGACCTGTTGGCCAAAGATTCGATTGCCAAGCAACTGGTGGACACGCAAGACGCATTGGTCGGCCAACTGACGGCTACGGTGCAGACCGACCAGGCCCAAGTGGACAACGCCAAGCTGCAACTCTCGTACACCAAGATCACCGCACCCATCACCGGGCGGCTGGGCCTGAAGCAGGCCGACCTGGGCAACATCATCCGCGCCAGTGATGCCACTGGCCTGGTCACCATCACGCAGACGCAGCCCATCAGCGTGGTATTTGCGGTGCCCGAGGCCAACCTGCCGCAGTTGGCCCGCAAGCTCAAGGGCACAGAGCCGCTGAGCGTTGAAGCCTGGGACCGCGAGCTGCGCAATCTGCTGGCCACGGGCAAAGTCAGCACTACCGACAACGCGATTGATGCCGTGACTGGCACCATCAAGGTCAAGGCCGAATTTGCCAATGCAGACGGCTCGCTGTTCCCCAACCAGTTTGTCAACATCAAGCTTCAAGTCAACACCTTGGAGGCCGCGCTGGCCGTCCCTTCCACCGCCGTGCAACGTGGGGCGCAGGGCACTTTTGTGTACGTGGTCAAGCCCGACGGCACAGTGACGATTCGCCGCATCCGCCTGGGCACGACGGAGGGCGACTGGGTCAGCGTGCAGGGCGATCTGGCAGCCGGCGACAAGGTGGTGACGGACGGGGCAGACCGCCTGCGTGAAGGGGCCAAGGTCGAAGTGATCACGCCTGCTGTACGACCCTTTGGCGCAGGGGGTGCAGGGGGCGCAGGTGGCTTCGGCGGGCCGGGTGGCGCTGGCGGGCAGAGGCGGCCAGGAGGTGCCAGCAGGCCTGACAGCGCACCGGCCCAAGCGGGTCAAGCTGACGTACCGGCCAAGGGGGCAAGTTCCGCCCGCCCAGGCCGGCCTGCCGCGGCCAATCCATCAGCGGATGCACCTGACGCGGGGGCCAACGCCAAACCGGCAGCAACGTCTGCTGCGCCATCGGCACCCAGCTGGATCGACCAGCTCCCGCCCGAAGCGCAGGACCGGGTCCGCGCCATGATGGGCCGACTGCCACCCGAAGAGGCCGCTCGCGTCAACAAAATGACGCCAGACGAACGACGCGCCTTCATGCAGCAGCTGCGTGAGCGCCGCCAGCAGCAGCAAAGCCAATAAGGCGCTCATGACGACCCGCATTTTGACGGCTGCGTCCGCATGAACATCTCACGCCTCTTCATCCTGCGCCCGGTGGCCACCTCGCTGCTGATGGTCGCCATGCTGATCGCCGGTGCGCTGGCCTACCGTCTGCTGCCGCTGTCGGCGTTGCCCGAGGTCGACTACCCGACCATCCAGGTCACCACGCTCTACCCGGGTGCCAGCCCGGACGTGATGACCTCGGCTGTTACCGCACCCATGGAGCGGCAGTTTGGCCAGATGCCGGGCTTGAGCCAGATGTCGTCCACCAGTTCAGGCGGTGCCTCGGTCATCACGCTGCGCTTTTCGCTGGACGTGACGCTGGACGTGGCCGAGCAGCAGGTGCAGGCCGCCATCAACGCCGGGGCCAACCTGCTGCCCACCGACCTGCCCATGCCGCCGACCTACAGCAAGGTCAACCCGGCAGACGCACCGGTGCTGACACTGGCCATCACCTCGCCCTCCTTGCAGGTGATCCGTATTCATGATCTGGTTGAGAACCGTCTGGCACCCAAGCTGTCGCAGGTGCCGGGCGTGGGGCTGGTATCGATTGCGGGGGGGCGGCGACCTGCAGTGCGCATCCAGGCCAACCCGTCGGCCCTGGCCGGCGTGGGCCTGTCGCTGGAAGATGTGCGCACCACCATCAATGCCGCCAACGTCAACCAGGCCAAGGGCAGCTTTGACGGCGCGGCGCGCGCCTCCACCATCGACGCCAATGACCAGCTGCGTTCGGCCGCTGAATACGCCAACCTGATCGTCACCTACAAAGACGGCTCGCCAGTGCGCCTGAATGATGTCGCCAATATCATCGACGACGCCGAGAACACGCGGCTGGCCGCATGGGCCGGAATATGCCCCCCCGAAGCGTCTGGGACGCCTCCCCCGCAGGGGGGCGACTGCCTTGGGTCGGCCCGGCGGCAGTCCATGCCAGGCGTCATCCTCAACATCCAGCGCCAGCCCGGCGCCAATGTGATCGAGACGGTGGATCGCATCAAGGCCCTGCTGCCGCAATTGCAAAGCACCCTGCCCGCCTCGATTGACGTGCAGGTGCTGACCGACCGAACCGTGACCATCCGCGCCTCCGTCAAGGACGTACAGATTGAGCTGATGCTGGCGATTGCGCTGGTGGTGGCCGTGATCTTCGTGTTTTTGCGCAGCGCCTCGGCCACGCTGATCCCCAGCTTCGCCGTGCCGCTGTCCCTGGTTGGCACCTTCGGCATCATGTACCTGTGGGGCTTTTCCATCAACAACCTCACGCTGATGGCACTGACCATTTCCACCGGCTTCGTGGTGGACGACGCCATCGTGATGATCGAGAACATCGCGCGTTTCGTGGAGCAGGGTGAGTCACCGATGCAAGCCGCTTTGAAAGGTGCCAAGCAGATTGGCTTCACCATCATTTCGCTGACCCTATCGCTGATCGCGGTGCTGATTCCCCTGCTGTTCATGGGCGACGTGGTAGGCCGGTTGTTCCATGAATTTGCCATCACCTTGGCGGTAGCGATCCTGATTTCCGCCGTCGTGTCGCTCACACTCACGCCCATGTTGTGCGCGCGCCTGCTCAAACATACCCCCGAGGAAAGCCACAGCTGGTTGTACCGGGCCACTGGCAAGTTCTTTGACGCCACCATTCACCGTTACGGCCTGATGTTGAACTGGGTGCTGGACCGGCGCGTTGCCACACTGTTTGTCTTTGTTGCGACCGTGGCCCTGACCGTCTGGCTGTATTTTGTCGTGCCCAAGGGGTTTTTCCCGCTGCAGGACACCGGCGTGATACAGGGCATCACCGAGGCGTCGCAAGCCACCTCATTTGGTGCCATGAGTGAACGCCAGCAGCTGATGGCCGACCAGATCCTGAAAGACCCGGCGGTGGCAAGCCTGTCGAGCTTCATTGGTGTCGATGGTGCCAACACTACGCTCAATGCGGGTCGTTTGTTGATCAACCTGAAACCCAAGGGCGAACGCGACAAGGCCTCACGCGACGTGAGCAATGTGATCCGCCGCATCACCGAGGCCACGCGGTCCGTGCCCGGTATCGAGCTGTTTTTACAACCGGTGCAAGACCTGACGATCGAAGACCGCATTGCCAAAACCCAGTACCAGTTTTTGCTTTCATCGCCCAACATCGCCGAGGTGACCGCAGCGACCGTGCAGTTGCTTGAGCGCCTGCGCACTCTGCCGCAGCTGGCCGATGTAACCAGTGACCTTCAGGACAAGGGCCTGCAAGCCTACGTCGAGATTGACCGCAGCGCAGCCGGTCGGTTGGGCGTGACGGTGGCGGGCATTGACAACGCGCTGTACAACGCGTTCGGGCAAAGGCTGATCTCCACCATCTTCACCCAGTCCAACCAGTACCGCGTCGTGCTCGAAGTCGCACCCGCTTACAAGGTCGGCCCTCAGGCACTGGCCAATTTGTATGTGCCGGCCAGCACGGGCAAGCAGATCCCGCTCAACAGCGTGGCCAGGGTGGTCGAGAAACCGGCATCGTTGGCCGTCAACCATGTGGGCCAGTTCCCCGCTGCCACCATCTCGTTCAACGCAGCGGCGGGCGTCTCGCTGGGCGAAGCAGTGGAAGCCATCAAGGCCGAGCAGGCTGCGCTGAACCTGCCGGTCAGCATCGAGACCAGTTTCCAGGGCGCCGCACTGGCGTTTCAAGCATCGCTCTCCAACACCCTGCTGCTGATACTCGCCGCCATCGTCACCATGTACATCGTGCTGGGTGTGTTGTACGAGAGTTATATCCACCCCGTGACGATTTTGTCCACCCTTCCCTCTGCTGCGCTGGGAGCGCTGATGGCGCTGGTCGTTTTGAAGCTGGAGCTGGACGTGATCGCCATCATAGGCATCGTGCTGCTGATTGGCATCGTCAAGAAAAACGCCATCATGATGATCGACTTTGCCCTGGACGCCGAGCGCGAACAGGGTTTGAGTCCACGCGCCGCGATTCACCAGGCCTGTCTGCTGCGGTTTCGCCCGATCCTGATGACCACACTGGCAGCTTTGCTCGGCGCTTTGCCCCTGATGCTGGGTGGTGGCGTCGGCAGCGAATTGCGGCATCCGCTGGGCGTTGTGATGGTGGGCGGGCTGATTGTGAGCCAGTTGCTGACGCTGTTCACCACGCCAGTCATCTATTTGGGTTTTGCCAGCCTAGCCGCACGCTGGAAAAAGCCGCCGGAAGCTGCCACTCCGCAAGTTGTTGCGGCAAATGCGCCTAAAGTTCCCGTCAAATAAGAACATATAGCTATACTATTAGTAGCAATCGACTTGACCGTGAATTTCTCCACCATCTTCATCCACCGTCCCGTCGCCACCACACTGGCGACGCTGGGCGTGGCGTTGGCCGGCGTCATCAGCTATTTCTTGCTGCCCGTGGCACCTCTGCCGCAAGTGGATTTTCCGACCATCTCAGTCAACGCCAGCCTGCCCGGCGCCAGCCCCGACACCATGGCCGCCACCATCGCCACGCCGCTGGAGCGTGCCTTGGGCGCGATAGCAGGCGTTAATGAAATCACCTCAAGTTCTTCACTCGGCAACACGCGGGTCACCTTGCAGTTCGACCTGAATCGCGACATCAACGGCGCCGCACGCGACGTGCAGGCGGCAATCAACGCATCCCGTGCGCTGCTGCCTACCGGTATGCCCAGCAACCCGACCTACCGCAAGGTGAACCCGGCCGACTCGCCGGTGATGATCCTGGCGCTCACCTCCGATACTCTCACCCGCGGGCAAATGTACGACGCGGCGTCCACGGTGCTGGCGCAGCGGCTGGCGCAGGTCAACGGCATTGGCCAGGTGTCGATTGGCGGCGGCGCATTGCCGGCCGTGCGGGTGGAACTGGACCCCAACAAGCTGGCGGCCAACGGCATTGCGCTGGATGACGTGCGCATTGCGGTAACGTCCAACAACGCCAACCGCCCCAAAGGCTCCGTGGAGGACGGTGCCCGCAGTTGGCAGATCGGGGCCAACGACCAGGCCGCCACGGCGGCGGAATACGCACCGATCATTCTTCGCTATAGAAACGGCAGCGCAGTACGCCTGTCCGATGTGGCCGAAGTGGTCGATTCGGTGCAGGACGTACGCAATTACGGTGTCGCGAATGGCAAGCCCTCGATCCTGCTGATCCTGAACAAGGCGCCGGGCGCCAACATCATTGAAGCGGTGGACAAGGTGCGCGCCCTGTTGCCGCACCTGCGGGCGACCATTCCTCCCGCAATCCATCTGGAAGTGGTGATGGACCGCACACCGACCATCCGCGCCAGCCTGCGCGAGATGGAGCGTGCGCTGGCGATTTCAGTCGGACTGGTGATCCTGGTCGTTGTGCTCTTCCTGCGCAATTTTCGCGTAGCGCTGATTCCTGCTGTGGCCGTGCCAGTGTCCCTCTGCGGCACCTTTGTGGTGATGTACCTGTGTGGCTACAGCCTTGACAATTTATCCTTGATGGCGCTGACGGTGGCCACCGGCTTTGTGGTGGACGATGCCATCGTCGTGCTGGAGAACATCACGCGGCATATGGAGCGCGGCAAAACGGCTTTGCAGGCGGCCTTGCTGGGCGCGCGTGAAATCAGCTTCACTGTGGTCTCCATCAGCCTGTCGCTCATCGCAGTGTTCATTCCCATCTTGATGATGGGCGGCATCGTGGGGCGGCTGTTCCGCGAATTTGCAGTGGTGCTGTCGGCGGCGATTTTGGTGTCCATGGTGGTGTCGCTGACCACCACACCCATGATGTGCGCGGCGCTGCTCAAGAATCCACCGCCCGATGCAGCGCCTTCAAGGCTGACGCGATGGTCCTACGCCTTCGGCAAGTGGGTGATGCGGGGCTATCGCCACTCACTGGCCTGGGCTTTGCGGCACCAGCCTGTCATCCTCACAATTTTTCTGGCGGTGATTGGTCTCAATTTTTACCTCTACGGCATCGTTGCCAAAGGCTTCTTCCCGCAGCAGGACACAGGCCGCGTGATCGGCTTCATCCAGGCTGACCAGGCTACGTCATTCCAGGCCATGCAGCAGCGGCTGGACCGGTTTTTGAACATCGTCCGGGCCGACCCTGCGGTTGAACACGTGACGGGCTTCACGGGTGGTTTCCAGCGCAATTCCGCGCAGATGTTCATGTCGCTCAAACCCCTGAAAGACCGCGACGCCTCGGCAGACGGCGTGGTGGCACGCCTGCGCATCAAGCTGGCCAAGGAGCCGGGTGCCAACCTGTTCATGGTTCCGGTGCAAGACATCCGCATTGGCGGCCGACAGGCCAACGCGCAATACCAGTACACCTTGCAGGCCGACGACCTGGAGGACCTGCGCACCTGGGACCCGCGCATCCGCCGCGCCATGATGGCCCTGCCAGAGGTGGTGGACGTGAACACCGACCAGCAAGACCGCGGCCTGCAGACCAGCCTGGTGATTGACCGCGATGCCGCCACGCGCATGGGCCTGTCGGTGCGCGCCATCGACACCACGCTGAACAACGCCTTCGGCCAGCGCCAGGTGGGCGTTATCTACAACCCGCTGAACCAGTACCGCGTGGTGATGGAACTGGCACCAGAACATTTGCAAAACCCCGAGTCGCTGCGCAACCTGTATTTCATCAGCAACATCGGTGAGCGGATTCCCTTAAGCGCTTTTGCCCGGCTGGAGTTGACCAACACGCCCCTGTCGGTCAATCACCAAAGCGGCACGCCTGCGTCCACCATCAGCTTCAACCTGCCGGAAAAAGTGTCTTTGTCCGAGGCCACGGCAGCGGTCGAAAACGCCGTGGCCGAACTGGGCGTGCCAGTGTCGGTGCGCGGCACCTTCCAGGGCACGGCGCGGGCTTTCGCCAAGTCGCTCGAAACGCAGCCTTTGCTGATTTTGGCGGCGCTCATCACCATCTACCTGGTGCTGGGCATTCTGTATGAAAGCCTGATTCATCCCATCACGATTTTGAGCACCCTGCCATCGGCTGGCGTGGGCGCACTGCTGGCCTTGATGATGTTCAACACAGAGCTGTCCATCATCGCCTTCATCGGTGTGATTTTGCTGATCGGCATCGTCAAGAAAAACGCCATCATGATGATTGACTTTGCAATTGAGCGGCAACGCCACGGCCATTTGAGCGCGTCACAGGCCATTTTCAAGGCCTGCCAACTGCGCTTCCGACCGATTTTGATGACCACCGTCTGCGCGATTTTTGGCGCTATCCCGCTGGCCGTGCCGCTGATGTTTGGCAACGGTGAAGGGGCAGAACTCAGGCAACCGCTGGGCATCGCGGTGGTGGGCGGACTGATCCTGTCGCAGTTGCTCACGCTGTACACCACGCCGGTCGTCTTCGTGCTGATGGATCGCCTGCGCGCCGCCACGATACGCGGGTTGTCGCGCTGGCCCGCCCGCCTGCGCGCAACGCCGCCTGCTTCGACGACTGACCCCTTAGTAGGCTGAATCAATGAGATTCAGCCTACTAGCCGACACACCATGATGACGCCCCACCCCACCCCACGCCGCCAGGCCCTGCCCCGGCATGTCAACACTTTGGCGCTACTGGCCGCCGCACTGGCGTCAGGCACCCTGCTTTCAGGCTGCGCCACACCGCCGGCTTACGAAAAACCCGGCTTCGAAGTCCCGGCAGCCTTCAAGGAGTCCGCACTCTGGAATGCCGCCCGGCCCGAAGCCGCTGCCGTGCCCGACGAATGGTGGCAGTTGTTCAACGACCCGGTGTTGAACGGTCTGCAGCAGCAGCTCGTCATCGGCAACGAAAATCTCAAGGCCAGCGTGGCGCAATACCAGGTGGCACGCGCAGCGCTGGCCAGCAGCAGCGCCGCCACCAGCCCCACGCTGGGGCTGGCCGCTGGGGCAACGCAAAGCATCACCCCGGTCATCACCACACCCACCACTTCGAATTCGCTCTCGCTCAACGCCGGCTGGGAGCTGGACCTGTGGGGTCGGCTGTCGGGCGCGGTCAGTGCCGCCGAGGCACGGGCGCAGGCCAGCAGCGCCGACCTGGCGGCCGCCCGCCTGTCGGCGCAAGCGCTGCTGGCGCAAAGCTATTTTTCGCTGCGCAGCGCCGAGGCCCAGGCCGACTTGCTGGAGCGTTCCGTGGGTGCCTACCAGCGCTCGCTGCAGCTCACGCAGAACCGCTACGCCGGCGGCGTGGCCTCGGCCGCCGACGTGGCCCAGGCCACGACGCAACTGCGCAGCACCCAGGCCCAGCTGGTGGAGGCCACCGCCGGCCGCGCCGTGCTGGAACACGCCATCGCCACCCTGCTGGGCAAGCCGGCTGCGGCCTTCAGCCTGCCCCGCACAGCCCGCCTGCCGGCGACGCCAGCCGTGCCGGTGCAATTGCCGGCCCAGCTGCTGGAACGCCGTCCCGACATCGCTGCTGCCGAGCGGCGTGTCGCGGCCGCCAATGCCCAGCTGGGCGTGGCCCAGAGCGCATTCTTCCCGTCATTGACGCTGTCGGCGTCCGCCGGCTACCGGGGCCCGGATTTGACCAACCTGCTCAACGCACCCAACCTGTTCTGGTCGCTGGGGCCGGCGCTGGCGCTGACGGTGTTCGACGGTGGTGCGCGCCAGGCCACCCAGGAGTCGGCTCGGGCCGGCCTGGACCTGGCAGCGGCGGTCTACCGTCAGTCCGTGCTGGTGGCCCTGCAGGAGGTGGAAGACAACCTGGTCAGCGCGGCCAGCCTGCAGGAACAAGCCACGCTGCAAGCCGACGCGCACGATGCCGCCCAGCGCAACCTGGACATCACCAACAACCAGTACAAGGCCGGCACGGTGAGTTACCTGAATGTGGTGACCGCACAGACCACGGCACTGGCCGCCGAACGCACTTTGCTGGATGTACGCAATCGCCGACTCGCCGCCACGGCCACGCTGCTCAAGAATTTAGGCGGGCGATGGGATGCTTCGCAGGCGGTCCCTTGACGTTGAGTCGCTGTGCGACGGGATCAATGCGGGAGGCGCAGTGGGTAAACCACCGCTGCGACCTGCCTATGACATTGGGGCGCATGTCACGGCGAAATCAAGGGGGAGCCCAAAGGGCTAGCCCCGGCGTCATCGGCACAGCCCAAAGCGTTGTGCCAGCTTCATCCACAGGCAGTCACGCCAGCGCCTGCAACACGTCCCCAAGCCAAATTAGATGGCAAAATGAAGCAATTCTCCTTATGGAATATGCACATGCAGCTACTATTTCAGTAGCAATTGTCTGACAAACCGACCTCGCCAGGAGACCTAACCATGCCCGACTTCAGTCCTTCCCCCCGCGTGCCCGACCCTTCCATCGTCAGCGTGGACCCGTCCTTCGACAAATACAAGATGGCGCTAGCCAAGGTGGAACGCCTGGCGCATGGCATGCGCTGGAGCGAGGGCCCGGTGTGGCTGGGCGATACGCGCATGCTGGTATGGAGTGACGTGCCCGGCGACTGCATGTACAAATGGGACGAAGAAACCGGCGCCGTCTCGGCCTTTCGCAAACCCTCCAACATGGGCAACGGCAACACGCGCGACCGCCAGGGCCGTCTCGTCACCTGCGAACACCTGACGCGGCGCGTGACGCGAACCGAGCACGACGGCCATCTCACCGTGCTGGCCGATTCATTTAACGGCAAACGGCTCAATTCACCCAACGACGTCGTGGTGAAGTCTGACGGCTCGGTGTGGTTCACCGACCCGTTCTTCGGCATCCTTGGGTTTTACGAAGGCGAAAAAGCCGAACCACAATTGCCGTATAACGTCTACCGCATTGACGCTGATGGCTCGATCAGTGTGGCCGCCGAGGGCATCAACCAACCCAATGGCCTGGCGTTTTCACCGGATGAGTCGATTTTGTACATCGTCGAATCACGCTCCAGCCCGCGCAAAATTCTGGCCTGCGACGTGTTGAACGGACGCACTCTGGTGAACCGCCGTGACTTCATCGACGCCGGCCCCAAGGGAACTCCCGACGGTTTTCGAGTGGATGTAGATGGCAACCTATGGTGCGGCTGGGGCATGGGTGAAGCTGGCCTGGACGGCGTGCACATCTTCAACCAGGACGGCAAGTTGATTGGCCGCATTGACCTGCCTGAGCGCTGCGCCAATGTGTGTTTTGGCGGCCGGCACCGCAATCGCCTGTTCATGGCGGCGACCAGCTCGCTGTATGCCTTGTATGTCAATACGCAGGGGCTTGCTTAGACAGTTTTCATCTCCGTTTAAGTCACAGCCTGTCGGTTGCATTGCAGCCGCAGGACGCTGCCCCACGGGTGCCTTGGCTGATTGGGTGTGGGGTTGCCTTGGCACTTCGAGCCCGAAAATACGAAATTCCCCTGCAGGGAAACGTTTGAGCCGTTCAAGGCCGCGCCAAGTCCGCCATCTTGGCACGCAAGGCCGGCAACATTTTCAACATAGCCTGGCGCCCGGCTTCTATCGAGCGGCGTCGCGAGGTGAAATCGGCGCTTGAGATGCCGGCTAAGGCCGGTCGCACAACGATGTCGGCACCTTGCAGTTCAAACGCATTGATGCTGTTGCCCATGATGGTAAATGTTTGCAGCACCACTTGCAGGCTGTCTCCCGCGTTGTTGGATTCAGGCTGGCTCGAAATATCAACCGCCAGCACCAGTTCCGCCCCCATTTGCCGAGCGTACCGCACCGGAACGGGCGAGACCAGGCCCCCATCGACATACTCGTTGCCGGCAATTTTGACGGGCTGGAAAACGGCCGGCACGGCGCTGGACGCACGCACGGCCGTGCCGGTGTCACCCCGTTGAAACAAGACTCCACGGCCGCTGTTGAGGTCGGTCGCAAGAATACCCAGCGGCATGGGCATGGTTTCGATCAGGCGGTCGCCGACCTGCCGGTTGACATACTTCGCCAGCGCCTCGCCTTTGAACACGCCTCGGCTGAAAATCGGAATAGTCCAGTCAGTGATGGCCGCTTCGTCCATGGTCTCGGCCACCTGCTGCAATTGCGCACCGGTTTTACCGCTGGCATAAATCGCCGCCACCAGGCTGCCGGCCGACGTGCCCACCACCAGACTTGGCTTGATGCCAGCGTCTTCCAGCACCTGGATCACGCCGACATGGGCAAAACCCCGCGCCGCGCCGCCACCCAGGGCCAAGCCGATTCTTGGTGGCCGTTTGGGCGCCGCAACGGCTGGCGTCACCGCTGGCGTGCCGCTCGCCGGGGCTTGCAGAATGACGACGGGCGGGTTGGGGGAAGTCGGATGGCTCTCCATCTGCGCGCAGCCCGCAAAGGCCAACACGACAATTGAAATCGCGATTCCTGGATATTTCATGTCTGAGCCTGATGCTTTTTGGAGCTTAAAGGTTTGCAAAATCTGCCTTGCAATTGTCCAATACAAAAGCGGGTCGCAAGGCGTCGGGTATCCTCGGATATTCGCGTCAATCACAGACAACTTGTTGGAAAGAATCCCATGAAAATAATTGCTTACCTGGCCATATTGGTCGTCGTGTTGGCATTGGCCCTTGTGATCGCTGGGCAGATGGGCCTGTTAGCGGGCAAGACACCTGGTAATCTGGGCGTGGTCGACGGGCGCCTCAAACCGCCGTCACAAACGCCCAACAGCGTCAGTAGCCAGGCTCTGCTTTACCCAGAGCATCCGCAGAAAGACTATGCCGGCATTGCGCCGCTCAAATTCAGCGGCGACGGCGAAAAAGCCATGGCCAGTCTTGCCGAATTGCTACAAAATACAGAGCGAACTGTGATTGTGATGCGCGAACCCGGCTACATTTACGCCCAATGCAGCACCGCCTTACTGAAGTTCACCGATGACGTGGAGTTTTGGCTGGACCGGGCCAATGGCGTGATCCAAGTGCGTTCGAGCAGCCGCCTGGGACGCAAAGATTTTGAAGTGAACCGAGCGCGGATCGAGGCCATCCGCGCCAAATTCAACCCTTGAACAGTCAAGCTCAGTCAGCAGCCGTCGCTTCTGGCTGCTCGGGTTTGACACGGCCTTCTTTTTTAGGCAGGGGCTGGATGTCCAACTGCACTTCGCCGGTTTCGACACCCTTTTCGTCGGTTGTGATTTTCATGTCCACCGTCAGCCGACCACCGTCAATCAAACGCCCAAACAACAATTCGTCGGCCAGGGCACGGCGAATTGTGTCCTGAATCAGACGTTGCATTGGCCGTGCGCCCATCAATGGATCAAAGCCTTTTTTCGCCAGGTGCTTGCGCAACACATCGGTGAAAGTGACATCGACTTTCTTGTCGGCCAATTGCGTCTCCAACTGCAGCAGAAACTTGTCGACCACGCGCAAGATCACGTTCTCATCGAGCGACTTGAAGCTGACCGTGGCGTCCAGCCGGTTGCGGAACTCGGGCGTGAACAGGCGTTTTATGTCGGCCATCTCATCGCCCGCCTCGCGCGGGTTGGTGAAGCCGATCGTCGCCTTGTTCATGGTCTCGGCGCCGGCATTGGTGGTCATGACGATGATGACATTGCGGAAATCGGCTTTGCGCCCATTGTTGTCGGTCAGTGTGCCGTGGTCCATCACCTGCAGCAGCACGTTGAAAATGGCCGGGTGGGCTTTTTCAATCTCATCGAGCAACAGCACGCAATGCGGTTTCTTGGTGATGGCCTCGGTCAGCAGGCCACCCTGGTCAAAACCAACGTAACCCGGGGGCGCGCCAATCAAACGGCTCACGGCGTGTTGCTCCATGTATTCACTCATGTCAAAGCGAATCAGGTCGATGCCCATGATGTAGGCTAGCTGTTTGGCGGCTTCGGTCTTGCCCACGCCGGTGGGGCCGCTGAACAAGAAGCTGCCAATCGGCTTGTCACCCTTGCCCAGACCCGAGCGGGCCATCTTGACGGCTGAGGCCAACACGTCGAGCGCCTTGTCCTGGCCAAACACGACGTTCTTCAAATCGCGCTCGAGTGTGCGCAGCTTGCCGCGGTCGTCGTTAGACACGTTGGCAGGGGGAATGCGCGCAATTTTGGCGACGATTTCTTCTACCTCGGTCTTGGTGATGATCTTCTTGCGTTTGCTGACCGGCAGAATGCGCTGCGCTGCGCCGGCTTCGTCGATCACGTCAATCGCCTTGTCGGGCAAATGCCGGTCGTTGATGTACTTGGCGCTCAATTCGGCTGCCGCTTGCAACGCCGCCACGGCGTACTTAACGCTGTGGTGCTCTTCAAAACGCGATTTCAGGCCTTTGAGAATATCGACCGTTTCCTGGATCGTCGGTTCGACCACATCGACCTTCTGGAAGCGCCGCGACAGCGCCGCGTCTTTTTCGAAGATGCCCCGGTATTCGGTGAAGGTGGTGGCACCAATACATTTAAGCGCACCCGAACTCAGGCCCGGCTTGAGCAAGTTGGATGCGTCCAGCGTGCCGCCAGAAGCGGCACCCGCGCCGATCAAAGTATGGATTTCGTCAATGAACAAAATGCCGTTGGGTTTGTCCTTGAGTGACTTCAAAACGCCTTTGAGACGCTGCTCAAAATCGCCCCGGTATTTGGTGCCGGCCAGCAAGGCGCCCATGTCGAGCGAATAAACGACGGACTCGGCCAGGATTTCAGGCACTTCTTTTTGTGTGATGCGCCAGGCCAGGCCCTCGGCAATTGCGGTCTTGCCCACGCCGGCTTCCCCGACCAGAAGCGGGTTATTTTTGCGACGGCGACACAGGATTTGAATGACCCGTTCGACCTCGTATTCGCGCCCGATCAGCGGATCAATCTTGCCATCTTTGGCCAGCTGGTTCAGGTTCTGGGTGTATTGCTCGAGCGGCGATTGTTTTTCGCTTTTTTCGCCTGCACCCTCTTCACTTTCGGCCTGCGATTCACCCGATTTGACCGGCTCTGGCGGGTCGCTCTTCTTGATGCCGTGAGCGATGAAGTTGACCACGTCCAGGCGGGTCACGCCCTGCTGATGCAGGTAATACACGGCATGGGAGTCTTTCTCGCCAAAGATCGCCACCAGCACATTGGCACCGGTGACTTCTTTCTTGCCGCTGCCGGTGCTTTGCACGTGCATGATGGAGCGCTGGATCACGCGCTGGAAGCCCAGCGTGGGCTGAGTGTCCACGTCGTCGGCGCCTGCCACCTGGGGCGTGTTGTCCTTGATGAAGTTGGCCAGCGACTTGCGCAGGTCATCGATATTGGCCGAGCAGGCGCGCAGTACCTCGGCGGCGCTGGGATTGTCCAGCAAGGCGAGCAACAGGTGCTCGACCGTGATGAACTCGTGGCGCTGCTGGCGCGCCTCGACAAACGCCATGTGCAAACTAACTTCCAGTTCCTGGGCAATCATTTGATTTCCTTTTGCTTTGCGGTGACGTTGATGGCTGACATTGTTGACTGACTGTAATCCGATTCATCTGGGGGCGTTGCAGGTGAATCACAAGCTCAAAACTCAATCGGCTCACTGACGCATTTCAGCGGATGGCCGGCTTTGTTCGCAGCTTCCAGAACCTGGTCGACCTTGGTGGCGGCCACATCTTTTGAATACACGCCGCAAACCGCTTTGCCGTCCAGGTGAATTTTCAACATGATCTGCGTGGCAGTTTCAAGGTCTTTGCTGAAAAACTCCTGAATCACGACGACCACAAACTCCATCGGCGTGTAATCGTCATTGAGCATCACGACCTGATACAGCTGCGGCGGTTTGGTTTTTTGGGTGCGCCGCTCCAGCACCACAGCACCGCCGTCATCGGGTTCAGGCGGGCGGGTCAAAGGCGGCGGTTTGAGAGGAGTTTGCGTTGCCATGAATTCATTCTATCGAGCGCACCAGTGCTTTGCCCTACTGGGGAGAATTGGTGGCATTTTTTCCACATTCAAGCCACAAAATGAAAAACCGCTGCAAGCCATCAGCCTGCAGCGGTGTTCAGGAATTTCGAGATTGATTGAATTACATATTTTCGATCATGACTTGCCCAAAGCCGGAACAACTGACCTGGGTCGCCCCATCCATCAAGCGCGCAAAATCATAGGTGACCTTTTTGCTCAAAATCGATTTTTCCATCGAGCTGATGATCAAGTCGGCGGCTTCTTTCCAGCCCATGTGACGCAGCATCATTTCGGCTGACAGAATTTCCGAACCCGGATTTACATAATCTTTGCCAGCGTATTTGGGTGCCGTGCCGTGGGTGGCTTCAAAACAGGCCACGGTGTCCGACATGTTGGCGCCAGGTGCGATACCGATGCCGCCAACTTGCGCAGCCAGCGCGTCAGAAATGTAGTCGCCATTCAGGTTGAGCGTAGCCACCACAGAGTATTCGGCTGGGCGCAGCAAAATCTGCTGCAAAAAAGCGTCAGCAATCACGTCTTTGACAATGATGTCTTTGCCGGTCTTGGGGTTCTTGAACTTGCACCAGGGGCCGCCGTCGATCGGCACCGCGCCGAATTCTTTTTGCGCCAACGCATAGGCCCAATCACGAAAACCACCTTCGGTGAACTTCATGATATTGCCCTTGTGCACGATGGTCAGGTTGGGCTTGTCGTTGTCGATGGTGTACTGGATCGCCTTGCGCACCAGGCGCTCGGTGCCTTCGATGGAGACCGGCTTGATGCCGATGCCGGAAGTGTGGGGGAAGCGGATTTTCGTGACGCCCATCTCTTCAATCAGGAATTTGATGAGTTTTTTGGCCTTGTCGCTTTGCGCTTCGTATTCGATGCCGGCATAAATGTCTTCCGAGTTTTCGCGGAAAATCACCATATTGGTCTTGTGCGGCTCTTTCACCGGCGACGGCACGCCGGCAAAATACTGCACTGGGCGCAGACAGACATACAAGTCAAGCTCCTGGCGCAATGCCACGTTCAAGGAGCGTATGCCGCCACCGACCGGAGTGGTCAGCGGGCCCTTGATCGACACCACATAGTCGCGCAAAACTTGAAGGGTTTCTTCGGGCAGCCAAACGTCCGGGCCGTAAACGTTGGTGGATTTTTCACCAGCATAAACCTCCATCCAGTGGATTTGTTTTTTGCCGCCGTAAGCCTTGCCCACCGCCGCATCGACCACCTTCAGCATGACGGGCGTGATGTCCTGGCCGGTGCCATCGCCTTCAATGTAGGGAATGATGGGCTGGTCGGGAACGTTGATGGAATTGTCAGCGTTGACCGTTATTTTTTGGCCGGCTGAGGGCACTTTGATATGTTGGTACACGAGTTGACACTCCGATGAAGTGAGGACAGACGGGGCGCAGGGAACGGGGCGTTGGGGACAGGGCGTTATACCAATCGCGCAAACAAGTCGCAAAAACTGGGCCATATGGCACCCGATAGGCCAGGATCGCATTGCAAATGGCCGTATGGCGCAAAGCCAATCGATTCTATCGCGAAAAATTTTTGAAATACTGTCAACCGGCGTGAACTGCCCCCCGTTACGGATGAGCCTCTGGTTTTTCTCAGAGGGAAACCTAGAACCCGTTTTTAAACCTCTCTTGTCTTAAGGAAACTGAAATGAACAAAGTCCTCGCCGCCCTGATTTCTGGCCTGTTTGCTGTTGGCGCTTTTGCCCAAGCTGCTGCGCCTGCCGCCGCTGCCGCTGCCAAGCCTGCCGCTGCTGCTGTTGCCGCCGCGCCTGCTGCTGCACCCGCTGCCGCTGCGCCTGCTGCAAAAGCTGAAGCCAAAGCCGACGCGAAAGTTGACGCCAAAGCCGATGCCAAGAAAATGAAAGCTGAGAAAGCTGCCGCTGCCAAAGCCGCCAAAGCTGAAAAGGCTGCTGCTGCCAAAGCCGCCAAGGCTGAAAAGAAAGCCGCCAAGTCCGCAAAAATGGCTGACAAACCTGCCGCTGCCAAAGCAGAAGCCAAGAAGTAATTCTTGATTCTTCAAAAAAACCTGCTGGTTTGCGCCAGCGGGTTTTTTTTCGGGCTTTTTTTGGTAATCTGTATCAATCGCAGGCAATTGCCTGGTTTGCTTCGCCATTGGATTTGCACCATGAAAAACACCGTCAAGGGTCTCATCGGCCTCTTTGCTGCATTGGCTGGCCTGGCACAAGCCCAGGATGCTCCGCAATTGGATTTACAGCGCAGCAAGCTGTCAGCGGGCATGCACCAAATCTCGGTGCAAATCGCTCAAGCCCCCAACGAACGCATGATTGGCTTGATGTTTCGCAAGGACATGCCGCAAACTGAGGGCATGCTGTTTGTGTTTGAGCAGGCGTCCATGCAGTGTTTCTGGATGAAAAACACGCTCTTGCCTCTGACGGCAGCCTTTGTTGCAGACAACGGCGAGATCGTCAACCTGGCCGACATGAAGCCGCAAAGCACCGACCCCCATTGCTCCACCAAGCCCGTGCGTTACGTGCTGGAAATGAACCAGGGCTGGTTTGCTAAAAAAGGCATCAAAGCCGGGTTCAAACTGGCGGGCGAGCCATTCGCCCGATAAATGTGCAGGCCCCGGGGCGCTGTCGCCTCAGGGTTCAAGCCTGATCCGGCCTCCTGCCGAGGCCGCGCCCGCTTTATGCGAAATTCGCTTCGGCAAAGCCCCAGTTCACCAGGGCGCTGAGGAAGGTCTCGACAAATTTAGGGCGCATGTTGCGGTAATCGATGTAATACGCGTGTTCCCACACGTCCACCGTGAGCAGTGCCTTGTCAGCCGTGGTCAAGGGGGTGCCGGCGGCGCCCATGTTCACGATATCGACCGAACCATCGGGCTTTTTCACAAGCCAAGTCCAGCCCGAACCAAAATTGCCGACGGCTGATTTGACAAACGCCTCCTTGAACGCGGCATAGCTGCCCCACCTGGCGTTGATCGCTGCCGCCAGCGCGCCTGACGGTTCGCCGCCGCCAGCGGGCTTCATGCAGTTCCAGAAGAAGGTGTGGTTCCAGATTTGGGCCGAATTGTTGTAAATGCCGCCACTGGATTTCTTGATGATGTCCACCAGTGCCATGCTCTCAAACTCGGTGCCTTTTTGCAGGTTGTTGAGGTTGACGACATAGGCGTTGTGGTGCTTGCCGTGGTGGTACTCCAGCGTCTCTTTTGAGTAATTGGGCGCCAATGCGTCAATCGCGTAAGGCAGTGTGGGCAGTGTGTGTTCCATGATTTCCTCTGAGGGTGATCCCTAAACTAGGGCGGTGGGCAAACGTCGGGAAAACGTCCGAAAAGCTGATTGTAGGAACTTTGTAGAACGCGCTTCGGCCAGGGGCGCAAATCCTCAGAACAGTTGCCCGGATGGCTGCGCGGCAACCGTCAGATCCAGCTCGCCATCGATCAGCGTGGCGCGCAGTGCCTGCCCTGGCCTGGCTTGGGTGGT
>JANYCG010000023.1 GCA_025360385.1 Burkholderiales bacterium | reverse complement strand
GGCGCAGGGGCAGGCGAGCTGGTCGAATTTGCCTCGACCGGTGAAATCCGCGCCATTTCGCTGAAGATTTTTGACCGCAGTTTTGCCGTGACCTACTGGCTGCAAGGTGTGGCGATTGCGATTGGCCTGTTTGGTGTGGCCGCAAGTTTCAGCGCCCAAGTGCTGGCGCGACGCAAGGAGTTTGGCCTGCTGCTGCACCTGGGCCTGACCCGCACCCAGGTGCTGCGCGTGGTGGCCGGTGAAGGCCTGGCCTGGACGCTGGCAGGCGCCATCGCCGGCCTGGTGCTGGGCCTGGGCATTTCACTGGTGCTGGTGAAGGTGGTCAACCCGCAAAGTTTTCACTGGACCATGGACCTGGCGGTGCCCTGGCTGCGCCTGGGCCTGCTGTGCGCGTCCGTGGTGCTGGCCGGCACTCTGACCGCCTGGGCGGCAGGCCGCGCCGCGGCGGGGCAGGATGCGGTGTTGGCGGTGAAGGAGGACTGGTAGACGGGTGTCGGGCGCGGCTGATAGGAAACGGCTGATAGAAAACCCAAATCAAGCCACAATTCAGCCATGACCGCCCCCACCGTGCAGACCGGCCCCTGGCTCAGCGCTGCCATCACCCGCATCGAGGCCGACTTCCAGCGCAGCGCCGACACGCACCTGATCGCCCTTCCCATGCCTGCCCTCGCGGCGTGCGGGATCGATTTGTATTTGAAAGACGAATCCACCCACCCTAGCGGCAGCCTGAAACACCGGCTGGCGCGTTCCCTGTTTTTGTATGCCTTGTGCAACGGCTGGGTTGACTATGGCACCACCATCGTGGAGGCGTCCAGCGGCTCCACGGCCGTGAGTGAAGCCTACTTTGCCAAGCAGCTGGGCCTGCCCTTCATCGCAGTGATGCCGCAAAGCACCTCACCCGAGAAAATCGCGCAGATCGCGTTTTATGGCGGGCGTTGCCATTTTGTCGAACGCGCCGCCGACGTGTATGACGAGGCCCAGTTGCTGGCCCGCCAAACCGGCGGCCACTACATGGACCAGTTCACCTACGCCGAACGCGCCACGGACTGGCGCGGCAACAACAACATCGCGCAAAGCCTGTTCAGCCAGATGGCGCATGAACGTCACCCGGTGCCGCGCTGGCTGGTGGTGGGTGCGGGCACGGGCGGCACCAGCGCCACCGTTGGACGGTTTGTGCGTTACCAGCGCCACGCCACCCAAGTGTGTGTGCCCGACCCCGAAGGCTCGGTGTTTGGCGAGTACCACCGCACTGGCGACACGGCCTTGACGGGCGTGGGTTCCCGCATCGAAGGCATTGGCCGCCCGCGCGTGGAAGCGAGCTTTGTGCGCTCCGTGGTGAACCGCATGATCGAGGTGCCCAATGCCGATTCGGTCGCGGCCATGCGATTGTTGTCGGGCCTGCTCGGGCGGCGCGTGGGGCCTTCAACCGGCACCAATTTTGTCGGCATGTTGAGCCTGGCCAGCGAGATGCGCCAGCAGGGGCAGTCCGGCTCCATCGTGTCCTTGCTGTGTGATTCGGGTGAGCGTTATTTGCCAACGTACCACGATGAACAATGGGTGGCAGATCATTTTGGCGACTGCGCTGCGGCGACGGCGCGGCTTGAAGCCTTGCTGGTGTGACGCCCCTCAACGCAGCCCGCCGCGCTCTGCTGCTCAGCGGCCTGGGTGCCGCCTGGCCCAGCCAGGCCTTGCCGAAAAAAACCCTGGTCTTTCCCCGCGACAACGGCAGCCACCCGGACTTTCGCACCGAGTGGTGGTATGTCACGGGCTACCTCACGGCCTCTCCCGCGTCAGCCAGCCCCCGGCCTCTAACGCCGTCAGGCACTGCGCCGACACCGCGCGAGTTCGGGTTTCAGGTCACGTTTTTCCGTTCCAAAGTCGACGCGACCCAGGGAATGTCGTCCAAATTTGCCGCCAAACAATTGGTTTTTGCCCACACCGCCCTGACCGACGTGCAAGGCAAACGCCTGCTGCACGACCAGCGCCTGCTGCGTGAGGGATTCGAAGTGGCCCGGGTGAGCACGACGGCGACCGACGTGCGAATCAAAGACTGGTCTATCACCCAAACGGCCAAGGCCTACCAGGCCGACGTGACCGGCCAGGGCTTCGGCTTCAGCCTGAATTTCCAAGAGACGCAAGCCCTGCTGCTGCAAGGCGAGCAAGGCCTGTCGCGCAAAGGCCCGCAGGAGGCGCAGGCCAGTTATTACTACAGCAAACCGCAGTTGGCTGCGCGTGGCAGCATCAGCCTAGGCAGCGAGCGTATTGCCGTGGCAGGAACGGCCTGGCTGGACCACGAGTGGAGCGAGGCGCTGTTGCACCCCGACGCGGTGGGTTGGGACTGGATTGGCATGAACTTCTTTGACGGCAGCGCGCTGACGGCGTTTCAGTTGCGCGACAAATCGGGCCAAGCGTTGTGGAGCGGCGGCTCGTTTCGCACCGGGGCCGGCCAGCGCTTTGTGTTTGGCAAGGGGGATGTCGTGTTCAGCCGCCAGCGCAACTGGAAAAGCGCCATGAGCCAGGCCATTTATCCCGTCGAATGGATCGTGCGCACACCGGCCGATTTTTACACTGTCAAAGCCGTGGTCGACAACCAGGAACTGGACAGCCGTGCGTCGACCGGCGCGATTTACTGGGAGGGCCTGAGCCAGGTCTACGACAGCAATGGCAAGCCTGTGGGGCGCGGCTACCTGGAGATGACGGGGTACGCGCGGGCTTTGCGGCTTTGAGGTGTTGCGACGCTGAATCTACATTGTGTATAGCTACATTTTGTATAGCTACATACGCTTATTTCACGGGAACTTTGGGCCATATTTCCCTTAACGCACTCAATGTGCACCGGCCAGGCGCGGGGCTAACTTTCAAGTCAATGGCCTTGAAACCTCACGAGGTCATTTTTTGCTCGGGCTGGTGGTGTCCTGCAAGGCAGAGGCGTTGTCCAGGATGCGGTGCAAAAAACTTTTGAGCAGCAGCCATTCGGACGGGGTGAATCCGGCCAGGTGCTGGTTTTGAACCTGGCACAACACGGCAGGGATTTTTTGGGCGGCGATTCTCCCTTCTTCGGTCAGCTCCAGGTTCACCACGCGCCGGTCGACGCTGGAGCGCACCCGTTTGCACAGGCCTTTGGCTTCTATGCGGTCCAGCAAACGCGTCATGGAACCGGCGTCGAGCTCACATTCGCGGGCCAGCTCGGCCACGGTCGCAGTGGAGCCCTTCGAGAGTTTGAACAGGGGTAGCCACTGCGCGTTGGTCAGGCCGCTGCTTTCGAGTTCGCGTTCGACCGATTGGGCCAGGGCAGCGACCACGCGGCGCATCAAGTAACCTGCACTCTCGTGGGCGTCATAGACGGCGGGCTTGTAAAAATCCGGGTTCAGCGCCACCTCAGAGGAGGCGACAGGCTTGCCACTGTCAATTATTTTGGAAATCATGCGCTAATTATAAATGTCTAAGCAATTATTGCTCAGGCTTTGTTTGCGTCGGCATTTAATGAACGTTACACTTGAATCATGAGCACTGAACGCCCCAAATCCACCAGCCCCAAGTCCCTGAGCGGACTGGTTCCATTTTTGATGCCCTACCGGGGCCAAATCGCCGTGGCGGGCGTATTTTTGGTGATGGCAGCCGTCACCACGCTGGCCTTTCCGGTGGCGCTGCGCAGCTTGATTGACGGCGGCCTGGTACAGAGCGACAAAGGCACCCAGGTCATGGCGCTGCGCGACCATTTTGCGGCGCTGTTTGGGGTGGCTGTGGCTTTGGGCCTGTTTTCAGCCGGGCGTTTTTACATGGTGAGCTGGTTGGGCGAACGCATCACCGCCAACCTGCGCAATGCGGTCTACGGGCACGTGTTGCGTCAAAGCCCCGAGTTTTTTGAATCGACGCAAACCGGTGAGGTGTTGTCGCGCCTGACCGCCGACACCACGCTGGTGCAGACAGTGGTTGGCTCGTCGCTGTCGATGGGGCTGCGTAATGCGGTGATGGGCGTGGGCGCGCTGGGCATGCTGGTTTGGACCAACCCCTACGTGATGACCCAGGTGCTGGGCGTGCTGATTTTGATCGTTTTGCCCAGCTTGTGGTTTGGCCGGCGGGTGCGCAAATTGTCGCGCGCCAGCCAGGATCGCGTAGCCGATTCCAGCGCCATTGCCGCCGAAGTGCTCAACGCCATTCCGGTGGTGCAGAGCTACACGGCCGAGGGGCGCGAATCGGCGCGTTTTGACACCTCGACTGACAACGCCTTCAGGACGGCTGTGCGGCGCACCAAGGCGCGTGCGGTGCTGGTGGCTTTCATCATCATTGCGACGTCAGCCGCGTTGCTGTGGGGCCTGTACCAGGGCACGCAGGCGGTCATGGCCGGGCGCATCAGTGCGGGCCATCTGGGCCAGACTGTCGTTTACGTGATCGTCTTGGCCAGTGCGTTTGCCGTGCTGGGCGAGGTGTATGGTGACCTGTTGCGGGCGGCGGGCGCCACCGAACGCCTGATGGAGTTGCTGCATGGCGTGTCGCCCATCCATTCGCCAATGGATCCTGTGGCCTTGCCGCCCACGCAGGCGGGTAGCGCCGTGCGGTTTGATGCAGTCAATTTTCATTACCCATCCCGGCCCTTGCAGGCTGCGCTGAACGACTTCAGCCTGGACGTCAAACCGGGTGAAACCATTGCGCTGGTGGGCCCCAGCGGCGCCGGCAAAAGCACGGTATTTCATTTACTGCTTCGGTTTTACGACCCCGACCAGGGCAATGCTGGAATTTTTCTGGATGGCATGGCCATCAGCCGCGTTGCGCTGGAAGAGCTGCGCCAGCGCGTCGGCATCGTGCCACAAGACGCTGTGATTTTTTCGACCAGCGCCATCGAGAACATTCGGTATGGCAAACCAGGGGCTTCAAACGAGGAGGTTTATGCCGCCGCCCAGGCCGCCTTTGCGGATGATTTCATCAAAGCTTTGCCCGAGGGGTATGAGACCTTCCTGGGCGAACGTGGCGTGCGCCTGTCAGGCGGACAAAAGCAGCGCATCTCAATCGCCCGCGCCAT
Source organism: Burkholderiales bacterium (assembly GCA_025360385.1). GTDB lineage: Bacteria > Pseudomonadota > Gammaproteobacteria > Burkholderiales > Burkholderiaceae_C > JANYCG01. The sequence continues at coordinate 15,208 of JANYCG010000023.1, read as the reverse complement.
GCTCAAAAACCCACCGCTGTTGTTGCTGGACGAAGCCACCAGTGCATTGGATTCCGAGAGTGAACGCATGGTGCAAGCTGCGCTGGAGACCGCCATGCGCGGACGCACGACACTGGTGATTGCGCATCGCCTGGCAACCGTACAAAAAGCGGATCGGATTGTGGTGCTGGATCACGCCAGGGTCGTCGAACAGGGCACCCACGCCGAGTTGGTGGCGAAGGGCGGTGTATACGCACGTCTTGCAGCCCTGCAGTTCAGCGATTGACGGGGCGAGCGTAAGCGGCGCTAAGTCGGTTCAAGCAGCGCCATCACGAATTTCCGCAGCTCCCCTGGCCCCTGTATTCGGCCATGCAATGCGTTTTTTGCATAGTTTTGATAAATTTTGGCGTTGGACAGGCCGTTGCCACGCTCTTACAGTTCGGGACTTCACACATTCCCTTGGAGCTGTTCATGTCCCACACACCACTTCCCACGTCAACTCTTCCCTCGTATTTGCAGGCCGACAAGCTTGGCCCTTGGGGCATTTACCTGCAACAGATTGACCGCGTCGAGCCCTATTTAGGCCATTTGGCGCGTTGGGTCGACACACTGCGCCGACCCAAAAGGGCGCTGATTGTTGATGTGCCGATTCAGCTGGACAACGGGACAATCCATCACTTTGAGGGGTATCGCGTGCAGCACAACACATCGCGCGGACCTGGCAAGGGCGGTGTGCGCTTCCATCAGGATGTGACGCTGTCAGAAGTGATGGCGCTTGCGGCCTGGATGTCCGTCAAAAACGCCGCCGTGAATGTGCCTTACGGCGGAGCCAAGGGTGGCATTCGGGTTGACCCTAAAACACTGTCAATGGGCGAACTCGAACGCATGACACGGCGTTACACCAGCGAGATCGGCATCATCATCGGGCCTACCAAGGACATCCCGGCGCCAGACGTCAACACCAATGAGCAGATCATGGCGTGGATGATGGACACCTACTCGATGAACGAAGGTGCCACGGCGACGGGTGTGGTCACTGGCAAACCGGTTGACCTGGGTGGCTCATTGGGTCGACGCGATGCGACTGGGCGAGGCGTGTTCACGGTGGGCGTGGAGGCGGCACAGCGCATAGGGCTGGACGTCGCCAGCGCCCGCATAGCCGTGCAGGGTTTTGGGAACGTCGGTGGCGTGGCGGGCCGCTTGTTTGCCGAGGCTGGGGCACGGGTGGTGGCCGTTCAAGACCATGGCGGCGCCATTTTCCGCGAGGCTGGGCTGGACGTGCCAGCATTACTGGTCCATGTCGGCAAGGCTGGCTCGGTCGCCGGGTTTGCCCACGCCGAGGCAATCGCCAGAGACGCCTTTTGGGACGTGGACTGTGACATTTTGATCCCGGCCGCGCTGGAGCAGCAAATCACTGAAACCAACGCCTCACGCATCAAGGCCAAAATGATCATCGAGGGGGCGAACGGGCCAACTACCCCGGCTGCCGACGATATTCTGCACGAGCGGAACATTCTGGTGCTGCCCGACGTGATCGCCAACGCGGGCGGGGTGACCGTAAGCTACTTCGAATGGGTACAGGATTTTTCAAGCTACTTCTGGAGCGAAGATGAGATCAACGCGCGCCTGGTGCGGATCATGAAAGAAGCGTTTGCCGCGATCTGGCAAGTCGCGCAGGACAATAAGGTGAGCTTGCGCACGGCAACCTTCATTGTGGCGTGCAAACGCATTCTCCACGCGCGCGAGCTGCGCGGGCTGTACCCCTGAGTCGCCGCAACGCCTATTGAATCGGCCCTTTGAACACGTCGGGCAGCCACATCGGCATCACGTTGATGCCTTCTTCCACCAGGGCACGCGTTTCATCCGGGGTGGCTTTTCCGCGAATGCTGCGTTCAGCCACTTCGCCATAGTGGATTTTGCGCGCTTCTTCAGGGAACGTGTCGCCCACGTCGTCGGTGCTTGCAACAATGCGTTTGGCAAGCGCCAACCAAGCGGTGGCCAAATCCGGGTCAAGTTTTGAACCGGCAACCAGCGCTTGTTTTGAGGATGGCTCAAGCTTGTCATGCGCAGCCTGCAATGAGTCGTCGCGGGTGGAGCGGCCCAGATTGATTCGGGGGGCGCTCAAGCGTTTGGAGATTTCGGCGCTGCCGCACATGGGGCACTGAATGAAGCCACGGCCCAGCTGGTCCTGAAAATCATTCTCCGAACCAAACCAGCCCTCGAATACATGCTGGTGCTCACATTGAAGATCAAGAACTTTCATGAAGGAATTATCCGCCGCGCGGTGAATGGTCAGAAAATTGATCCACCGAGCTGCGCCCAATGCCACCGGCGATGGCGCAACTTTCAAGCACGATGCTTGAAAAGATAACAATAAACAAAACCCGGGAAGGAAAAAGTGACAAACATGGCCACCGTGATGGCATAAAACTCCCAGGTTTGCGGGGCTAACTGGCCCACCCGTTGTTCAAGCGCCAAACCGACGCCGCCAGCGCAGAAGTAAAACACCAGCAGTTCAGCCAGGCGAAGCCAGGGTGTTTTGGGCGTTTGAAGAGGCACGACGGCCAGCAGGCGTTGGCTGACAAATGGCAGATTTGCCGCGCAAACAGCCACCGGTAGAAAAATCCAGATGGCCCAACTTTGCGACATGAAGGGACTCAAAAAAAACAGCGCCCTGCGGCTCGCTCAGGTGCCCAGCATTTGCAGGATGGCTTGAGCGCATAGCGTCATCAGACCACCCGGGACGATGCCCAACACCAGAACCAAAGCGCCATTGATCGACAAGACCACTCGCACGTCGACCGAAGCTGACACTGTGCTGGCGGTGATGGGCTCGTCAAAATACATGACCTTGACGACGCGCAAATAGTAAAAAGCGCCGACCAAGGACATCATGACGGCAAACACGGCCAAACCGATGTGCATGGCTTGACCTGACGCGATCAGCACTTGCAAGACTGACAGCTTGGCATAAAACCCCACCATGGGCGGGATGCCCGCCAACGAGAACATGCAAATGGCCATGACGGCCGCGTACAACGGGCTGCGTTGGTTCAGACCCGCAAAATCTGTAATTTCCTCACTTTCAAAACCATCACGGGCGAGCAACATGATGATGCCGAAACTGGCCAAGGTGGTCAGCACGTAAGTGACGACATAAAACATGGACGAACTGTAGGCATTGCCAGCGGACAAGGTATTGCCATTGACCGCACCCGACATAAGGCCCAACAAAACAAAACCCATTTGTGAAATGGTCGAAAACGCCAACATGCGTTTGAGATTGGTCTGGGCAATGGCGGCCAAATTGCCAATGAACAGTGAGCCGATGCTAAGCACCATCAGCATTTGCTGCCAGTCAGGCGCCAACGGCAACATGCCCTCAACCAGCAGCCGGATGCAGATGGCAAACGCCGCAAGTTTTGGCGCTCCGCCAATCAACAATGTCACGGCAGTGGGTGCACCTTGGTAAACGTCGGGTATCCACATGTGAAACGGCACAACGCCCAATTTAAAGGCGAGGCCCGCAACGACAAACACCAGGCCGAACACCAAGACACGGTGATCAACATTGCCAGAACTGATGGCCTTAAAGACCGCGTTGACGTCCAGCGAACCGGTCGCCCCGTACATCATCGACAGCCCGTAAAGCAAAAAGCCCGAGGCCATTGCACCGAGGACAAAATACTTCATGGCGGCCTCAGTCGCGGTCACGTTGTCGCGGCGCAATGCCACCAGAGCGTAACTGGAAAGAGTCAGCAATTCCAGGCCCATATAAAGCACGAGAAAATTGTTGCCGGAAATCATCACAAACATGCCCAGGAGCGCGAACAGGCTGAGTGAAAACAATTCTCCGCCGCGCAACATGTCGCGGCTTGCCGCGTACGGACGGCCATACACCAGCGAGACCATGACCGACAAACTGGCAAAACATTTGAGCCAGTTGCCCATTTGGTCGCTCACGACCATGTTGCCAAAACCATAGGCGGTCGCGCCGCCACTGGCGTACAGGCCCTGGAGCACCGCAACCACGCCCAAAGTAAGAAGGGTCAACACGTAAGTCAAAGTGCGCTGCGGACTTTTTACCCCGAGATCCACCAGAGCTATGACGCAGGCCATCGCCATCAAGATGATTTCCGGGTAAACGGTGATCCAACTGAGTTTGTCAATCATTGCCTAGGTCTCTTCATTCAATCGGGTCAATTCAATTTCGAGGTCGCGACATGCTTAAGCAAACCGGCGACTGAGGCATCCATCACGTCAGTAAAGGGTTTGGGGTAGACCCCCATCCAGAGCACCGCGGCAGCCAGCAAGGCCAGCATCAAAAACTCTCGACCATTGATGTCTTTCAGGCCTTTAACATCGTCGTTGGCGACTGGCCCCAGATAGACTCGTTTGAACATCCAGAGCGTGTAGGCAGCGCCAAAAATCAGGGCGCTGGCTGCGGCAAAACCCAGCCAAAAATTGGCTTTGACCGCACCCAGGATGACCATCCATTCACCGACGAAACCGGCCGTTGCGGGCAGGCCGCAATTGGCCATGGCAAAGAGCAGGGCAAAGGCCGTGAATTTTGGCATGGTGTTGACAACGCCACCATAGGATGCGATCTCGCGCGAGTGAACACGGTCATACAACACGCCAATGGACAGGAACATCGCGCCCGACACAAAACCATGGGCAATCATCTGCACCAACCCACCCGCAATGCCGAGGTCATTGAAAATGAAGAAGCCCAAGGTGACAAACCCCATGTGGGCGACTGAGGAGTAAGCCACCAGCTTTTTCATGTCTTGCTGGACCATAGCGACCAACCCCACATACACCACTGCGATGAGCGACAAGGCGATCATCAGCCATGCCCACTCATGCGCAGCATCCGGCGCGATGGGCATTGAGAAGCGCAGGAAACCATACGCGCCCAGCTTGAGCATGATGGCGGCCAGCACGGCAGACCCCCCCGTTGGCGCTTCGACGTGCACGTCAGGCAGCCAGGTATGGACCGGCCACATTGGAACCTTCACTGCGAATGCGGAAAAGAACGCGAAAAAAACCAAGGTCTGCGCAGTGCCGCCCAACGGCAAGGCATGCCATGTGGCAATGTCAAAACTGCCACCTGACTTGGTGTAGAGGAATATCAGCGCGATCAAGAGCAAGAGGGACCCAAGCAAGGTGTACAAGAAAAACTTGAAGGCCGCATAGATTTTGTTGGGGCCGCCCCAAATACCAATGATCAGGTACATCGGGATCAAGGTGGCTTCAAAGAAGACATAAAACAGCAAACCGTCCAAGGCGCAGAAAACACCGATCATCGAGCCGCTCAAAATCAGGAAGGCACCCATGTACTGGTTGACCCGCCGCGTGATAACCTCCCAACCCGCAATCACAACAATGACGTTGATAAATGCTGTGAGCACCACAAACCACAATGAAATGCCGTCAACCCCGAGGTGGTAGTTGACGTTGAAACGATCGATCCAGGGGGCTTTCTCAACAAACTGCATGGTGGAAATACCAAGTTTGAACCCGCTGTACAAGGGCAGTGTGATCGAGAAACTGATGACAGCCCCGATCAGGGCGACCCATCTCACCGCACGCGCCTGATCGTCCCGGCCCAATGCAAGCAACACAAGCCCAAAAGCAATTGGTGTCCAGATAGCCAGACTCAACAAACCCATTTTTATCGTTCTCCAGAGGGGAAAGTTATTTGAGCCAGACGAAATACGTCATCAGCACAAAGATGCCAAGAATCATCGCCAGTGCATAGTGGTAGAGATAGCCGGTCTGCGCCCAGCGCACCACGCTGGAGACCACGCCAACAACTTTCCAAGAGCCATTGACGAGCGCGCCATCGATCAAGGTTTCGTCGCCGCCCTTCCATAGGGCCACACCCAAACCCCGCGTGCCTCGCGCCAGCACGTTTTCGTTGAACCAGTCCATGTAGTACTTGTTCTCTAGCAAAGTGTAGATAGGTTGCACCTTGGCCTTGATGGCCGCCGGCAAAGCCGTGTTGACCATGTACAGGTAATAGGCAAGCGCCACACCCGCAAGCGCCAGCCAAAATGGCAAGGTGGTGAAGGCATGAAGCGCCATTCCAACCGGGCCATGAAATTCCCTGGCGATTTCAAGCATGCCGGGGTGCCGTGCCAGGTCGACGTAGATGGCATCACCCATCAAGTGTCCGAACAGCATGGGCGTGATGGTCATAAACCCTATCACGACTGAAGGAATGGCCAGTAGAACCAGTGGCACCCAAACAACCCAGGGTGACTCGTGCGGCTTGTGTGCAGCACCATCATGGCCATGGCCGTGGGCATCGGCGTGATGACCGTCATGGTGATGATCCGGATTTTGGTCAAACCGCTCTTTTCCGTGGAACACCAGGAAATACATCCGGAACGAGTAAAAAGCCGTCACAAACACGCCCGCTAATACAGCGAAAGAGGCAAATCCGGCTCCAGCAAGATGGCTCTCATGCACCACTTCAATGATGCTGTCCTTGGAGTAGAACCCGGCAAAAAACGGTGTTCCGATGAGGGCCAAAGACCCTAGTAGCGATGTGATCCAGGTAATCGGCATGTACTTTCGCAAACCACCCATCCAGCGGATATCCTGATTGTGATGGCAACCCATAATCACCGAGCCCGCCGCCAAAAACAGCAGCGCCTTAAAGAAGGCATGCGTCATCAAGTGGAACACCGCCACCGAATAGGCTGATGCCCCGAGCGCCACGGTCATGTAGCCCAGCTGGGACAAGGTCGAATAGGCCACCACCCGTTTGATGTCATTTTGGATGATGCCCAGAAAACCCATGAACAAGGCCGTGATGGCGCCTATGACCATGATGAAACTCAGGGCCGCATCGCTCCACTCGAACAGCGGCGACATACGCGCCACCATGAAGATGCCAGCCGTCACCATGGTTGCCGCGTGAATCAACGCGGATATGGGAGTTGGACCTTCCATGGAGTCAGGCAACCAGACATGCAAGGGAAACTGGGCCGATTTTCCCATGGCGCCAATGAAGAGGCAAATGCAGATCACCGTGATCAGCATCCAGTGGGTGCCAGGGAATGTCAACTTGGCAAGATCAGCTCCCTTGGCGAACACCTCGGCATAATTCAACGACCCTGCAAAAGCGACGATCAGGCCAATGCCGAGAATGAAGCCGAAATCACCCACCCGGTTGACCAAAAATGCCTTCATGTTGGCAAATATTGCAGTGGGCTTGTTGTACCAGAAGCCGATCAGCAAATACGAGACCAGCCCAACGGCCTCCCAGCCAAAAAACAGCTGGAGCAAGTTATTGCTCATCACCAGCATCAACATTGAGAATGTGAACAGGGAAATATAGGCGAAGAACCGGTTGTAGCCGTCGTCTTCTTGCATATAACCAATGGTGTAGACGTGAACCATCAGCGACACGAACGTCACCACACACATCATCATGGCGGTGAGGCCGTCCACCAGAAAACCAACTTCCATTTTCAGGCCACCGACGACCATCCAGGTGTACACCGTCTGGTTGAAGCGGGCATCGTCCGTGACGACGCTGTAGAGCACCATGGCCGACAGCACAAATGAAATCAGCACACCCAGAATGGTGAGCGAATGCGAGGCACGCCGCCCAATCACATTGCCACCAAAAGTGGTGCCCAGAATACCGGCCAGCGCAGCACCCGCTAGCGGCGCCAGGGGGACTGCGAGCAATGTCGACAAGGAAAGGGTTTGACTCATGTTCTTGGTGTGTTGATGAACCCGTGGTTCAGCCCTTGAGCGTATTGAGTTCGTCCACGTTGATGCTGGATTTATTTCGGAAAAGTTGAACCAGAATCGCCAGTCCAATGGCCGATTCCGCAGCAGCGACCGTCAGAATGAAGAACACAAAAATCTGGCCGTGCATGTCCTGCAAATAGTAGGAAAACGCAACAAAATTCATGTTGACGGCCAGCAGCATCAACTCAATGGCCATCAGCAAAACAATCAGGTTTTTACGGTTCAAAAAAATGCCAATCACCGACAGTGCAAACAGCATGGCACCCAATGACAGGAAGTGGCCCAATGTCAATGTCATGCTTTTTTCTCCTGGGCAGCGTTGTCAGCGGCAGGTTCAGCAATTTTGGTGGCATCCATTTTGAGCACGGTCATCCGATCTGCGGCTTTGACCCTGACTTGATCGGAGGGGCTTGAATATTTGCTGTCTTTGCGCTGCCGCAGTGTCAAGGCAATGGCGGCAATCATGGCGACCAACAAAATGACAGCCGCAATTTCGAGGGGGTAGACATACTGCGAATACAGCACTTTGCCGAGCTCTTTGGTGTTTGATATTTGGGCTGTCATTTGCCCAGCAACCGCCAGGGATTTGGGCGTTTCTGTGCTGCGAAAACCGCCCATCACCACAGCGGCCATTTCCAGCGCCATGATGGCCCCGAGCGTCCCAGCCACGGGGAAATGTTTCCAGAAACCCTGGCGCAAACTGTCGACGTTGATGTCCAACATCATCACAACAAACAAAAACAACACCATCACGGCACCGACATAAACCAGAACAAGCGTGATCGCCAAAAACTCGGCCTTCAACAAAATCCAGAGCGCTGCGGCCTGCGCAAAAGCAAGCACCAGATAGAGCGCGGCGTAAACCGGATTGCGTGCCGTAATCACCCGAAAGGATGCAAACAACAACACAGCCGAAAACAAATAAAAGAAACCAGTCTTGATGTCCATGAATTGGATTTGTTTGGATCAGGCAGTCAGCTTTGAATTAACGGTATTTGGCGTCAGTGGCGCGGGCGGCAGCGATCTCGCCCTCATAACGGTCACCCACAGCCAGCAGCATTTCTTTGGTGAAGTACAAGTCACCACGTTTTTCACCGTGGTATTCGAGAATATGGGTTTCAACAATCGAGTCAACCGGACAACTCTCCTCGCAAAATCCGCAAAAAATGCACTTGGTCAAATCGATGTCGTAGCGCTTGGTGCGGCGCGAACCATCGTCGCGGACTTCAGACTCGATGGTGATGGCCATGGCCGGGCATACTGCCTCGCACAGCTTGCAAGCAATACAGCGCTCTTCACCATTCTCATACCGACGCAGGGCGTGTAGGCCTCGAAAACGGGGACTTAACGGCGTTTTTTCTTCTGGAAACTGGATGGTGATCTTGCGGCGAAACGCATATTTCCCAGTCAATGCCAGACCCTTGAACAACTCAACCAACATGAAGCTGGAGAGAAAATCCTTGATTGAGAACGCAGGGCTGGCGAGTGTCGAGGTGTGGGCAGACATTTTTAACTCCAATTACTTCCAGATCGTGAACGACGTTTGCATCCACGCGCCCACCACGACCAACCAAACCAGCGTCAGGGGAATAAAAATTTTCCAGCCCAAACGCATGATTTGGTCATATCTGAAACGCGGGAGTGTCGCGCGGATCCAGATGAACAAAGTCACCACTGCGCAGGTCTTGATACCAAGCCAGATCCAGCCCGGAACCCAGTTAAAAAAGAGGCTATCTAACGGAGGCAACCAGCCGCCGAGGAACATGATGGACGCCAAAATCGACACCAGCCACATGTTCGCGTATTCAGCGAGATAGAACATGGCGTAGGACATGCCGGAATACTCGACCATATGGCCAGCAACAATTTCCGATTCACCTTCCACAACGTCGAACGGGTGGCGGTTGGTTTCAGCCAGGCCCGAGATGATGTACACCATGAAAATCGGCAACAGAGGCAACCAGTTCCAGGATAGAAAATTCAAGCCCATCGCAGCAAATTGCCCTTTGCCTTGACCGACCACGATATCGGTCATGTTCATGCTGCTTGAAATCATCAGCACCACAACGAGGCAAAAGCCCATGGCGATTTCGTAACTGACCATCTGGGCCGAGGCACGCAAAGCGCCTAAAAATGCATACTTGGAGTTCGAAGCCCAGCCAGCGATGACCACGCCGTAAACCTCCATGGAGGTGATGGCCATAATGAACAACAAGCCAGCATTGACGTTCGCCAATGCGGTCTCTGGTCCAAACGGGATAACCGCCCATGCCGCCAAAGCCGGCATGATGGTCAGTATGGGGCCCAGCAAGAACAAGCCCTTGCTAGTAGCCGCCGTGGGAATCAAAATTTCCTTGCCCATTAATTTGAGTGCATCCGCGATCGGTTGCAGCAGGCCCAGCGGCCCTACCCGATTGGGCCCAATGCGAATTTGAATCCAGCCAATCACCTTGCGCTCCCACAAGGTGAGGTAGGCCACGGCACCCATCAACGGTGCCACGATGACAATGATCTTGATCAAAATCCACAACACAGGCCAGGCCAGTACCGCCCACCAGGAGGCGTTGATCAGGCCCTGACCGAAGGTAAAAATCGCGTCAATCATGCGATGGCCCCTTCAACGGCCACGGGCCTGGCATCGGCCGTCATTTGCAGCGAGGACGCGCGGCGAACAATGGAGTCCAGCGCGTAGATGCTGGCAACCGCCGGCTCCAGGGAGGCCGCAGACAGGTCTATTGCGCCAATGGCGATGTTGCCCAGTCTGCCTGGCGGCAATTGACCGGATTGCGATGCGTTTTCACCCAAGGCACGGGCCAGCACATCCTGGGAGGACTCGTAGTCAAATCCCGGCAGGCCCAATACATTTGCCAACACGCGCAGCGCCTTCCAGCCTGGACGGGTGTCCGCCAAAGGCTTCACGACGGCATGGAAACTCTGGACGCGGCCTTCGGCATTGACGAAACTTCCGGGTGTTTCAGTGAACGGTGAAATTGGCAAAATTACATCGCAGAAAGCCATATTGGCCTTGAACGGGCTCAGGCTGACCACCATTTGGCACTGGCCCAAAGCACGGACCGACGCGACGCCACCTGCGGAATCGAACTCCGGCTCGGTATTGAGCAACACGGCCGCCTTGAGTCCACCACCCAGCATTTGCCCTGCGTTGAGTCCCCCTGGGCCGGGCAAGGCATCTGCAATTTGTGCACCGACCGTGTTCGCGGCTTCGGTCAGATAACCCACCGTTGCGCCAGTTTGCGCCCCAATCCAGTTCGCCAAGGCCAACAGGCTTTCGGCTTTCGCGTGGTGGGCTGCACCATTGCCAAGCAAAATTGCCTTGCGCTCACCACCGAGAAGCGACAGGGCAATCGCCTTCGCGCTATCGCTGACATTGGCCACGGCGGGCGCAGCCACCCCTTTTTCCAAAGCGACCGCTGCAGCGATTTCCGCCAATGCTGTCGCCCAATGGGCGGACTCTGCGATCAGGCTGTTGGCAATCGGCATCGCCCAGTCCTGGGCTTTCGAGTGAACCAGGCTGACCGCGCAACCCATGCGCGCGGCATGGCGGATTCGCAGCGCAAACAGGGGGTGGTCTTTGCGCAGATTGGAGCCCACCACAAGAACGCGCTGCAATTTGGAGAGCGAGGCGATGCTGGTTCCAAGCCAGCGTGCCGGTGTTTCACCCTTCGCCGACGCTTGCGGAAATTCTGCATTGCGCAAGCGGTAATCAATGTTTTCGCTGCCCAAGCCCCGCACCAGGGCGCCAGCGAGAAATATCTCTTCCAGCGTGCTGTGCGGGCTGACCAATGCGCCAATGCTCTTGGCGCCATGATCGGCTTTGATTTGCGTCAAGCCGTTGGCGACGTATTCCAGTGCGGTTTGCCAGTCGACCGTCTTCCAAGCCCCGCCTTGCTTGATCGCGGGCGCACTCAGGCGCTCTTCGCAGTTCAATGCCTCGTATGAAAACCGGTCACGGTCTGCAATCCAGCATTCATTGACCTCTTCGTTCTCAAGCGGCACGACACGCATGACTTTGTTGTTCTTGACCTGGACAATCAGGTTGGCACCAGTCGAGTCATGCGGACTAATCGACTTGCGGCGCGACAGCTCCCAAGTACGGGCGCTGTAACGAAACGGCTTGCTGGTCAGCGCACCCACCGGGCAAATATCTATCATGTTGCCAGACAACTCGGAGTCAATCGTCGAGCCGATAAAAGTCTCAATCTCGGCGTGTTCACCACGATGCGACATGCCCAGTTCCATCGCGCCGGCAACCTCCTGGCCAAAACGGACACAGCGCGTGCAATGGATGCAGCGGCTCATCTCCTGCATGGAAATCAGCGGGCCCACATCCTTGACCGCGACAACACGCTTTTCTTCGTCGTAACGCGACGCCGAACCGCCATACCCGACAGCCAGATCCTGCAATTGGCATTCACCACCCTGGTCGCAGATCGGGCAATCCAATGGGTGGTTGATCAGCAAAAACTCCATCACCGACTGCTGCGCCTTGATCGCCTTGTCGCTCTTGGTTCGAACAATCATGCCTTGCGTCACAGGCGTGGCGCAGGCCGGCATAGGTTTGGGCATTTTCTCGACATCGACCAAACACATGCGGCAATTGGCGGCAATGCTGAGTTTCTTGTGATAACAAAAATGCGGGATGTAGGTGCCCGCCTTTTCAGCAGCCTGCATGATCAGGCTGCCTTCTACAACTTCCACCTTCTTGCCGTCGAGATCGATTTCAATCATCTTTTTATGCTCGTGCTGTCACGCGTTCAGACGTAAGCAGGAACCATGCAGGTCTTGTGCTCAACGTGGTATTCAAATTCATGACGGAAGTGCTTGATCATGGCGCGCACCGGCATGGCTGCGGCGTCGCCCAAAGCGCAAATGGTGCGTCCCTGGATGTTGTCAGCCACCGAGTTGAGCAAGTCCATGTCACTGGGGCGCCCATGCCCGGCTTCGACGCGATCCACCATGCGCGACAGCCAGCCCGTACCTTCGCGGCACGGCGTGCATTGTCCGCAGGACTCGTGCATGTAAAAGTAGCTCAAGCGCTGCAACGACTTCACCATGCAGCGGCTGTCGTCCAGCACGATGACAGCGCCAGAACCCAGCATCGAGCCGGCCTTGGCAATGGAGTCGTAGTCCATGGTGCAGCCCATCATGATGTCGGCGGGCAAAATAGGAGCGGAAGAACCGCCTGGGATGACGGCTTTGAGCTTGCGACCCTTGCGCACCCCACCCGCCAGCTCTAGCAGTTTGGAAAATGGCGTGCCCAGCGGCACTTCGTAGTTTCCTGGCAGTTCCACGTCGCCGCTGACCGAATAAATCTTGGTGCCCCCATTGTTGGGCTTGCCACACGCCAAGTAGGCCGCGCCACCATTGCGGATGATCCACGGCACGGCCGCAAACGTTTCGGTGTTGTTGATCGTGGTGGGTTTGCCGTACATGCCGAAGCTGGCGGGGAATGGCGGCTTGAACCGGGGTTGTCCCTTTTTGCCTTCCAGCGACTCCAGCAGGGCCGTTTCTTCGCCGCAGATGTAGGCACCAAAACCATGCGCCGCATGAAGCTGAAAACTGTAGTTGCCGCCCAGAATATGGTCACCCAGGTAACCGGCTGCACGGGCTTCTTCCAGCGCTTCCTCAAACCGATCATAGGTGGTGAAAATTTCGCCGTGAATGTAGTTGTACCCCACGCTGATGCCCATGGCATAAGCGGCGATGATCATGCCTTCAATCACAATGTGCGGGTTGAATTGCAGGATGTCGCGGTCCTTGCAGGTGCCAGGTTCACCTTCGTCCGAGTTGCATACCAGGTATTTCTGGCCGGGGAATTGGCGCGGCATGAAGCTCCACTTCAGGCCCGTCGGGAAACCCGCACCACCGCGACCGCGCAATGCTGACTCCTTCACCACGGCAATGACCTGGTCCTGCGTCAAGCCAGCAGGTTTACCGTCTTCAGCAGGGGGTGACCCATCTTTGCCCAAAATTTTGCGCAAGGCCTGATAACCACCCCGCGCTTCATAATCCTTCAGCCGCCAGTTCGACCCGTTCAAGTCGGCAAAAATCTGCGGACTGATGTGACGGCCGTGAAAACAGCTCTCAAGGCCATTGGCCTGAAACTGCGCGAGGACTTGTTCGGCAGACATCATTTGGCCTGTGTCCCTGAAGAAACAACCGAGGCGCGCAAGCCTTCGACCAATTGATCCAGCTTGTCATTGCTCATAAAGCTGCACATGGTCCGGTCATTGACCAGCATCACAGGTGAATCGGCACAGGCGCCCAGACATTCGCTTTGCTGCAAAGTAAACAGGCCGTCAACCGTTGTTTGACCCATGTGAATGCCTAACTTGTCTTCAAGATGCTTCAGCGCGGCCTGACCGTCGCGCAACTGGCAGGGCAGATTGGTGCAGACGTTCAGCTTGAACTTGCCGACCGGCCGTTGGTTGTACATGTTGTAAAAAGTCGTGACTTCATGCACCGCCATGGGTGGCATGCCCAAATGGTCGGCAATCACTTTTTCACTCTCAACACCGACATATCCGAGCTCTTGCTGGACGATGGCAAGACAGGCCATGACGGCAGATTGCTTCTGGTCTGCCGGGTACTTGGCAACCTCAACATCAAAACGCTTTATGGCAGCAGCCGAGATCATCGATCAATCTCCCCAAACACAATATCCATGGTGCCAATGATGGCGACCGCATCTGCAATCATGTGGCCACTGGCCATTTCATTCAAACCCGCCAGATGGGCAAAGCCAGGCGCGCGGATCTTGAGACGGTAGGGCTTGTTGGCGCCATCACTGACGATATAGATGCCAAACTCGCCCTTGGGGTGTTCCACGGCCGCATAAGCTTCGCCCTCGGGCACGTGAAAACCCTCGGTGAAAAGTTTGAAGTGGTGGATCAACTCTTCCATGTTGGACTTCATGGATTCACGGTCTGGCCCCGCAACCTTGTGGTTGTCGGTGATCACCGGACCGGGGTTGGCGCGCAACCATTCAACGCATTGCTTGATGATGCGGTTGGACTGCTTCATCTCTTCCATGCGCACCAGATAGCGGTCGTAACAGTCGCCGGTTTTACCCACCGGGATGTCAAAATCCATGCGGTCGTAGACGTCATAGGGCTGCTTTTTGCGCAGGTCCCAGGCTACACCTGACCCGCGCAGCATGGCGCCGGTGAACCCCAGGTTCATGGCGCGTTCCGGCGTGACAACACCGATGCCGACGGTGCGCTGTTTCCAAATGCGGTTGTCGGTCAGCAGCGTGTGGTATTCGTCGTGGTAAGCGGGAAAACGCTGCGTGAAGTCGTCAATGAAATCCAGCAGGGACCCATTGCGATTGGTGTTGAGCTCTTTGATCGCTCTGGCATTGCGGACCTTGCTGGCCTTGTACTGCGGCATCGTCTGCGGCAAATCACGATAGACGCCACCGGGTCGGAAGTAAGCT
>JANYCG010000334.1 GCA_025360385.1 Burkholderiales bacterium | reverse complement strand
GGTGGCCTACGCCATCGTGTTTTTTGGCACCATAGGTATTCGCAAGGTCAGGCATATTTACGTTGCCAACTGGTTTTATGGCGCGTTCATTATTGCCGTGGCTATGTTGCACATCGTCAATGCTGCAGTCGTACCCGCTGGCTGGATGAAGTCATATTCAGCTTACGCCGGTGTTCAGGATGCGATGGTGCAGTGGTGGTACGGGCACAACGCTGTGGGCTTTTTGCTGACGGCGGGTTTTCTGGGCATTGTCTATTACTTCATTCCCAAGCAGGCTGAACGGCCGGTGTATTCATACCGCCTGTCCATCGTCCATTTCTGGGCCTTGATCTTCACCTATATGTGGGCTGGTCCCCACCACCTGCATTACACCGCGCTGCCGGACTGGACCCAATCGGTCGGCATGGTGTTTTCGCTCATCCTGCTGGCGCCAAGCTGGGGCGGCATGATCAACGGCATCATGACGCTGTCGGGTGCCTGGCACAAGCTGCGCGACGACCCGATCCTGCGTTTCCTGATCGTCTCGCTTTCGTTTTACGGCATGAGCACCTTTGAAGGCCCGATGATGTCGATCAAGACCGTCAACGCGCTGTCGCATTACACCGACTGGACGGTAGGCCACGTTCACTCCGGCGCACTGGGCTGGGTTGGCCTGGTCACCATGGGTGGCATGTATTACCTGATTCCGCGCCTGTTTGGCCAGAAGCAGATGTACAGCGTCAAGGCGATTGAAGTCCATTTCTGGACCGCCACCATTGGCATCGTTGTCTACATTGCCGCGATGTGGATTGCCGGGGTGATGCAGGGGCTGATGTGGCGCTCGGTCAACACGGACGGCACTTTGACCTATACCTTTGTCGAGTCCGTCAAGGCGACCTATCCGTTCTACGTCCTGCGGTTCGTCGGAGGGCTGCTTTACCTCAGCGGCATGCTGGTTATGTCATGGAACGTGTTCAAGACGGTCACGCTCGGCCGCTCGGTCAACGTCACCATTCCCGGCACAGTCCCGAACACGCTGGCACACGCCTGAGGAGCACAAAACTATGGCAAATGACACTTCAAACAGCGGCCTCTCGCACGAGAAGATCGAGACCAACAACTTCCTGATGATCGTGCTGATCCTGCTGGTCTTGCTGGTTGGCGGACTGGTCGAGATCATCCCCTTGTTTTTCCAAAAATCAACCACCGAGCCGGTCAAGGGGCTGATGCCGCTGACCTCGCTGCAACTGGCCGGCCGGGACATTTACGTGCGAGAGGGCTGCTACAACTGCCACTCCCAGATGATCCGGCCCTTCCGCGCGGAAACGCTGCGTTATGGCCACTACTCGGTTGCAGGTGAGTTCGTCTATGACCACCCGTTTCAGTGGGGCAGCAAACGCACAGGCCCAGACCTGCATCGGGTGGGCGGCAAATACAGCGACCAGTGGCACATGGACCACCTGAACAACCCGCGCGATCTTGTGCCGGAGTCAAACATGCCGGCCTATCCATGGCTGCTCAAGGACGCTGTCGATGCGGCGGTGATGCCGGCCCACATGAAGGCGCTGCGGGTGGTGGGTGTGCCCTACACCGACGAACAGATCGCCAAGGCGTCTGACGACGTCAAGGGCAAGCTGGAGGTTGAAGCCCTGATCGCCTATCTGCAGGTTCTGGGAACATCAGTCAAGTAAGGAACGAAACCCAAATGGAATTCGATGTCAACACCCTGCGCTCGGCCGCTACCGTGGTCAGTTTCGTCACCTTCATCGGCATTTTGATGTGGGCCTATTCCCGTCGCAACCGGGCCGATTTTGAAGAAGCGGCCAACCTGCCTTTCGAGCAGGACTGATTCCGCCATCCCGGAGCACACCATGAGTGATTTCACTAGCAATTTTTGGTCGATTTTCATCACCGCCATTACCCTTGTCAGCATTCTGGCTTGCCTGTTGCTGTTGTGGTTCAGCGGCAAGGCGCGGGCCATGACGGCGACCGACAACACCACGGGCCACGTTTGGGACGGCGACTTGCGCGAGATGAACAACCCGCTGCCGCGCTGGTGGGCCTGGCTGTTTGTCATCACCATCGTCTTTGCGTTGGCCTACCTCGCCCTCTACCCAGGGCTGGGCACCTACGCAGGCACGCTGGGCTGGACTTCCAAGGCTGAGCACCAAGCCGAAATGGACGCGGGAAATGCCGAAATTGCGCCCCTGTACGCGCGGTTTTCTGCGATGAAGCCCGAAGATGTGGCCAAGGATGCGCAAGCCATGGCGATTGGCGAGCGGCTCTTCATGAACAATTGCGCCCAGTGCCATGCCTCGGATGCACGTGGCAGCAAAGGCTTCCCCAATTTGACAGACAGCGACTGGCTGCACGGTGGCGCACCGGCCAATATCAAGGAGACCATCACCAAGGGCCGGATTGGCAACATGCCGCCGATGGCGGCCGCAGTAGGCACTTCGGATGACGTCAAGAATGTTGCCCAGTATGTGCTGAGTCTGTCGGGCAGTCCGCACGACTCGTTGCGAGCAGCCCTTGGCAAGTCAAAGTTCGCGGCCTGCGCTGCCTGCCACGGCAACGATGGCAAAGGCAACCAGGCCTTGGGTTCGCCTAACCTGACTGATGACATCTGGTTGCATGGGTATGGTGAGGCTGCCATTCTGGCCATGATCAATGGCGGCAAGGTCAACCAGATGCCAGCACAGTCCGACAAATTGTCAGAGGCGCAGATTCATGTGCTGGCATCTTATGTATGGGGGCTGTCCAACCAGCCTGGCAGCAAAACACCCTGAACATCAACCCGCATCAGCATTGAAATGAGAAGCAGCAGTTGACGAATCTGGAGACCGGCAAGCGCAAAGTCATTCCCATCGTTGCAGACGGCGTGCTGGTTGCGGACGGTCAGTTGATATCGCTGTACGCGCCGCATGAAAAAATATACCCGCGCAGTGTGGCGGGCCGGTTTTCCAACTGGCGCTGGTTGACGGTTTTTTTGACCCAAATGGTGTTTTATGGCCTGCCCTGGCTGGAGTGGGGCCAGCGCCAGGCCGTGTTGTTTGACCTGGGTGCCCGGCGCTTTTATATCTTTGGCTTGGTGCTGTACCCGCAGGACTTCATCTACCTCACGGGCATTCTGGTGATCTCGGCGCTGTCGCTGTTTTTATTCACCACTGTGGCAGGGCGACTGTGGTGTGGTTACGCCTGCCCACAAACTGTCTACACGGAAATTTTTCTCTGGATTGAAAAAAAGGTGGAAGGAGACCGCTCAGCCCGCATGCGCCGGGATGCGCAAGCCTGGACCTTCGACAAATTCGCCCGAAAAACTGGCAAGCATTTTTTGTGGCTGGCGCTGGCGCTGTGGACGGGCTTTAGCTTCGTCGGTTATTTCACGCCGATCACGGCACTTGCTGCCGAGTTGTTGCAACTCGGCATGGGTCCCTGGGAGATTTTCTGGATCGGTTTTTACGGGCTGGCCACCTATGGCAACGCAGGCTTCATGCGCGAGCAGGTCTGCAAGCACATGTGCCCCTACGCGCGGTTCCAAAGCGCGATGTTTGACAAGGATACCTTGATCGTGTCCTATGACGCGCGGCGCGGCGAACCCCGTGGCGCACGTTCCCGCAAGGCCGACCTGGCCGCATTGAACCTGGGCGCATGTGTGGACTGCACCCTGTGCGTGCAGGTGTGTCCCACGGGGATCGATATTCGCAAGGGCCTTCAATACGAATGCATAGGCTGTGGTGCCTGTGCCGACGTGTGTGACACGGTGATGGATAAGGTCGGTTATGCGCGCGGTTTGATCAAATACTCCACCGAAAATTCGCTAGACCAGCATTGGACCCCCGCTCAAACCCTGAGCCACGTGCTGCGGCCCCGGGTTCTGTTTTACGGCGCCATTCTGAGCGCCATTGTGCTCGCCATGGGGGTCAGCCTGTCGCTTCGCACGCCGTTCAAGGTGGACGTGGTGCGGGACCGCGGTGTTGTCGCGCGCATTGTGGCCGGGGGATCGATCGAAAATGTTTACCGCTTGCAGATCATGAACGCGACCGAATCACCCCAAACCTTCAATATCTCGGTGAACGGTTTGCCTGGCCTGGCGGTCGGCACTGACAGCGTCGTCAACGTCGAGTCCACGCAGTCGCGCTGGGTTGCTGTGCGGGTGACGGCGCCTTTCAACGCCGCGTCGGTGGGTTCGCACGCGATCCATTTTGAGATCAACTCTGAGAGTGGCTTGGGCCATTTGACAGAGAAAGCCGCATTTTTCGTACCCAGATAACTTTCACAATAAGGAGCCGCCATGCGTCAAGCGTCCAATGCCAGCCATTTGCCCTGGTGGAAATTCGGCCATGTCTGGCTGGTGGTTTCGGGGCCAGCCGTGGTGGTGGTGGCCAGTTTCATCACGCTTTACCTGGCCATCACCCGGCCGGACCCGGTGGTGACAGAAGACTACTACCGCAAGGGCCTTGAAATCAACCAAACCCCGGGGGCTAACGCTGCAAGCGCGGCCAGCCTGGCGCCGGCAACGGAGGCTCGCAATCATGCGGCCACGGGTGTGAAACCTGCGCCTAAACCGGCCGCCGCCAAGCCTTGACCACTGTCCTATCCGGGTTCAAAAGGAGTTGCCCCATGTTCAAGCAGCGAATGATGTGGATACTGTGGCCTTCATTTCTGATGGCGGGCGTTCTTGAGATACTGGTATTTGCCATGGTCGATCCGCATGGCCTGCACTGGTACGGCCTGTTGCTGGACGCGCCACGCCAAGCGGTCTATACGCTGGGGTTTTTTGCTTTCTGGAGCATCACTTCAACATCCAGCGCCTTGACGGTCTTGCTGGCCACGCCCCCCGCCGAAATCAACGAACCGGTTCAGAACCAGGACGCAGACCGCACAGACTCACAGGCATTGCTGTGAATTGACAATCTTCTTGAGGGCCTCTGTGTCCAGAATCTTGACGTGGCGTTGCTTGACCTCCACGATGCCGTCGTCGACAAATTTTGAAAACGCGCGGCTGACGGTTTCAAGCTTGAGGCCCAGGTAGCTGCCAATCTCTTCACGCGTCATGCGCAATACAAGCTCCAGCTGCGAAAACCCGCGTGCGTGCAGGCGCTGCAAAAGGTTGAGCAAAAACGCCGCGAGGCGCTCTTCAGCCCGCATGCTGCCCAGGAGCAGCATGACGCCGTTTTCCCTTACGATTTCACGGCTCATGATCTTATGTACATGCCGTTGCAGCGCATTGACTTCGCGTGACAGCTCCTCAATGCGGTCAAACGGCATGACGCAGACCTCGGCGTCTTCCAGGGCGATGGCGTCGCAGGTGTGGTGTTCGTTGACGATGCCATCTAGACCGATGATTTCCCCCGCCATTTGAAAGCCGGTGACCTGATCCCTTCCGTCCTCGGACGCGACCGAGGTTTTGAAGAAGCCCGTGCGAATGGCAAACAACGAACTGAACCGGTCACCGTTGCGGAACAGGGTGGCCCCGCGTTTGATTTTGCGTCGCGCCGCGACAATCTCTTCGACGCGGTCAAGTTCTTGCGGCGTCAAGCCTAGCGGCATGCACAGCTCACGCAAATTGCAGTTGGAGCAGGCGACCTTGATGGTCTGCGGCGTCATGGGCACAGGCTTGATGTCAATGCGGTGACCGCCTGAGCTGACGGCCTGGTTGGTCGCTGGAGCTGGTGTGGCGAGGTCAAACATGGCTTACTCCTGATATAGGTCAATTGTGCGCTTTGCGCGGCCGCCGGATTTGATCCAGATCAAAAACTCCTCGACAGTTTCACGGCATAGTCAAGCGCAAGGACAAAGACAAAGACCCACCATGAGCACTGCCACCCGGACACCCGTATCGAATCATGTGATGCGGCGGTATGACGTCCCCGGCCCACGTTACACCTCCTACCCCACGGCAGACCGTTTTGTCGAGGCGTTTGGCAGCGCCGACTATGTGCGAGCCTTGCAGCAACGCCGCTCAGGCGTCGCAGCCAAGGCGCTGCCGCTGTCGGTTTACCTGCATGTGCCATTTTGCGAGTCTTTGTGTTATTACTGCGCCTGCAACAAAATCATCACCCGCCACCATGAGCAGGCAGCGCACTATCTGCGTTACTTGAGCCGTGAGGTGGACTTGCACACCGCCGAATTGGGCTTTGGGCAAACCGTCACCCAACTTCACCTGGGCGGCGGCAGCCCGACTTTTTTGTCGGATGGGGAGTTGGGTGAGCTCATGGGCATGTTGCGGCGAAGTTTCTCACTGGCCCCAGCCGGCGAATATTCGATTGAAGTCGATCCGCGCACCGTGGATGCGGGCCGATTGGATGCGCTGGCCCAACTGGGCTTTAACCGGCTCAGTTTTGGCGTGCAGGATTTCGATGCCGCTGTGCAAAAAGCGGTGCATCGCGTCCAGCCGGCTGAGCAAGTGTTCAGCCTGATGGCGTCAGCACGGCAGCGAGCATTCGAATCGATCAATGTGGATTTGATTTATGGCTTGCCACGGCAGTCGCCGGAATCCTTTGATCGCACCCTGGATCTGGTGACCCAACTGCGGCCGGACCGGATCGCGCTTTACGCCTACGCGCATTTGCCCGAACGCTTCAAGCCGCAACGCCGCATTGCCATTGTTGAGTTGCCTGGCACCGCTGCCAAAGTGACCATGTTGGCACGGTCGATTGCGGCGCTCATCAGCGCGGGTTATGTCTATATTGGCATGGACCATTTTGCCCTGCCCACCGACGCTTTGGCAGTGGCAAAACGCCAGGGCCGCCTGCACCGCAACTTCCAGGGTTACAGCACCCAACCCGACTGCGATTTGATCGCCCTTGGCGTGTCTGCCATTGGGCGGGTGGGGGCCACTTACAGCCAGAACGCCAAGACCCTGGAAGAGTATCGCGATCTGTTGGACCAAGGCCAGTTTCCGGTGGTGCGGGGCCTCGCGCTCAGCCGTGATGACCTGGTGCGCAGGGCCGTCATCATGGCCCTGATGTGCCAGGGGCAGGTGCTGTTTGAGTCCATCGAGCTGGCTTTTCTGGTGGATTTTCAAAACTATTTTGGCCCCGAGATGCAAGCGCTGGCTGAATTGGCAGAACAATGCCTGGTTGTGCTGGACGGCACCGGCATTCAGGTCACTGCCGAAGGCTGGTTTCTTGTCCGCGCGGTGGCCATGGTCTTCGACCGTCATCTTCAAGGCGACAAGAACCGGGCGCGGTTCTCAAGAATCATTTAGCCACCCTTGCTTTCAGCCTTGCTTGACATGCAAACTTCGCTGGCGCTGGCCGCACTATTGATGGGCCTGGTCGGGGGCCCGCATTGTGTGGCCATGTGTGGCGCTGCCTGCGCCGGCATTGGGCAAGCGGCGGGCAAACGGCAAAACAGCGCCATCTGGACATTTCAGGCCGGTCGGATTCTCGGATATTCGGCGCTGGGCGGCTTGGCGGCGGCGTCCATGCAAGGTTTGGGTTGGCTCACCACCCAGACGGCAGCGTTGCGGCCCGTCTGGACTTTTTTTCACGTCGCAGCGATGGTGTTGGGCCTGCTGCTGCTGTGTCAGGCGCGGCAACCTGCGTGGCTGGAAACGGTGGGCAAAAAGATCTGGTTTCAGGTGCGTTCGCTGGTCGCCCGTCGGGGCCTTGGCGCGCCCCTGTTGATCGGCGGCCTGTGGGCATTCCTGCCTTGCGGATTGCTCTATTCAGCCTTGCTCGTGGCGACGCTGACTGGCACGGCCGTGCACGGCGCGGCAGTGATGGCGCTATTTGCCGTCGGCACCAGCGTGTCGATGCTGGTGGGACCCCGCCTCTGGCTGCGCCTGTTCAAGCAAGGCAGCGGATCGACCGGCGTGCGCATTGCGGGCCTGGCGCTGGCCGCAAGTTCATTTTGGGTTTTGTGGATGGGGTTCATGCGTGACGCCGCACCGTGGTGCGTTGCCGCGGCCGGCAGTGGCCTGGGCTGATTCAAGTTGAGCAGATATCATGAGGGACAAACCCAGCCCGGCTTTCATGCGTTTTGAGGTGCCAGATAGCCCAAAACATGGAAGCTTGTTCATCCACGTTTTAGGATCAGAA
Organism: Burkholderiales bacterium; assembly: GCA_025360385.1. Classification (GTDB taxonomy): domain Bacteria; phylum Pseudomonadota; class Gammaproteobacteria; order Burkholderiales; family Burkholderiaceae_C; genus JANYCG01. Next base: position 5,317 of record JANYCG010000334.1, on the reverse strand, counting down.
TTCATGGACACCCATTTGTCGCCTGATGACGCCGCCCGGTTGCGTGAGCAGCTTGACCAGGCGCAGGTGCAACTTGAACAAAGCCGGTCTCAGGTGGCCGAGTTGACGGCGGCATTGTTGGAGCAAAGGGCTGCTGACCCGCTGACGGGTTTGAGAAACCGAGCGGCGTTCGACCGTATTTTGAGCCAGCAGTCCGCGCGCACCCTGCGCTCGGCATCACAGTTGTCGCTGGTGTTCATTGACGTCGACAATTTCAAGGCTTTCAACGATGAATTTGGCGCGGCCGGCGGTGACGAGGCTTTGCAAAAACTCGCTTCGGTTTTGCGTGCCCATGCCAGGGCGTATGACTATGTAGCCCGGTATGACGACGTCAGGTTTGCCTTGATCCTGCCCGACACGCCGCCCGGCGCGGCGATGGTGGTCGCGCAACGCGTGCGCAACGCCGTGGCCAGTTTGCCCTGGGGCCATCGGCCGCTGACCATCAGCCTGGGTGTGTCGTCCATGACCAACGCTGAAAGCGGCAATGCGCTGGTGGGGCGGGCGCAGGCTGCGCTGGACCAGGCCAAGGCCAAAGGCCGCAACAGCGTGGCGCGGGCTGACGACAAAACCTGAGCAGGCCGACATCACGCGGCTCTCCATCACGCATGGCGGCTGGGATAATCGCCCCATGCTGGCCAAATCTCCTGAAACCGTCCATCCCTGGAAGTTGTCCGTCGCGCCGATGATGGACTGGACGGATCGGCATTGCCGCTATTTCCACCGCCTGCTGTCCACGAACGCACTGCTTTATACCGAGATGGTGACCACAGGAGCGCTGCTGCATGGCGACGTTCCCCGGCATCTGGACTTCAATGCCGAAGAACACCCGGTCGCCCTGCAACTTGGCGGCAGCGAGCCGTCGGACCTGGCCCTGTGCGCCAAACTGGGCGAACGTTGGGGTTACAGCGAGATCAACCTGAACTGCGGCTGCCCGAGCGAGCGGGTGCAGCGCGGCTCGTTCGGTGCTTGCCTGATGGCCGAGCCCGCCCTGGTGGCAGACTGCGTCAAAGCGATGGTCGATGCGGTGGAGCCGGGGCGCACGCCCATCACCGTCAAACACCGCATTGGCATCGACAAAACCGAAGACTCGCCCGAAAGTTATGCCTTTGTGCGAGATTTTGTGGGCACGGTGAGCGAGGCCGGCTGCCAGACCTTCATCGTGCATGCGCGCAACGCCTGGCTCAAGGGCCTTAGCCCCAAAGCCAACCGCGAAGTGCCGCCGCTGCGGTACGCGGTGGTGCATCAACTGAAAAAGGATTTTCCGCATTTGACGGTCTGCGTGAATGGCGGCATCACCACGACGCTGCAAATAGAAGAGCAGCTTGCGCACGTTGACGGGGTGATGCTGGGCCGCGAGGCCTACCACAACCCCTGGTGGCTGGCCGAGTGGGACGCGCGCTTTTTCAACACGCCAAACGGGCCCGCTGCACCCCGGGAGCCCGCCACGCGCGAGCAAATCGAGGCGCAAATGTGCGACTACATGGTCCGCCAGGCGGCTGCCCACGGCACCCCGTGGGCCGCCATCGCCCGCCATATGCTGGGCTTGCGCCACGGCCTGGCCGGGTCGCGGCGCTGGCGCCAGGTCTGGAGCGACCATCGCCTCAAGCATCTCAAGCCCCATGACGTCATGCGGATCGCGCACCGGCCGACTGCCAGTTCCGGTGCGCATCCCGCGCCCAACAATCTCATGCACAATCCTGATCCGGTCGAAGCATTCGTTTTTTGATCCGACATTTTCAAACCCTGAGGACACACCATGTACAACTTCACCAATTTCTACATCGACGGCGCCTGGGTTGCGCCCCTGCAGGCCAACCCCATGCAGGTCATCAACCCGGCAACCGAACAGGCCGTCGGCACCATCTCGATTGGTTCTGCGGCGGACGCCGACCGCGCCGTCAAGGCCGCGCGCAAGGCCTTTGGCAGCTATTCAGTGATGCCGGTGGCGCAACGTGGTGAGTTGCTGCAATCCATCATTGCGGTTTACAAAAAACGCATGGACGATGTGGCCATGGCCGTCTCGCAGGAAATGGGTGCCCCCTTGGAGAAACTGGCCAAACGCGCCCAAGCTCCGGCGGGTTTGGGCCACTTCATGGTCGCGGCCAAAGTGCTGGCCGACTTTCCGTTTGAACGCATGCAAAAAACCACCCGCATCGTGCGCGAGCCCGTCGGTGTGTGCGCCTTGATCACCCCTTGGAACTGGCCCATGAACCAGATGACCTGCAAAATCGCCCCGGCGCTGGCCACCGGCTGCACCATGGTGCTCAAGCCCAGTGAACTGGCCCCTTTGAGCGCCCATGTGCTGGCCGAAATCCTGCACGAGGCCGGCGTGCCCGCTGGTGTGTTCAACCTGGTCGACGGCGACGGCCCCGGCGTGGGTGCGGCGCTGTCGGTGCATCCGGAGGTCGACATGGTGTCTTTCACCGGCTCTACCCGCGCCGGCATTGCCGTTCAGGTGGCTGCGGCCCAGACCATCAAGAAGGTCGCGCTGGAGTTGGGCGGCAAGTCCGCCAACATCATCACCGACGACGCCGACCTGACCGCTGCCGTCAAACACGGCGTGATGAGCATGATGACCAACACCGGCCAAAGCTGCAATGCGCCCAGCCGCATGTTGGTGCCCGCAGGCAAACTGGCCGAGGCCGAGGCGATTGCTGCCGCCGTGGTCAGCAAGATCAACGTGGGCGACCCAGCCAATGCCGACACCACCATGGGCCCCGTGGCCAACGGCGCGCAGTTTGGGCGCGTGCAGGCCATGATCGAACGCGGCGTGGCCGAAGGCGCCAAGGTGGTGGCCGGTGGCGCAGGCCGCCCGGCTGGCATCACCTCGGGCTATTTTGTGAAGCCCACGATCTTCAGCAACGTCAACAACCAGATGGACATCGCCCGCCAGGAGATCTTCGGCCCCGTGTTGTGCATGATCCCGTACAGCGGCGGCGTGGACGAAGCGGTCGCCATTGCCAATGACACGCCCTACGGCCTGTCTGGCTACGTCTACGCGGCCACACCTGAGGCAGCGGGTCTCATTGCAGCCCGTTTGCGCACGGGCAACGTGCACTTGAACGGCGCCGGTGGCGACAACGCGGCACCCTTTGGCGGCTACAAGCAATCGGGCAATGGCCGTGAATGGGGTGCCTTGGGGTTTGAGGAGTTCCTGGAAACCAAGGCCGTGTTCAACCCGCCTGCACCCATCGCCGCACCGGTTGCTGCTTAAATTTCTTTTTTTAGAGGAAGTACTTCAGTTAAATTGGACTTAAGTTCTCGTTAAATATGAATACTTAGCTATTAATAATGATGTAAATTTGAATAAATTTTAGTCATATTTTTATATTTTTTACAAAATAAACGCAATATTTTCGCTGTTTCAACACTGAAATAAAAGTTTGAAATTTCTTGGTTTAGACTAAAAAAAAGGCCCGCAACATGCGGGCCTTTTTGTTGGCGCCTCAAGGCCTCAAGGGTCTCAAGGCAGGTCTACCGACAAGACCAGAAGCTTGGCGGCCGGAAGCACCACAGGCGACATACCCATGCCGCGCAGGAATAAGGCCGTGAATTCAAGAACATTCACGGTCGTGCCGTCCACTGCGGGGACACCGGACGCAGCGGTACGCAGGGTATATCCGTCACGTGGGCTGTTTTGGGTCACGGTTTCAGGGTGGTCATTGGTGGCACCGATCGTCTTTGCGGTGCGCACGTAGCTGACGGCAGCCGCGTTTTGCGACAGGATGGTTTGCTGGTTGCCTGTGCCAAACACGCTGGCAATGTTCAGGTTGGCGCCAATATTCGGCCCCACGTTGGTGGTGACCCGGCCCACGGGCGGCAGGGTCAAAGTACGTTGTTTGGTGAAGAAGTTGAAGTTGCCGGCGATGCCCACATAAACTCCCATCAATTCGCCGCCGCCTGCGCGAAACGCGAACATGCGGCCGTTGAGAGCGCCGGTGGCGACATCCAATGAGTCGAAGCCGCCGTCGGCATTGGCTGCGAATTTGATACTGGGCGTCGTCAGGCTGCAATCCGCGCCGCTCAGGTTCCAGGTGGTGTTGTTGAAGCAGCCCAGGGTTTGCCCGGTGATCGTGCCCGCTCCGTCGAAGGTGCCTGTGTTGGCCGCAGCGGTGTACACCCCCGTGACGCCCGTCGTTTGCGTGCCAAGGTTGTTCCAAACGCCAGCCAACTCAGCCAGCGTGTGGGTCTGGGCGGGCAGGCCGATGCGCGGCGTGAAAGTTAAACCGCCGTCGTTGGTGCCGCGCGCAACAATGATGCCCGCCTGCGAGACCACCATTTCAACTTTACCCCCGTTCCCGGTGAAGCGGCAGGGGCTGTTGGCCACCGGAACCAACGTATCGGTGGTGCCGTCGCTGGTGATGGTGGCCAGGGTTGCTGCGTTGATGGTGATGGTGTCAAGCTGGTTGGCAAGCGGTGTAGAAGACTTGGGCACCACGAAGCGGTAGCTTGTGCTGCGCAAGGCGGCGCAGGTGCTCGCCTTGGCTTTCAGCAGCAAATCGGCGGGCAGCGACGCGACGCCCGCCGGGTCAATCGCGGCCCCACCTGCGGTGGCCGGCGGTACGTTGGGCGACACCGCCACGACGTTGCCCGTCAGGTCTGCCAGCGTGGTGCCACTGGTGGCCAGGGCTGCTTTCAAGGCATCCAGGGCCACGTCGTAAGCATTGCCAGCAACGCCGCCTGCTGCGGGTTTCAAGCTTCCGGTAATCAAGTCGCCAAGTGCTGACAAATCCACACCTGCCGCTTTGAGTGTGGCCACCACGGCGGTTTGCGCCGTTGCGACTTGGGCGCTGGTCACCGCTGCGGCCGCTGTCGCGTCAAAGGCCGTGAAATAAGCCGCCGGGTCGCGTCCGGACAAGCTCGCGACGATGAGCTGTGTCGCCGGCGTGACGTTGACCGAGGCGCTGGCGCCCGTGCCGGTTGCCACCGAATGCAACACCGTCCCGTCTGCCGCCGTTACCTTGACCAGGCAAGGCAAGGCGCCATTGGCGACGCTGACGGTGTAGCTGCCGTCGGTGTTGGTGGTCGCGGTGCCGGTGCCGCTGGCGCATTTCACGGCGACAGGCCCGCCGCTGATGGCTGCACCTGTGGCTGCGGTGCCGCTGAGCGTCAAGGCGGCTGCGACGGGTGTCGCAGGCGTGGCGGGCGTGGCAGCTGTTCCGCCGCTTCCGCTTCCGCCACAGCCCGCAAGGACGAACAAGGCTGCCCCGGCAAGCGCCAGCGAGAGCCGTTTGGTTTGAAACTTCATCATGAGCTCCTGAAAAATTGTTTGAATCGT
>JANYCG010000328.1 GCA_025360385.1 Burkholderiales bacterium | reverse complement strand
TTGCCAACCCATCAACAACAACACGCCAAACGCAGCCCAGGCCAGGCGCAGGCCCCATTTGCGTGGGCGCCGCAGAGCCAGCAAGCCCAGCCCCGCGCCCAGCAGGACAAGCGCCCAGGCGATGGGTTGGGTGGCGAAGGCGAGGATTTTGGCGACGAGGAACATGGATGTTGAGCGCAATTTCAAACTGGCCATAGCAGGCCGTCAATTTAGGCAGGAGCCTGTTTCATACGAAACAGGAAACAAAAATCCAAGCCCCCAAAACTACCCGACTTAAACGGATCACTCTGAACCTCACAAAGTCTTCACTTCAGGCTCATTGAGGAATTGGAAAATACTACGGCAATAACCAACTGGAATAGCCGAATGGAAACAGTTCCCTGATAAATAGCGTGAAGTAAGAGATTGCAAGTCCGACAATGAACAGAAGCAACAATCCAAGGGACTTGATAGGCATTTTGTTAATTAAAATCGGCAAAAGCACGATATTCACAATTTGAAAAAACTCACTCGACCTATAGGCCATTACTGAAATTGGCAAAAAAATCCAATAATACGGAATGCAAAGACTGTAAAAACGAATGAGGTCAACATGAATAGAATTTGTAATCACTTTTTTATCGATCAACCAGTAGCCAATCAATATCGGAAGTAAGTGGGCTAATGTTACTCCATATATACTTGCAGCCTGATAGTTGTTTATTATATCCAGATAACTATCTACCTTTTCAATAGGAAATAGCGCCAAGGTTGAGAAGAATATGTCATTTTTTGCGACAAAAATCAAGGCGATGAAAAGTGAAAAGATTAGCAATTTTAAATATCGCCTCAGATCAACCTGAAACTCTTTCATCAAGATAAATGCCAGGCCGAGCAGCGCGCTTATGTGGACACAAGCTGCAAGGAGTACAGTCAGGGTACCCAGCGACTTTCGCCTGTCGTAGTTTATGCAGCCGATGACTACCAGCGACATGGCCAATGCCGCCCTAATTTGAACCATCTCATAATACAAATAGAAATGGCAACAAAGTAAGTAGACTGAAAGCATTGGGTATGGCGATACCCGTCGAATCAACGCCTCTTTTGCCAAAAGTGTGAGGCAGGCAAAAATCAAAAAAACAACTTCCACACCAAACCCGGATAGATTGACCAAAAAGAAGATTAACTTCGATACGGGTTCATATAAATATCCTGCTGCAGACGAGGTGATTGCACTGATGTCACTGTAATCTTCAAATAATCTTTGATAGTTCTCGCTGTCAGGATCTACGCCAACTGCTCGTGTGCCGGCGAAAACAATCAAAACTAGTATTGAAATAAAAAAAAGTATCTGCTGCTTCCGGCCAGTAAAAAACTCAAAGGCCGCCACCAACATACTTGCAAAAATCAAACTATAAAATGGGGCCATTGACGTCTCGGGTAACCCGAAGAAATTGCCGCCAGGAAACCGCGCTAAGGATCAATCCCAACATCAACACACCTAGTTTGGCATACACATATGACATTGAAAACAAACCCAGCGGCTCAAGCACAGAAAGAGCTAATAGCGGCAATGCAGCTCCAATCGTCAGCACGAGGAGCGTTGCTACTGGAACGCTAGAGTTTGAGCGCCATACATAAATACCAATAAAACACAAATATATAATATTTGTGGCAACAAATGCCCACCCAATCATCTCAATTGACTGAAAGTAGCTTGTCATGGCCCAAACTGAAAGTAACATGCTGCCGTTATACAGACACTCTGAAGCTAACAGCATCTTTGAATTTTTGTCGGCCACAACTAACATGCTGAACACCCAAGATATCGATCGAAATAGTATCGCTATGCCAAGTACTCGAAGCAAATGATCAGATGTATTGAATTTATTGCTATATAACAGCGTGATCATTTCAATGCTCAATATTGTTATTAAATAGCAAATGAAAATAACTACGGCTAGCACGGCATATGCTGTTTTGGCAATGTGTTTGCCCTTTTCTACCGAACCTACTGCCCCGGTCAATGCTGGTAAATATATGTTGCTGCAAGCTGTGAGAAGCAGCGTCAAATAGTTGAACGAAATAGTCCATGAAGCATCGAATATTCCGGCACCTTCGAAACCATTTGACTTGATGATCATTGCCCTCACAGTTAATAACGAGATCGAACCTAACAAAGTTGCACCCAAAGTCGAAATCGCAAAGCGCAAAAAAACTGTCGTTTCAGGCCATGAGAGATAATGCTTCGGCAATGAAATCGGGGAGTTGCCTCCATCCACCCTGCTTAGCAAAAACCCCGTCACATACATGGCACCGAAGCAAGCCAGGAAAAACAACGCGAAAATCGCAGGACTCGCGCCAAGTCCTGAGTATGTTGCAACAGCAAGCGCGCCAACCAGCACAGTGGGGCCACTTAGCTGAATTATGGCCAGTAAAGAATATCGCCTATATCCATTGAACACGCCCATCATATAGATGGCGCCGGCATATGCCAGAACGGCGAAGCTTAACCACTGGATACTCTGTTTGTAAGCCGGTTCAGAGCTCCCCAGAGATATTAATGCAATCGGGGATGCAAATAAAAAGACCGTTGCGCTGACTAATATGGCAGATCCACCAATGATTCTACTGACCGTCGCCCTGAAACGCATTCTTTCAGCATCATTTGTTCGCTCAGAAATACCCTGAACAACTGGATTGGTACCTCCCAAAGTTCCGGCTATTCCACCTGCTTGCAGTAATTGGCGAAGCTGCCCAAATAAGCCGACACCAGCCGGACCAAGCCAAACGGCAACTATTTTGAAACTAATTAACCATAAAAAGGCCGATCCAAATACGCCTGCCGTACTTATAAATATATTTTTTTTCATATGGCCATGTACGCAAACCACTCACCTTGCTTAAATACTGCATGGTTAAAGTTCGGGTCAAAATCTAGAGCACTTACCGTATTGAGGATAAGCCAACGAAATCCATTTTTACGAAGCGCCGAATTCAATTCTTCCTGGTTTTTTGCATTGCCAATCTGCTTTGCCACAGCTAGCCTTTCGGCAGCAAGCTTTGGCTCCCACATCGTGTATCTTGAGATATACAAAGGAATGTTTGCAACAGACGCAAATCGGGTGGCGTTGTCTGCCGCACGTGCCGCGGTGTCCACAGGCAAAACAAGCGCAACATCACCTGTCTTGACCTGCGGACGCACAAAATCGGCCACAGCCAGTAAATCTTTGGAGACGAAGGTATCAACGTACTGCTTGCCCCACTGAAATTTTGGCTTTTCAGCGTGCATGAATTGATTGAACGATGACAAAGTCAGTATCGTACAGCCAGCAACAGGCAATAGAACTAATAAATGTGCGGTTGTAGCTGAGAACCCCTGAAAAGCAAATCTGACAGCCAAACTGCCTGACCAAATTATGGTAGCGACATAAAGAAGGACAAATGCACGGTGCTTAAATTCAAACTGATCGCCATTTGAAGAAGCTGGCGCCCAAATAATGATCAGACCAGCAACTGCTGCCGAGATCAACGGTAACCAGTCAAAAGTCTGTAATTTCTCAGTCCGTCGCGCCAAAAACAATAAAAATGGATAAACCACTATCAGCGCACCCAACATCCCCGGGTATAGCAAAAGGAAGCCTAGCGGCGCCGCCATCTGATGGCCGACTGCTTCGACAATAGTTGGGTACAGGCCGAGGTAATCTGTTGGCTCGTTGCTTACATGCACAAACCATAGATAGCGGCTTATATTGGCGAACGGCAATGCAAACAGAAAGAGTGCCAAACTAAAACCAAGACTTTCGCGTATGCGGCTTGACCAGGGGAGCACCTCGCTGGCCACAAAAAATACAAACACTGGCAAATACCATATCAGCATGTGCGCGCGCAATTGAAATACTGCGACTGCAAAAAAAATCGTGCCGACAAGCGCAACCGCGCTGCGGTTTTCCGTCCAAGTCTTTAAGAAGATCAGAGAAATCAGCACTCCCGCTATACCGTAACCTGATCCCGGTGAAGAAACCAGCATCCACCGCACGCCAAACCAACCGTTCGCCAATCCGTAAGTTGAAGTGTCAGGAACGATAAAAAGCAAACATATGCACAGAAACCCGGCGAAACTCGCATGCGAGTCCGCCGAAATGCGCTTGGCCAACGCGTGGGTGCCAGCAAACATGGCCAATATACCCAAGGGCAAATGCAACCCGACCGCCGCCTGTAGGCCGCTGATGTCTACAACAGGCAGCAACGCAGCGGGCAGCACATAGGAGCCGTAGTGGTATAGCGGCCTCGCGGCATTTGCAAATTCAATGCTGCCTCGATTCGAAGTCCAAAAATCGCCATACTGCAAGATAGTCGTCGCATGGATGAAGATATCCGTCCATAACGAAATCGTCCCTGTCTTTGGCATTTGCCCCACGCTCGTCAACGAGCCCCAACACCACACCATAGTGAACGCAGTGCAACATGGCAATATCAGAATGTTGGACCCGAGGCCTGAGAACCTCCATGAGAAATGCCTACGAAAGGCTAGCAAAAGGATGACAACCGAAATTCCGAAAACCACAAAACTGGCGGCCGCAGTGATTTGAAACAACTCAGACAGACCAAGTACAACGATGCTGCTCAACACAACACCTGCGGCTAAAGCAAATGTGAGTTCCCCATCGTCAATGGTTTGTGCCAGGGCTTTTTGAGCAAATGCTCCGCTTGCAAGCACTACAAACCAGCCAGCGCTAGCCATCAAGGCAACGCCCAGCCCTAGGCCGGGCACACCCACCTGGCGCATCGCAATGAAGGTGAACAAACCCAACACCATTGAGGCCACAAGCAAGGCCCAGACTGGTGTCTTCACTAGGCTACCCGATGCCTGCGAACTAGGCCGCATCGACTGTCCTGGCCAAACCGCCGACCCGGCACAGTTGCCCCAAGACCTCGCACACACGGTCTTGCTGCTCTAGCCCAATGCCGACCCACAGCGGCAAGCGAATGATGCGTTCTGATTGCCTGTCGGTCACGCCAAGGTCTCCATGGGTACGCCCAAAACGCCTTCCAGCAGGCGAAGAGTGCAAAGGAACGTAATGAAACACCGAGTTAATTGTTTGCTGCTTGAGGCCCGCCAACACTGCCTGACGGTCAATGCCTGCGTCTAACAGCACGTAGTACATGTGCGCGTTGTGCTGGCAGGCTGCTGGCACGACCGGACGTCGCAGCAAACCTTGCGCTTCAAGTGGGGCCAAAAGCACATGGTAATAATCCCAACTCGCCATGCGCTGGTTGGTAATGAGCTGGGCATCTTCCAGTTGGGCCCAAAGGAAAGCCGCAGTGAGTTCGCCCGGAAGAAAGGACGAGCCCACCTCTTGCCAGGTGTATTTGTCGACCTCGCCTCGGAAAAACCGGCTGCGGTCGGTGCCTTTTTCGCGGATGATTTCGGCGCGCAGGGCCATTGCAGGATCGTTCACCAACAGCGCGCCACCTTCGCCAGAGATCACGTTCTTGGTCTCGTGAAAACTGAAGGCACCCAAGTCTCCAATGCTGCCCAAGGCGCGCCCCTTATAGCGGGCCATGACGCCCTGCGCAGCATCCTCCACCACCTTCAAGTTACGCCGGCCTGCGATGTCCATGATCACATCCATGTCACACGACACCCCCGCGTAATGAACGGGAACAATGGCCCGGGTGCGCGGGGTGATGGCGGCCTCGATCAGGCGCTCATCCAGATTGAGCGTGTCTTCGCGGATGTCGACAAACACCGGCACACCGCCGCGCAACACAAAAGCATTGGCGGTCGACACAAAGGTGAAAGAGGGCATGATGACCTCGTCGCCCGGCTGGATGTCAAGCAACAAAGCCATCATTTCGAGCGCTGCCGTGCAAGAGTGGGTCAGCAGCGCCTTGACGCAACCCGATTGCTGCTCAATCCATTGGTGACAGCGCTTGGTAAACGGACCATCACCAGCCAACATGTTGCCGCGCTTGGCCTCACCGATGTATTGCAATTCCTGGCCCGTCATGTAGGGGCGATTAAACGGTACTCTGTCAGCAGTCATAGCCAAGCCTTGTATTGCAAATCAAGTGGCTGACATGGCGACCCGCCCCCAATAAATTTACATTTGTTCAACATAGCCAGGGGTCGCTGGGTCGTCCATTTTTTAGTGACGGCCAAGCGCCTTGGCAAATGCCAGTTGCAGTTGGCGCATTTTCTCAGAGGAGCCCGGCGCGCCTGCCGCAATACGCAGTTCGTGCCGAATAAAAACGTAAAACAGCAGCAAAAACCCGGATGCCAGCGTCGCCACCAGGGCGATGATTGCTTTTTTGGGCTTGCTTTTGCGCTCTGGCGGCTGCGCTGCGTCGAGCACTTGAAGCACTGCGCCTTCACGGCTTTCATCGATCCGTGCCAGTTCAAATTGTTTGGCATACAGCTCAAACAGCGTCTCATGGTATTTAAAGTCACGAAACTTGCCGATGTAGTCGCTGTCGCCGACGCTGCCTGAGGCTTCAGCCATCTCGCTGCTGCTGACTTGCCGTTTGAGCGCGGCCAGTTCGAGCTGCGCCTGTTTGAAGTCTGGCGCCGTGTCTGCCAGGTAGCCGCGCATGCTGGCCAGTTTGACTTCTTGGGCGGTGATGGCGGCTTTGAGTTTGGCCAAGCCTTCAATCGCCGCTTGCGGGCTCGCCTTGAGCGCATTGCTGCTCACGCCACTGGCTTTCAGGGCCTGCTCGGCTTTGACCAGTTTGTTTTTGGCGTCTTCGAGTTGTTTTTCAAAAAACAGGCGTCGTTGCTGGGCCTCGGTGACGGCCAAGCGCTTTAGCAACTGATTCAGTTCCTCGACGTAGGCGTTGGCCAACTGCGCAGAAAATTGCGGGTCTTTGTCATCCGCGCTGAGGCTGATGATGCCTTCTTTGCCAGAGGTGATGACCGTGCGGCCATCTAATGATTTTCGGGTGTCTTGGCGAAGCTCTTCTTTATAGCGCTCGGACAATGTAAAACGGTCGATCAGGGCGTCTTGCACCGATTGGCTTTTAAGAAAAGCCACATACTGGTCGACCGGGTTTTTAATGCCCACAGCTGCGCCAGCCAGCCCGCCCAAGCCGCCCAAGCCAGCCAGCATGGCAGCGGCACTACTTTGCTGTTGCTGTGGGGGCATGAATTTGACGGTGGCCGTGAAGGTCGGCGTCACGGTGAAGGTGTAGGCCAGAGTGGCCAGGCCAACCAGCAGGGGCGCAAGCACCAGCAGGCGCAAATTGTCGGCCACGACCTGAAGCAGATCCAGCAGAATGGATTCCTCTTCTTCCGGGCGCGATTCAGGGGCTTGGGGCAAGTGGGTCGATTCAATCATGGCATTACAACTTGGTGACAGCCCTGATGGCAGCAACACCCAAGCCAAAGTTGGACAGAATTTGTGTCCAGTCTTTGAAGACTCGGGTCACTAGGTTGTATCGGCTTTCGCGGTCGATTTGCGCTGGCACCACCACCGTGTCGCCGGGCATGACGGCCAGGGTTTCAAAGCCGCCGCCGAACAGGCCACTGTGGTCGCGGCGGGCCACGATGCTGCCGTCTGCCCGCAAGACAAAGGCCTGGTCAGGTTCGGAGTCTTCGGTCAGGCCTGCGGTTTTGAGGATGTCGGAGACGGTTTTGCCCGGTTTGAAGATGAAGACGTTCTCGTTGTTGACCGATCCAAACGCCGATACAAAACCAGGGATGGACGGGATCAAAATGCGGTCGCCGTCTTCTAGCGCCAACGCGGGCAAGCTGCCCAGGGTTTGGGCCTGCGGGTCAAGCTCCAGCGCCAGGCGGCCATTGCTGCGTAAAGATTTCAAGCGGTCAAGCTGGCCCTTGAGTTGTATTTGTTGTTGCTGTTGCAGCAACTGTGCCTGCGCCGCGTTGTCTGCACCCCGGTTGGCGATGAAGGCGCCGGTTTGGGCCTGCGATTGCGTTTCGAGCCGCCGGATCAAAATGTCCAGATTTTCTTGCTGGCGCACCCGCACCGACTCACGGTTGAGTTCAGTGCCAAACAGGTAGGCCTGCGAGGTCAACCCGCCAACGCGTTTGAGCAGTTCAGGCAAGGTTTCACCCGGTTTGGTTTGGTAGACGCCGGGAACGCCGACCTCGCCCTCGACCCGCACCAGGCGGGTTAGCCGGTCTTGCGGCATGCGCAGGTCGGCCTGGCTCAAAATGGTGACGACGTCGCCGGCCTGCAAAAGCAGGTTTTGAGCCGGGTCTTTTTGAACGACAGCCTTTCCCAGATTGAAGGGGATCAAGGTGGTGTTGAGTTTGTCGCGGTCCAGGCGCTCGACGACGGCGTAGTCCCAGTTGATCTGGTCGGCCATGCTGCGGATGCGGGTGGACACGTTGGCAGGCTCATTGCCGACGGCCTTCAGCGCCTCGGCGTTTTGCACCAGCAAGTTCTTGCGTTTGTAGTAGTCGGCGGTGATGAGTGCGTCCCGCTCGGGAATCAGGTCCAGGATGCGCATGCCTTCAAACCAGCGGTAACGCAAAGGCGCGGCGACTGTGCCTTGCAGGGTGACGGCGTTGGCAAAAGCGGGGCTGATGGCCAACAGGGTCAAAACGTCGCCGTCGCGCAGCGGCTGGCCCAGGCCTTGTTCGTTCAGCACGATTTCTTGCACTTGCCGTGGCGGCGTGCTCGCCGGGGCGATGCGTTCGAGCAGCGCTTTTTGCAGCGTAACCAGCGCGGGCACGCCGCCGCCTAAAGCCAGGATGTCGGCAATGCTGGTGGCGGAGGGTTTGAGTTCATAAATGGCGGCTTGGTCAAAGACACCCGCGATCGCCACTTTGGGGCCAATGGGTGGGATCACGATGACGTCGCCAGCCATCAGCGGCAGGTCTTTGGATTTGTCGCCCCGGGCGATGAAGTCGTAAAGGTCGAGGGTGCTGACCGTTTTGCCGCCGCGCTTGAGTTCAATGTTGCGCATGGAGCCATTGGCGCTGGGGCCCCCGCTGGCAAACAGGGCGTTGACCAAGGTGCTCAAGCTGGACAGATGAAAGGTGCCGGGCCGCTGCGCCTGGCCCACCACGTAGATTTGGATGCCGCGCAAGCGCCCCAGGTTGGCGCTGGATTGAAAATTGGTGAACACTTTGCCCAACTGGGCTTTCAGTGTTTTGTCGAGGTCTCGCGCGGCCACGCCAGCCAGCGTGACCATGCCGACCTTGGGCACGCTGACCTGGCCGTTGCGGTCAATCGTCAAGCTGGAATTGAAGTCAAGCGGGCCAAACACTTGCAACTGAACTTCATCACCCGGCCCCATGAGGTAATCCCCCGGCACAGGCAGGGCGGCGTCTACGGCATAGGCCTGTGGGTTGTCAAACAAATCGCGCCCGTAGATGGGCAACAATTTGCCCGTGGTCTCTTGCACAAAGCGCTGGAACTGGGATGGCACTGCAGCACGGGCGGGCGGACTCAAGCGCTGCGTGTCGGCGGGTGCAGGTTCAAGCGCGGCTCTGGCGGGCTCGGATGCGGGCAATTTGGGCGCGGGGGCTGCCTGCGTAGGCAAGCGGCGCGCTGGACTGGGCGCTGTGTCGGCTTCCGGGGCGGCCAGGCCCGGCAAAGTGAATTGAGCCTGCGCATTGAACGACACGGCGAGGGACAAAGCGAAGGCCAACGCCAACTCTGCCGCTGGCAAAACAAGGCGCTTGAAAGTTAATTTAATCATGGGCACAGGCAAAATTAGGGCTGGGTTCAAGCCTGGCGGCTTGATGGGATGCTTGAAACCTGCTCGGGCACCGGACCGGAACTGCCAAACCGGCGGTCACGCGTGGCGTACCAGGCCAGGGCCTTGTCGAGCTCGTCTTCAGAAAAACTGGGCCACAGGACATCGGTGACGAAAATCTCGGTGTAGGCCATTTGCCAAAGCATGAAATTGCTGAGGCGCGACTCGCCGCCGGTGCGGATGAGTAAATCAGGTTCAGGGGTGCCGGCCAGGCTGAGGTGGGCGGCCAGTTTGGCCTCGTCCAGTGCGTCGACAGATTCTTGTGGGTTGGCGGCTTGCCAGCACTTGACGGCCTGCACGATGTCTTGGCGCCCCCCATAGTTGACGGCAATGGTCAAGGTGATTTTGTTGTTGTGGGCCGTGTTGGACTGTGCGTCCCGAACCAGCAACTGGATTCGGTCGTCGAATTTCGAGGTGTCGCCGATGACATTGAGCCGCACGCCCTGGGTGTTCATGGTGTCCACTTCTTTTTGCAAATAAAGCGCCAGCAAACTCACCAGGGATGACACTTCGTCTTTGGGCCGGCGCCAGTTCTCAGTGCTGAACGCAAACAGTGTCAGGTGCCGGATGCCGCGTTCAGCGCAGGCCTGCACAATGCCGCGCACCCTTCTGGCACCGCTGGCATGGCCCATGGCCACGGGAAGGCCGCAACGGCTTGCCCAGCGGCGATTGCCATCCATGATGATGGCAACATGCAAAGGCAAGGGCTGGACTTGACCGGATTGGCTTGCTGACACGTCGTTGGCCTCCCGCCGTCGTTGGTTTGAACCATTGGGGCAAACATCCCAAGCGCCCAAAAATACTTGTTTTTATATTTTGCTTCGAAAACTTCAAACAGGCGGCTTAAGCCACACTGGTGCCGGAGAGATGAATCGAACACCCGACCTTCTCATTACGAATGAGCTGCTCTACCGACTGAGCTACACCGGCACAAGCCTCGAATTATAACTTTGATAAAACGCGGTTAAATGCCTGGTTCTATGCCTGGTTCGGCGCCCCTACTGAAGCTCAAAAGCAGGCAGCTTTTTGGCCACTGGCAAATTCTTCAGGGTGGCGTACACCGGCAGGCCGTCTTTGTATTTGGGGTAGTCCTCTCCCTGGATCAGCGGCGCGAGGTAACGCCGGCAAAGCGGGGTGATGCCAAAGCCGTCGGGGGTGATGAAGTTGCGCGGCATGAATTTTTCGACATTGGCAACCTGGGACAGAGGGGCTGAGCCAATTTTGTAGCGATAAGGGCTGTCGCTGATGCGGTCAATGGTCGGCATGACGGCGTTATGGCCCTTGAGCGCCAGTTGCACCGCCTTTTTGCCCAGTTCGTAGGCCTGCTTCACGTCGGTTTTGGCGGCGATGTGCCGGGCCGAGCGCTGCAGGTAGTCGGCCACCGCCCAATGGAACTTGTGGCCCAGCGCCTGCTTGACCATATTCGCCACCACCGGCGCCGCGCCGCCCAACTGGGCGTGCCCAAATGCGTCGCGCGTGCCCTGCTCGGCGAGAAATTTGCCGTCGGGGTAGTGGCAGCCCTCGGACACCACCACGGTGCAGTAGCCGTGGGATTTGACCAGGGTGTCGACACGTTGGATGAATTTGCCTTCGTCAAACTCGATTTCAGGGAACAGCACCACCACCGGGATGCCGTGGGATTCGATCAGCCCACCGGCTGCAGCGATCCAGCCGGCGTGGCGGCCCATGACCTCCAGCACAAACACTTTGGTGGACGTGCGGGCCATGGAGCGCACGTCAAATGAGGCCTCCAGCGCCGACACGGCCACGTATTTGGCGACCGATCCAAAACCGGGACAGCAGTCGGTGATGGGCAGGTCGTTGTCCACCGTTTTGGGCACATGGATGGCCTGCAAGGGATAACCCATGCTGTTGGACAGCTGGCTGACCTTGAAGCAGGTGTCGGCCGAGTCGCCGCCGCCGTTGTAGAAAAAATAGCCGATGTTG
Organism: Burkholderiales bacterium; assembly: GCA_025360385.1. Lineage (GTDB taxonomy): Bacteria > Pseudomonadota > Gammaproteobacteria > Burkholderiales > Burkholderiaceae_C > JANYCG01. The sequence goes on along the minus strand of JANYCG010000328.1, from coordinate 33,587 downwards.
TGGGCCTTGAACACCGCGATCAGGCGCTCGTATTCGCGCCGGTTGGCATCCAGCGACTTCAGCTTGAAGCGGCAGGAGCCGAAGGCACCGGCGGGCGTGTAACGCAGCAAGGCGACGGCGGCGGCTGATTCTTTGCTGGTGTCGATCAGGTCTTCCGTCAAGGCCCCGATGATGCCGTTGCGGCCCGCGTAAACCTTGCCCATGGTGGCCGCGTTGGCGCGCGCGGTTTCGATCACGCCGCAGGCCGAAGCGTTGATGACGGCGGTGACTCCGCCCGACTGGGCGTAAAAAGCGTTTTTCTTGGCCATGGTGTCAAGTCTCCTGGGTGTGAATGTTGGCGGGTGGATTCAGGGGGTGGCAGGAAGTGGCTGGGGTTGACGGGCGCAATGCGTCAAGGTCAGGCCAGCGCCCGGCTGACCACCTCGCGCACATCGTTGCTCAAATCGGGTTTTGCGGCGACTCGGGCAATCGCCTCGCGGGCGGCGCTGCGATAGGGTTCGGCCAGGCGGCTCCAGCGGTCCAGGGCGCGGGCCAGACGCGCGGCCACCTGGGGGTTAAGGCCGTCCAGCTCCATCACGCGTTCGCTCCAGAACACATAACCCGCCGCGTCCCCCCGGTGGAAGGCCCCCGGGTTATTGCTGCAATAGCTGAAGACCAGGCTGCGCGCCCGGTTCGGGTTGTGCAGGTTGAAGTCGGGGTGGGCCATCAACTGCCGCACCGTGGGCAAGACCTCGCCGTTGCGGTCGCAGGCGCCGGCTTGCAGCGCAAACCATTTGTCCAGAACCAGGGCATCGTCTTTGAACATCGCGTGGAACTGCGCCAGTGCCGGGGCGGCCAGCGCGTGGCCGCTGTTGACCAGGGCGGACAGGGCACCAAAACGATCCGTCATGTTGCCGGCGTCTTTGAAGCGCTGGTAGGTTTTGCCGGGCCAAGGGGACTGCGCTGAGTCTGCCGAGCTTGTCGACCCCGAGCGGGCGGCCAGGCAAAGCTGCGCCAGCGCCAGGGCCGCCAGTGCGCGCCGCCCCGACGAGACCGGGTCAGGCGAATAGGCACCATTGTCCTGGTGCATGGCATAGGCCCATTCCCAATCGGCGTGCAGGGCCTGGGCCAGTTGCATGCGCATGGCCTCACGCACAGCATGGACGCGCTGCGGGTCCGCCACCGCCAACTGCTCGGCGATGTAGGTTTCGGACGGCAAGCTCAGCACCAGTTCCTTGAAAGCGGCGTCCAGCTCCGGATGGCGCAAAATTGCCCTCAGGGCTTCGATCAAGGCATCATCTATGGTTGAAGTCCCCGTCAATGCTGAATAGTTAGATATTGTATTAATAGCAACGCCCAGCAACAGGCGCTGGCCCGCTTCCCAGCGGTTGAATGGGTCCGGGTCGTTGGCCAGCAGCAGCAGAAGCTGCGCGTCGCTGTAGTCAAACGCCAAAATCACCGGCGCCGAGAAGCCGCGCAGGATGGAGGGCACGGGCGCTTCGTCGATGTTGCCAAAGACAAACGTCTGGCTGGCCTCGGTCAACACCAGCACTTGGGATGTGGCGTGGGATGGATCCGATGACGCGCCGGATGACGCGCCGGATGACGGCGCTTGCGGCGCTGCACGATGGACCCGCTGCAAAGCGATCGCCCGGCCGTCTGCACCCAGTAGGCCCAGAGCCACCGGAATGACGAAGGGGGCTTTGGTGGCTTGCCCGAACGAGGGCGCACACGACTGGGTCAGCGTGAGCGCGTAGCTGCGTTGCACCGGGTCAAACACGCCGCTGGCCGCAAGGCGCGGGGTGCCGGCCTGGCTGTACCAGCGTTTGAACTGAGGCAGGTGCTGCGCCAGCGCCGACGCCGGGTTGGCGTCTGCAATGGCCTGCGCAAAGTCATCACAGGTCACGGCCTGGCCGTCGTGGCGCTCAAAATAGAGCGACATGCCCCTGGCGAATCCGGCGCGGCCATGGGGGTCGCCTTTAGTGGGGTCGCTTGCGGTGGGGTCGCTTGCAGTGGGGTCACTTGCAGTGGAGTCACTCGCGGCGAGGTCGGGTCCGCTGTGGGCCACCAGGGCCTGCATCATGCGCACCACCTCGGCGCCTTTTTCGTAAATGGTGACGGTGTAGAAGTTGTTGATTTCCACGTAGCTGTCGGGCCGCACCGGGTGGGCCATGGGGCCGGCGTCTTCGGAGAACTGGGCGGTGCGCAAGACCCGCACGTCTTCAATGCGCTTGACCGCGCGGGCCGACGCCTGGGCGCACAGGTCTTGCGAGAACTCCTGGTCGCGAAACACCGTCAGGCCTTCTTTCAAACTCAGCTGGAACCAGTCGCGGCAGGTGATGCGGTTGCCCGTCCAGTTGTGGAAATACTCGTGCCCGACCACGCTTTCGATGTTGGAGAAATCAACATCCGTCGCCGTGGCCTGCGTGGCCAGCACGTACTTGGTGTTGAAGATGTTCAGGCCTTTGTTTTCCATCGCGCCCATGTTGAAGTCGCTGGTGGCGACGACCATGAAGCGTTCCAGGTCCAGCGACAGGCCAAAACGCGCTTCGTCCCAGGCCACGCTGGCCATCAGGGAGTTCATGGCGTGTTCGGTTTTGTCCAGGTCGCCGGGGCGCACGTAGACTTGCAACAGGTGGTCTTTGCCAGCGCGGGAGCGGATGCGTTGCTCGCGGCACACCAGTTGCCCGGCCACCAGCGCAAACAGGTAAGACGGCTTTTTGTGCGGGTCCTCCCACTTGGCAAAATGCCGGGCGCCGTTGGGGCCGTCGGCCAGCGCACCGTGTTCGACCAGGTTGCCGTTGGACAGCAGCACCGGGTAGTTGGCCCGGTCGGCGCGCAGGGTGACGGTGTAGCTGGCCATCACGTCCGGGCGGTCCAGAAAGTAGGTGATGCGCCGGAAGCCTTCAGCCTCGCACTGGGTGAAGAAGGACTCGTTGCTGACGTACAGGCCCATCAACTTGGTGTTCTTGGCGGGCTGGCAGGTGGTGAAGATTTCGAGATCAAATGGCTCGGTGCCTTCAGGCAAGTTCTCCAGCACCAACTGGCCGCCGTCCATTTTGAACGAGGTGCCCTGGCCATTCACCAACACCCGCGCCAGGTTGAGGTCTTCGCCGTCGAGTCTGAGCGCTGGCGCGAAATCATTGTTCTCATTCACGGTGCCGTCAGACGCTGGCGCCAAGTCAGGTGTCGGTTGTGCGGCCGGATTGCGGCGCAGGCGCATTTTGTTCAACACGCGGGTTTTGGCCGGGTCCAGGTCAAACGTCAAGTCCACCGTGTCAATCAAAAAATCCGGCACGGCGTAGGCCTCGCGCCGGGTGACGACTGCCTGGCCCTGTCCATCACGCATCTTCATCATTCATTTCTCCCAAGTGGCAGGTTTTGCAAAAATTTTGATTCCATCAGCTCGTGGTAGTTGCGCACTTGGGCCAACACATGCGGGCCTGTGAGTTGGTGGGCGCTGTGCGACGTGCAGATGGCCACCGCCCGCATGCCAGCGCGGCGCGCCGCCTCAATGCCAAAAGGTGCATCTTCAAACACAATACTGCTTGAAGTCCCCGTATTCATTCGTCTTGCAGCTTCTATAAATATAGCGGGTTCAGGTTTGCCGGGCAGGCCTTCATCACCCCCCACAATGGCCATCGGCGCCTGTTTCATCTGCAAGTTGGCCATGGCAAACGCAATATTGTGTTTGTCGCCGGCCGTGCCCACGCCAATCTTCAGGCCCAGGGCGCCGGCCTGTTCCGCAAAAGCCTTGAAGCCCGCCACCTCGGCAAACACCGGCGCAAAAAGTTCGCGGTAGATGGTTTCTTTTTCATGGATCAGGGCCAGCGCCTCGTCCCGCGGCACCTCGCGCTGGAACAGCTCCCGCATGCATTCCGCCCCCGTGCGCCCGGTGGTGCGGGCCAGCAGATCCGCCACGTCAATCTGCAGGCCATGGCGCTGCGTGAAGATGATCCAGCTCTTCGCGTGATAAGGCATGGAGTCGATCATGGCGCCGTCCATGTCGAAGATCAGGGCTTCTACAGGCGGGTGAGTTTTCATTTGCTGGTGCAAAGACGCAGCAACGCATCTTCAAAATGTCGATAGTCGCGCGAAACTTTTCTGCAAACGTTTAAGTCCAGTCGTGCCGCGATTTTGGCTTGGTCAATAGTTTCTTTGTAACCTCTACTTTTGCCCAGCAATTTACTGATTTCTCCTTTGGCGTCTCTTCGATTTCGAGCATCTCCATCAATGCCGAGCGCCTCTGGTAAGCGATAAAAGTCTCTCAATGCAAGTTCTTCTGCCAAAAAAAGTGATTCAAACTCTTTGGTAAAAAATGCGAATTCAACCGACTGAGTTTGGTGGATACCTTGTTCTTGCATCGCCAACCGAAGATTTTCTACATGACGAACCGGACAACCGACAACACCGCCAATGTTGTCATCACAGTCCAGCACCCACAATATGGGGCATTCATTTTTCAATCCGTAACCCATAAAGTCGCCCAAGCGTTTGAATACTTTACGCAGGTCTCCGCTAATTTGCGGGCGGGTGATTTGAATATGGTCAAGCGCGTTCGCATTCAGAATTTTACGAACCAAAACAGGCATCGCTGACGCATCGCCTTCACCCTCAACGATCAGGTGAAGTTTGCTCATGCGGACTGGTCCGGAGCGTCATCCGGGCGCAGGCCTTCAGTCATCATGAATTCCTCCAAACTAAGCAGACCCTCATTCACCGCTTCCATTTGGTGTGGATGAATGGGCCGGATCTGCGTCATTCCGTTGTGCATAACGGCGACACGAATTTGCGAAGGCTCGAAAAATTGGACTAAGTGGGGACTATGGGTCGTGATCAGCACTTGGGTGCTACGGCCAATTTCCTTGAACACATCAGCTAAGACAGCCAGTGCACCGGGGTAGATAGTTTGTTCGGGCTCTTCGATCACCAAAAGCTTTGGGCGTGGCATTTGATAGGCCGCCAATAGGATGCCAAACAAGCGCAACGTACCGTCAGATAGCTGCACGGGGTCAAAACTTGTCAAAGGACCTTCACCTTCATCGCGGAATTTGAACAGCGGGACGAGGTAGCTGCCCACGGTTTGAATGTTCACCTCTTCAAACGTAGGCAAAACTGCACGCATCGCCTCGTAAATACGCTCTAAAGCTTCGCGGCCTTTAGCCGAGCGTTTGAGTGCTTTAATGACCGAGGCCCAGTTGTCACCAGATTCCATGAGCCGGGAGTCTTGGTCAGGCAATGCAGGCTTCTTGAGCGTATTGGGGTAGATCGTGCAATAGTTCCAGCCTGCAATGTGCTGTGGAACTTTTTCACTCAAGGCGCGTGTCTGTGCGCCAAAGTGTTTCGAGGTCACCGCTAGTTCGTCAGGTGCCTGAGAAAAAATGTAGTCTCCCGCTTCGCCGCCAAGCGATTTAATGCTGATAACTACCGCACCACGTGAATCTCTAACGACTCGGAGTCTTCCTGTTTGCAAGTCAAAACCAAGTTCATCAGAAATAACCTCGATCTTTTCATTTTCGATTGCATAACCGCTGCTGCCGACTGATTTCAATTGCAAGGAGTAACTGGCCGCATCGAATTTTGACTCACTTTCTGCAGCGACCAGTTCCAGCTGAAAACCAATTTTGTAGGGTTTCGTTTTGTAGCTTTGCAGAAGCCGACCAATGCCTTCTCGCTTGGTTACCGCGTGCGCCAAGTTATCCGTCACTGCATCCCGTAAAAACCGCAGCACATCCACGAAATTGCTTTTTCCCACGCCATTGGGGCCGACCACCACCGTTACATCGGGGGCGAACTCCACCGACACGTCGTCCAAGCTTTTGTAGTGTTGAACTTTGAGACTTTTGAGGTGCATAGTCGTTTTCCCGTTGGCAAGTAGGCCGCTTACACGCCCTGCTTCAGCGATGCCTCAATGAACACGTCCAGGTCGCCGTCGAGCACCTTCTGGGTGGCCGACACCTCGACATGGGTGCGCAGGTCTTTGATGCGGCTGTTGTCCAGCACGTAGCTTCGGATTTGGTGGCCCCAGCCGACGTCGGTCTTGGTGTCTTCGAGTTTTTGTTGGGCTTCTTTTTGAATGCGCAACTCGTGGTCATACAGGCGGGAGCGCAGGCGCTTCCAGGCGACGTCCCGGTTGCTGTGCTGGCTGCGACCGTCTTGGCATTGCACCACGATGCCGGTGGGCAAATGGGTCAGGCGCACGGCCGAATCGGTTTTGTTGATGTGCTGGCCGCCTGCGCCGCTGGCGCGGAAGGTGTCGGTTCGCACGTCGCTGGGGTTGATGTCGATTTCGATCGAGTCGTCGATTTCCGGGTAAACAAACACACTGGCAAAACTGGTGTGGCGGCCGCCAGAGGAGTCGAAGGGCGACTTGCGCACCAGGCGGTGTACACCGGTCTCGGTGCGCAGCAGGCCAAAAGCGTATTCGCCCTCGACCTTGATGGTCGCGCCCTTGATGCCGGCTGTGTCGCCGGGGGATTCGTCTTCAATCGAGGCGCTGAAGCCTTTGCGCTCGGCGTAACGGATGTACTGGCGCAGCAACATGCTGGCCCAGTCGCAGGCCTCGGTGCCACCTGCGCCGGCCTGGATGTCCAGAAACGCGTTCAGCGGATCGGCCGGGTTGTTGAACATGCGGCGGAACTCCAGCTGTTCAATCGTCGTGGCCAGTTTGGCGGTGTCGGCTTCGATGGTCTGCAAGCCGCCAAAGTCGCCCTCGGACTTGGACATGTCGTACAGCTCGGTGTTGTCGGCCAACTCGCTGGTCAGCGTGTCCAGCGTGCCCACCACGCCGTCCAGCGCCTTTTTCTCGCGCCCAAGGTCTTGGGCTTTTTTGCTGTCGTTCCAGACCGTGGGGTCCTCCAGCGAGGCGTTGACGGTTCTCAGGCGTTCGGCTTTGGCAGCGTAGTCAAAGATACCCCCGTAACTCGTGTGTGCGGGCGCTCAGGTCTGCCAGTTGGGTGCCGATTTGGTTGATGTGTTCGATGTCCATGGGAAGCTTTCAAAAAGGGTGGCCAGCAAGTGCCGGGCGTTGGCTAATCCCTTATTTTAGTTTGTGGCCTATAGGGGGCGACACCTGGCGCGGTGTTGGTGTTTTCATTGGGTCGCCCGCGCAAGAGGGCGCCCAAGGCGGATGCGTGCGTGTCACCCGAGGCGGGGGCCGATTTTTCACCTTGCCAAGGCACAGGGCGCCTCTCCTTCTTTGACCTCCCGCATCCGCCTTGGGCACCCTCTTGCGCTTGGGGGCCTGTGGAAGATCGGTTGGCTTTGCTGCGCTTTTGCAAAGGCAGGGCAGAGACCCTGTAAAGGCCGCGCAAATCCGTCAGGCCAAAAAGTCCTCAATTAATTTGGCCAGGGCCTGTGGCTGGTCATGGTGCAGCATGTGGCCGGAATCGGGGATCACCACGGCGGTGACCTGCGGCACCGATTTGAGCCGTTCATGGAACTCGGCCAGCGTGAAGCGGCTGCCGTGCCAGCCGGCGATGGAGTCGTCGGTCGCGCCCACAAACAAGGTGGGGGCGGTGATGGCCGCGTACAGCGCCAGCACTTCATCGACATGCGACACGTTGGGGCCTGAAATTTTGTGCGCCACATCTCCCAGAATCTCCCACGGGCCCTGGCCGTCGGGCGCTTCCTTTTGCACGGCCCAATGGTGGGACAACCAAGCGGCCCGGCCACGGCCTGCGCCATCACGGGCCAGGCGGGGGTTGGTCTTCATCAGGCGCTGGGCCACACCGTCAGCGCTGGTATAGGTTTTAAGCGACATGCCGCCCTGGTTCAGGGTTTTGAGTTCGTCCATCCATTTGGCCAGGCGTTTGGGCGCTTGTGAAGCTTTGCCCACGGGCATGCCAAAACCTTCGAGGTTGACCAGGCGGCGAATACGTGCCGGGCGAACCCCCGCGTATTGCATCACCACGTTGCCACCCAGGCTGTGGCCAACCAGGTCCACCGGTTTGCCGGGTGAATAGTGGTCCAGCAAAAAGTCCAGGTCGGCCATGTAATCGGCCAACCAATAGTTATCCACCGGGGCCGCCGTGGTCAGGCCAAAACCGCGCCAGTCTGGGGCAATGATGTGGCGCGCACCCGCTTTGGCCTGTGTGAACGCCTCGGTGAAGGCATCCACCAAAAACTGGTAACTGGCAGCCACGTCCATCCAGCCGTGCACCAGCACGAGTGGGGCGCGGTCTGCCTGGGGCTCGCCCCAGACACGCACGTGGTAGTTCAAATTGCGGATGGGGACAAACTCGCTGCGCGAGATTCTTTGGGCTTGGTACATTTCACCCATCATAAGGAATTCATGCCATGGCAGTCAGTCAAAACAGGGACAAAGGCCGCGCGGCTGCGGTTGCCGATGCCCATGCGCACCTGCACCGCCGGTTTGAATGGCAGGTGCCGACCCGCTTCAACATGGCCGACGTCTGTTGCCGGCGTTGGGCGGCCAACCCGGTTACTACAAACAATATAGCTGTCTACGACCATTCCATAGGGACTTGCGACACATTTGATGCATCGAGTCCGGCTGCGGGCCAGATCCAGCGGTTTGACGGCAGTTATTCAGTCGGCCACAGCTTTGGCCAGTTGCAGGGCCAGGCCAACCGCCTGTCCAATCTGCTGGTGGGTTTGGGTGTGCAACGCGGCGACCGTGTGGCGATTGTGATGGCGCAAAGTTTTGAAACAGCGGTGGCCTATGTCGCCGTGTTGCAAATGGGTGCGGTGGCCATGCCGCTGTCCATGTTGTTCGGGCCAGACGCGCTGGAATTCCGTCTGCACAACAGCGAGGCGGTGGTGGCGATTGCCGAGGCGGGCGCATTGGAGAAGCTGCGACAGCTGAGGGCGCAGTGTCCGCATTTGCGCCGTGTGGTGTCGGTCGGTGCACAGGCGGGTGCTGACCTGGACGACGCCGCAGGCCTGGCGCAATGTTCTGATCAATTTGCCCCGGCCGACACGCTGGCCGATGAAGCCGCTGTGTTGATCTACACCAGCGGCACGACCGGCCCGCCCAAGGGCGCCTTGCTGGCGCACCGCGCGCTGATTGGCAATTTGAGCGGCTTTGTCGCCAGCCAGAACTGGTTTGGTTTTGACGGCGCTTCCAATGCGTCGACGGCAGCCGTTTTTTGGTCGCCCGCGGACTGGACCTGGACCGGCGGCCTGATGGACGCCTTGTTGCCAACTTTGTATTTTGGCCGCCCCATCGTCGCGTATTCAGGCCGGTTTGACCCCCGCACCGCGTTTGAGCTGATGCGCGACCATGGCGTGACCCACAGCTTTTTGTTCCCCACGGCGCTGAAGGCCATGATGAAGGCCTTTCCTGCCACGCGGCCTGGGGCCGTGCGTCGGCAGTTCAAGCTGAAGCTGCAAGCCATCATGAGCGCAGGCGAGGCGGTGGGTGACGCGGTGTTTGGCTACTGCCAAAGCCAGCTTGGCCTCCAGGTCAACGAGATGTTCGGCCAGACCGAGATCAATTACATCGTCGGAAACTGCACTATGGCCCCCACGCTCACCGCTTCGCGTGGATCGCTGCCCCCCAAGGGGGCTAATTTTTCTAAGGGCGGCCTGTCGAAAAATTGCGCGGCCATCGGATGGCCGGCCCGGCCCGGCAGCATGGGCAAGCCTTACCCTGGCCACCAGGTTCGGGTTATCGATGAAGATGGCCGTGAATGCGCCGTGGGTGTGCCGGGCGATGTGGCGGTCAACCGCTTTGACGTGTATGGCCACCCGGACCCGGTGTTCTTTTTGGGCTACTGGAAAAACGACGCAGCGACCCAGAGCAAATTCACCGGTGACTGGTGCCGCACCGGCGACCTGGCCACGCGCGACCGGGATGGCTACCTGTGGTACCAGGGCCGTGCGGACGACATGTTCAAGGCGGCGGGTTACCGCATTGGCCCCGGCGAGGTGGAGAACTGCCTGGTCAAACACCCGGCAGTGGCCAACGCGGCCGTGGTGCCAAAACCCGACGCCCAACGCGGTGCGGTGGTCAAAGCCTACGTGGTGCTTACTCCTGAAGTGATAGCTAGACGTGCATTACTGACGGGGACCTCCGGCGACTTTGATGTAAAATTGGCGCGAGAGCTGCAAAACCATGTCAAAGGCAAGCTGGCACCTTACGAATACCCCAAAGAGATCGAGTTTGTCGACGCGCTGCCCATGACGACCACCGGCAAGGTGCAGCGCCGCGTATTGCGCCTGCAGGAGGAGGCACGTGCCCAGTTGCCCGGCGACAAAGCGCAAATTGCGGCAGCACCGTAAACTTGGCGGCCTTCAAAACGCTCGTTTCCCCAAAATCAAACCAACTCCCTATGAACCACGTCCAACTTGGGCAGAGCGATCTGCACGTCACCCCCATTTGCCTGGGCACCATGACCTTTGGTGAGCAGGTGGATGAAGCCACCACGTTCAGCATTCTGGACCGCGCCCTGGAGCGCGGCATCAACTTCATCGACACGGCCGAGATGTACTCGGTGCCATCCCGCGCCGAGACCTATGGTGCGACTGAAACCATCATCGGCAACTGGTTCAGCAAGCGCCCTGGCGCGCGGCAGAAACTGGTGCTGGCGAGCAAGCTGGCCGGCCCCGCGCGGGGCATGAACTGGCTGCGCAACGGCAGTGCGCACGTCACGCAGCAGGACATTGTGGATTCCTGTCATGCGTCTTTAAAGCGCTTGCAAACCGACGTGATTGACCTGTACCAGATCCATTGGCCGGTGCGCCATGTGCCATCTTTCGGCGCGGTGTATTTTGACCCGGCCAAAGACATGCCGGTGACGCCAATTCTGGCTCAGCTGCAGGCGCTGGATGGCCTGGTCAAAGCCGGCAAAATCCGCGCCATTGGCCTGTCGAACGAGACGCCTTACGGCGTGCATGAATTCGTGCGCCTGGCCGAACAACACGGCCTTGCGCGCATCGCCACCGTGCAAAATCCGTATTGCCTGGTCAACCGCACTTTTGAAAATGGCCTGGACGAAACCCTGCACCGCCTGGGTGTGTCGTCCATTCCCTATTCACCCCTGGGTTTTGGCTTGTTGACCGGCAAGTACGATGTGTCCGGCACCGAGGGCCCCAATGCGCCCGCGCAAGGCCGCATCGCCAAGTTTGAAACGGTGCGCAAGCAGCGCTGGGGTCGGGTCGAATCGCTGGCCGCGGCACGCCTGTACAACGCCCTGGCCCGCGCCAACGGCCTCACGCCCACCCAAATGGCGCTGGCCTTTTGTTACACGCGCTGGCACGTGGCCAGCACCATCATTGGCGTCACCAGCGTGGCCCAGTTGGATGAAGACCTGGACGCCTGGGGCACCACCTTGTCAGCAGAAGTTTTGGCAGAGATCGACAAAATCCGCTGGGCACACCGCGACCCGGCGCAATGATGAGAGTTTGGCCCAAGGCTCAGCCCCGTTTCGGAATGTTCAAGCCCCGCACCACCGCAGGCCGGGCCACAAATGCGTCCAGGGCGCGTTTGACGTGCGGGAAGCTGTCGAACTCAACCAGCTCGCCCGCGCCGTAAAACCCGACCAGGTTGCGCACCCACGGGAAGGTAGCGATGTCGGCGATGGAGTAGTTTTTGCCCATGATCCAGGCCTGGTCGGCCAGGCGCTTGTCGAGCACACCCAGCAGGCGTTTTGACTCGGCCACGTAACGGTCGCGCGGACGTTTGTCTTCAAAGTCCTTGCCGGCAAATTTGTGGAAAAAGCCCAACTGGCCAAACATCGGGCCGATGCCGCCCATCTGGAACATGACCCACTGAAGTGCCTCGTATTTGCCGGCCGTGCCATTGGGCATCAGGCGCCCCGATTTGGCGGCCAGGTAGACCAGAATCGCGCCCGATTCAAACAGCGCCAGCGGCTTGCCGTTGGGGCCGTTCGGGTCCAGGATGGCCGGAATCTTGTTGTTGGCGCTGAGCGAAATGAATTCGGGCGACATCTGGTCGTTCTTCTCAAAACTGACCAGATGCGCCTCGTAGGGCAGCTTGACCTCTTCGAGCATGATCGACACCTTGACGCCGTTGGGCGTGGGCAGCGAATACAGCTGGATGCGGTCCGGATGCTGGGCCGGCCATTTTTGGGTGATGGGGAAGGAAGAGAGTTTGGCCATGGGGGGAATTTTGTTCAGGTGGAAAATAGACAAGGCAGGGGCTCGATTCTCACTTGAATCAGGAATCCGTGCCGCCGATGGCCCAGGCCGGATTCGCGTCAAACCCGCTTCACACCCGCGTCAAACCCGCGTCAAACCCGTGTCAAACCCGTGTCAAACCCGTGTCACACCCGTGTCATAGGGGCACCGTGTAATTCAGCGTCATGCGCCCGCCATCCACCGTGACAATTTCGCCCGTGACATAACTTGCCGCGTCGCTGGCCAGCCAGGCCACCACGTCGGCAATCTCGCGGGGCTCGCCCAGGCGCCGCATTGGCGTGCGGCTCATGATTCTGGCTTTGGCCTCGTCGCTGGTGAGCACCGCTTGGGCGGCGAGTTCTGTGGCAATGGTGCCGGGTGCCACTGCGTTGACCCGAATGCCCTTGTCGGCCAGCGCCAGCGCCATCACCCGCGTGAGTTGGTTGATGCCGCCTTTGCTGACGTTGTAACTGGCGATGCTGGGGATCGCCAGCACGCCGTTGACGGAACTCATGTTGACGATCACGCCGCGCGAGGCGGGAGTTGACGATTCTTTGCCTCGATCCGCCTTGGCCATCGCCCGTGCCACCGCCTGCCCCATCAAAAACGAACCCTTGAGGTTGACCCGCAATACGGCATCAAAGTCTTGCTCTGTCACGTCCAGAAAATCGGCCGCCTTGAAGATGCCCGCGTTGTTGACCAGCACGTCAATGCGGCCATGGGCGTGCAGCGTGGCGGCCACGGCGGCATCGACCTGCGCCTTGTCGCCAACATCGCAATGCAAATACTGGGCGCTGCCGGTTGAACCCGTCTGGGCATTCAGTTCAGCCGCCAGCGCCGCACCCCTGGCGTCCGCCACGTCGAGCACCAGTAGCTTGGCGCCTTCGCGCGCGAACCGGCGCACGCAGGCCTCGCCAATGCCTTGTGCGCCACCGGTGACGATGACCACGCGGCCCTGGTGTCCAAAATGGACGGCTGACTGGGATGGCATTGTCATTTTTGCCGATGTCAGAGGTAAAACTGCCTCAAGTTCCCGTAAATGCTGAATAGTTAGCTACAAAATTAGAAGCATCTCTTTCAACTTCAGGGGCGGACTTGCCGGGCTTGTAGAGGCTGGACCCGATGCCAAAACCGCTGGCACCGGCCGCGCGCCATGCTGCCATATTGCTGGCGCTGATGCCGCCCACCGGCACGATGCGGGTGCCGGTGGGCAACACTGCCAACAGGGCTTTGACGACGGCGGGCGAGGCGAGCTCGGCCGGGAACATCTTCAAGGCGTGGGCGCCAGCGGCCAGCGCGGCAAAGGCCTCGGTTGGCGTCAGGATGCCAGGCAGGCTGACCATCCCCAGGCGCAGGGTTTCTTGCACCACGGCCGGGTTGAAGTTGGGCGAGATCACCATCTGGCCGCCTGCCGCATGCACCTGGCGCACCTGTTCGAGGGTCAGCACCGTGCCCGCGCCAACGACGGCGTCGGGACACTGCGCCCTGAGGGCGGCGATGCTTTGCAGTGGGTCGGGCGAGTTCAGCGGCACTTCAAGCAGCCTGAAGCCGGCGCGGTGCAAGGCCTGGCCCATGGCCGGTGCTTCGGCGGGTGTCAGCCCGCGCAGGATGGCAAGCAGGGGAAGCTGTTCGAAGGCGGTGTTGAATTTTTTCAGAGAAGTCATGGCCGGATGGAGGCAGGTCAAAAGGATTAATCGCGTTTGTGGGTGCCTTAGCGTTGCAGCGTCTGCGCCAAGGCGTGCAGTCCGGCCCAGGTGGACTCGGACCCGAGGCGCTGGCTGGCAACACCCCGCCGTGCCAACGCCATGGCGTAGCGTGAAGTCAGCGCGTCAGAGCCAATCAAGATCAGCGTCTGGCTGGCCTGGGGCTGCTGCGAGCGCAACTCTTCCCCAATCACCAGGCCAGACAAATAACTCGCCAGCGGGGTCGCACCCAGGCGTGAAAACAGTGCCAAGCTGCGGGCGCTGAAGGCGGTGTGCAGCAGCCCTGCGCCTTGCAAGGCCACATCGACGCCCTGGCAAAACGCCGCCGCGTCAAAAGCGCCGTCTGCACCCAGGGTTTTGGCCAGGATGGAATGCTGGCTCAGGAGCGCGTAAAACTCCCCGGTCATGTAGGTTTTGAAACCCGTGACGCGACCGCCTTGCACCTGGGCCCATTTGCTGTGGGTGCCGGGCAATACGAACAGGCCGTCGCGTAATCCGGTCAGTTGCATGGCGCCGAAAATCTGCACCTCTTCGCCGCGCATGACATCGGGCGCGTGGGGGTGTTCGCAACTCAAACCCGGCACGATGGCGATGCGCGGGCGCTGTGTTTTTGCGTCGATCCAGCGCAGCTGCGCGGCGACTTCATCAAAACCTGCGGGGCAGGGGCAGTAGGGGGTCTGGACCCAGCCCTGTTGGCTGCCTGCCATGCCTGATATGAGAGAAATTGTGCCGTATGTCCCTATCCAGTCTCCATAGTTTGCTTCAAATACAGTAGCAAATTGGTCGGGCGGCACGGTCAAAATCCCTTGCGCTGACGCGCGTTCTTCAAGCACACGGCCGTCGGCGTCAAGGCGTGCCCCTCGTAGGGCACTGGTGCCCCAGTCCACCGCAATCAGGGCGGTTCGGGGGTGGGCTGAAGGTGGCGTGTTGGAAGCCATGGCGCTGGACTTCACAAGGCCGCGTAAACCGCATCAGGCCTGGGCAGAGGCTCGACCGCACCAAAGCCCTGCACGGCCAGCGCGGCGGCGGCGTTGGCGTAAATCGACGCGGTGAACACGTCGTCGCCCAAGGCCAGCCGAGCCAGCAGGTTGCCGCCAAAACAATCGCCGGCGCCCGTGGCATCGACCTGCTCTACCCGCAGCGCGGCAATGCGGCGGCGCTGTGTGCCGTCACTGACCAGGGCCCCGTCAGAGCCCATTTTGAGCACGACAGAGCGGGCACCTTGGGCATGGCCCCAGTCGACAATTTTGTCGGGCTCTGCGAGGCCCGTGAGCGCGACCATATCGTCCAGGCTGGGCAGAAAAATATCGCACAAGGCCACTGCTTTGGCGATGCAGGCTTGGGCACGGGCCAGCGGCCACAGCTTCAGGCGCAGGTTTGAGTCAAACGAGACCTTGGTGCCGGCAGCGCGCGCCAGGGCCATGGCAGCGAATCCGGTGTCGCAGGCCTCTGGCGAAATGGCCAGCGTGATGGCGGACAGGTGAAGGATGTGGGCAGCGGCTATGGCCTCTGCGGGGCTTGTGCCGTCGCCCGTGGGGTGCGTCGGGGTTTGGTCAAGCCAGTGCGGTGTCATGCGGCTGGCGGCCGAGCCTGCACGCATGTAGCTGAACTCGTGGCCATAACGGCCATGGGTAACAAAGTAAATGGCGGTGGCTGCGTGGGCATCGCGCTGCACGGATCGTGAGTCAACGCCTTCTGCGTGCCAGAGGTTCAGCAAGGCGTCGCCAAAGGCGTCGGCACCGACGCGCGTCAGGTAGGCGCTTTGGGCACCAGCGCGGGCGGCGGCAATGGCGGCATTGCTGGTGTCACCGCCAAAGCCCTGGCGGTAAAGCGGCTGGCCGGGTGTGGTCTGGTTGAACTCCAGCATGGCTTCGCCCAGGGCAACGACGTCAAATTTCTTGTCCATGGCGGATGCGGTGAGGCGTCTGAATCAACCGGTCACATGGCAGAAAATAAATTGGAATCTGACCCCAATTGATTTTGCTGCGCAGAATTTAATGGTTGTCCCTGGGCACGGCCGAGCCGCGCATGCCGACCAGAAAGTCGAGGTCAACACCTTGGTCGGCTTGCAGCACATGGTCGACGTAAAGCTTCCAGTAGCCCGACGCCATGGGTGGCGCAGGCGCGGTCCAGGTCGCCAGGCGCCGCGCCAGTTCTTCGTCGCTGATGTGCAGATGCAGCTTGCGCAGGGGCACATTGAGTTCGATCATGTCGCCGTTTTGCACCACGGCCAGCGGGCCACCCGCCGACGCCTCGGGTGCGGTGTGTAACACCACCGTGCCATACGCCGTGCCGCTCATGCGGGCGTCGCTGATGCGCACCATGTCGGTGATGCCCTTGCGCAGCACTTTGGGCGGCAGCGGCATGTTGCCCACCTCGGCCATGCCAGGGTAACCCTTGGGGCCGCAGTTCTTGAGCACCAGGACGCAGTGCTCGTCCACGTCCAGGGTCTCATCGTCGATGCGGGTGTGGAAGTCTTCAATGTTCTCGAACACCACGGCGCGGCCTGTGTGCACCATCAGTTCAGGCGTGGCGGCGCTGGGTTTGATGACGGCGCCACGCGGCGCCAGGTTGCCGCGTAACACGGCAATGCCGGCCTTGTCCTTGAACGGCGCATCAAATTTCTTGATCACGCGGGGGTCGTAATTTTGCGCGTCGGCGATGTTTTCGCCGACGGTTTTGCCGCTGGCGGTGATGATGTCGCGGTGCAGCAAATGCTGGATTTCTTTCATGACCACCGGCAGGCCGCCGGCGTAGCAAAAGTCTTCCATCAAATGCTCGCCCGAGGGCTGCAAATTGACCAAGCAGGGCAGTTCGCTGGCCAGGCGGTCGAAGTCTTCAATCGTCAGCTTCAAACCGAGTCGCCCGGCAATCGCTATCAGGTGGATCACGGCATTGGTCGAGCCGCCGATGGCCGCCAAGGTGCGAATGGCGTTTTCAAAAGCCTCGATGGTGAGAATGCTTGAAATTTTTTGGTCTTTGTGCACCATGTCCACAATGCGCCGCCCGGCGTTGCGCGCCAGCACATTGCGCCGGCCATCCACCGCCGGGTAGGCCGCGTTGCCGGGCAGGCCAATGCCCAGGGCCTCGACCATGCTGGCCATGGTGCTGGCCGTGCCCATGGTCATGCAATGGCCGTGGCTGCGGTGCATGCAGCTTTCGGCCTCAAAAAAATCGGCCAGCTTCAGGGTGCCGGCGCGCACCTGCTCGCTCATGCTCCACACCCCGGTGCCACTGCCCAGTTCTTGCCCGCGCCATTTGCCGTTGAGCATCGGCCCGCCGCTGACACCAATGGTCGGCAGGTTCACGCTGGAGGCCCCCATCAGCAATGACGGCGTCGTCTTGTCACAGCCCATCAGCAGCACCACGCCATCGACCGGGTTGCCGCGAATGGACTCTTCAACGTCCATGCTGGCCAGGTTGCGGTACAACATGGCGGTGGGGCGTAACAGGGTTTCGCCCAAAGACATCACTGGAAACTCCAGCGGAAAACCGCCGGCTTCGTAAACGCCAATCTTGACCTGCTCGGCCAGCGTCCGAAAATGGCTGTTGCAGGGCGTGAGTTCACTGAAGGTGTTGCAGATGCCAATGACCGGGCGGCCATCAAACTGGTCGTGCGGCACGCCCTTGCCCTTGACCCAGCTGCGGTAGGCAAAACCATCGCGGTCTTGTCGGCCGAACCATTGTTGGCTGCGCAAGGCAGCGCCGGGACGCCCCAAGCCCGCCTGAGCCCCGTCGGTGGGCCGTGACGGGTGGGGGCTGACATGTTCAGTGGCTGGCTTTTTGGGGGTGTCGCTCATTCGATGCTCGCAAATAGATGTTAACTGGAGGATGTCAACTGGAAAGAAATTTTGGGGTTTACCACTATGGTCTAATCGTAGTATGGTAATACGATAGCCGCCGGATTGCAATCTTAAAAACTACGGGGAAATGATTTTGTCAAACCTTGCTGCCAAGTCGCCTGCCAAGCCCGACGTGTTGGTCGTCGCCAAATTATGGCCGCCTTTGATGGAGGCTTTGCAGGGCGCTTTCACGGTGCATGACCGCACCCATGAATCTGACCCGGCCGCATTCGCCGCGATAGCGCCGCGCATCCGCGCCATGTCGGGCGGCGGGGAATCCAAAGTGCCCGCCAGCCTGATCGCGCAGTTGCCTGCGCTCGAAGTCATTTCCGTTTTCGGCGTGGGTTACGACGGCTACGACGTGGCGGCCATCCGGGCCCGTGGCATCCCCCTGACCAACACGCCCGACGTGCTGAATGACGACGTGGCAGACATGGGCATCTCCCTCATGTTGATGGCAGCGCGCAAATTGCCGCAGGCCGACCGGTACGTGCGCGACGGCAAATGGCCGAGCGGGCCATTTCCGCTGGTTCGAAAGGTGAGCGGCGCGCGTTTGGGCATTGTCGGCCTGGGCCGGATTGGCTTGGCCATCGCACGCCGGGCTGAAGGTTTTGGCATGCGTATTGCCTACACCACGCGTACCCCCCGCCGTGACATTGCCTATCCCTATTTCGCGAGCCCAGCCCTGCTGGCGGCGGAAGTGGATTTTTTGATGGTGATCACGCCTGGCGGCGCCGCGACCCGGCACTTGATCAATGCCGAGGTGTTGGCCGCGTTGGGAACCAAGGGCTACCTGATCAACGTGGCCCGCGGGTCAGTGGTGGATCAGGATGCCTTGATCCACGCCCTGCAAACCGGCGTGATTGCCGGCGCCGGCCTTGATGTTTACGCCGACGAGCCCAATGTGCCAGAGGCCTTGCGGGCGTTGGACAACGTGGCCCTGACGCCGCACGCTGCCAGCGCCACCTGGCAGACCCGCAAAGCCATGGCCGACCTGGCCTTTGGCAATTTGCAGGCGCATTTCGCGGGCAAACCGCTGCTCACACCCATTGCCTGATTCCGTGATTAAAAACGTCCACGGCAACACCGTTGATTTTCTGGGCGAAGCCATCGTCGCAGGGCGGTATGCGGTGGGCGCTTCCATTGCGCCCGAACCTTTGCTGTGCGAAGAGTTGGGCGTGAGCCGCACGGTGGTGCGTGAGTCGGTCAAGTCGCTGGTGGCCAAGGGTTTGATCCACACCGGACCCAAGGTCGGCACGCGCGTGTTGTCGTCGGACCAATGGAACTGGTTTGATGCGGATGTGATTGCCTGGCAGTCCAAGGCCGGTCTCACGCCTGATTTTGTGCGCGACTTGCAGGATTTGCGACGTGTGGTGGAACCCGCCGCCGTCAAGATGGCCGCCCTGCGCGCCACGCCGGATGACATTGCCGGCATTGAAGCGGCCTTTGCCGGCATGAAACGCGCTGTCACGCAGGGCGGTGATTACGTCACCTATGACCTGCGTTTCCATCAAGGCTTGTTGCAAGCCTCGCACAACCGGATGCTGATCCAAATGAGCAAAGCCCTGAGCGCCTTGTTGCGCACCAGTTTTGAGTTGTCGACCGCCAAGAAAGACGGCCCGGCCAGTTCTTTGCACCTGCACCGCGCCATTCTTGATGCCGTCATCGCCCGCAACCCAGCCCGGGCCGAACGGGCCACCAATGTGCTGATCGACGGTGCCCACGCCGACATTGAAATGGTGTTGGGTTCCCGGCGCCGTTTGCCGCAGGTCACCGAACCGGCGCAGGGACTGAAGGCCGCCTAGTCCCCCGAATAATCGCTTGAATCCGTGTAAGTCCGCATAGAAATTGTCTTGACCTCTGACAAAATTTCACCCTGTCAATCAACCAAGAAGGAGACTCTCCAATGAATTTCAAACTGACGGCCACGGCTGCCTGCATGACTCTGGCGCTGCTTGCGTCGGGCCAGGCGGCTGCCCAGGAAAAACTCACTGTCTGGTGGGGCAAAGGCTTTTACAAGGCTGAAGACGATGCGCTGTTCGCCGCCATCAAAAAATTTGAGGCCAAAAACCCCAAGATCAAGATTGACCTGTCGCTGTATGCGCCGCAGGAAATGGTTCCGAAGTCTGTCGCCGCGCTGGATGCCGGCAACCCGCCCGACGTGTCTTACGGCGACGTGTACGACTTTCAGGTGACGGCCAAATGGGCTTATGACGGCAAGCTGGAAGACATCAGCAGCATCATCGACCCAATGCGCGCCAAGTTCGAGCCCTCCGCCTTGGCAACCACGTTCCTGCTCAACAACGCTGCACAAAAACGCGCCTATTACGCCTTCCCCATCAAGCAGCAGACCATGCACATCCAGTACTGGAAAGACATGCTGACGGATGCGGGTTTCAAAGAGAGCGACATCCCCAAAGACTGGAAGGCTTACTGGAGCTTCTGGTGCGACAAGGTCCAGCCGGCTCACCGCCAAAAAACTGGCGAACGCAGCTTCGGCATTGGACAGCCTTTGGGTGTGGATTCCAGTGACTCGTTCTATTCGTTCCTGACCTTCATGGATGCCCACAATGTGAAGCTGGTCAGCGACTCCGGCAAGTTGCTGGTGGACGACCCGGCGGTGCGCCAGGGCCTGATCAATACCCTGACCGACTACACGCGTCCCTACACGTCGGCCTGCACGCCGCCATCCAGCACCAACTGGAAGGACCCGGACAACAACGTTGCATTCCACAACAAGACGACCGTCTTGACCCACAACGCGACGATCTCCATCGCTGCCAAGTGGCTGGACGACATGAACAACACCACGCTGACACAAGCCCAGCGCGATGTCGCCAAGGCCAACTACACCGAGAAAATCGCCACGGCCGGTTTCCCCAACAAGCCTGACGGCTCCAAAATGACCTACCGCGCGGCGGTCAAGACCGGTGTGATTTTCAAAGACGCGAAGAACAAGGAAGCGGCCAAAAAATTTGTCGCCTTCATGCTCGAGGACGCCAACCTCACGCCTTATGTCGAAGGTTCCCTGGGCCGTTGGTTCCCGGTGACCAAGGCGGCGCAACAAAGCGCGTTCTGGAAGAGTGATCCGCACCGCCTGGCCGTGTACAACCAGTTCATGAACGGCACCACGCCATTCGAATTCACCAAGAACTACAAGTTCACGGTGTTGAACAATGAAAACGTCTGGGCCAAGGCCGCCAACCGGGTGTTGTCCGAAAAAGTCCCGGTCGACAAAGCGGTCGATGAAATGATTGCCCGCATCAAGGCTGTCGCAGGTTGACCCTGCTTTGAAGTGGCGCGGACAGGCGGTTGTGGCCCAAAGCGGCAGCCGCCTGAAGCGTCAATCAGCCGCATGACTTTGCAACGCCGAAATTTTTAGACGCTCACCCATGACCCAAGCCATATCCTCCCTTGCGGTGGCGCGTGCGCCCACCCGCGCCTTGTCGCAATGGGAGTTCTGGGGCCGACTGTTCGTCGTCCCCTACCTGCTGGTGTTTTTTGTGTTTGTGCTTTACCCGGTGGGTTACGGCATGTGGCTGGCGCGGCACCCCGAAAGTTACACCAAACTTTTTGCAGACCCCATATTTTTTAGAAGCCTTGTCAATACCCTGATATTTTTGATTGTGGCGATCAACCTCAAAATGGTGATTGCGCTGTTTCTTTCAGGTTTTTTTGTCAACGTTCGCTGGTGGATCAAGATTCTGTCGGTGCTGTTTATTCTGCCCTGGGCCGTGCCGTCGATTCCGACCATTTTGTCGGTGCGCTTCATGCTCAACCCGGAATGGGGCGTGATCAATCAGACCATTTTCAGGCTGACCGGGCTGGACGGCCCCAACTGGCTGAATGACCCGACGCTGGCGCTGTCGTTCTCCATGTTGATGCACATCTGGAAATCACTGCCGTTCTGGACTTTGATTCTGGTGGCGGGCCGCATGTCCATTCCCGCCGAACAATACGAGGCCGCAGCCGTCGATGGCGCCAGTACCTGGCAGAAATTCCGCTTCATCACCTGGCCCTCCATGCGCACCTTGTTCGTCACCTCGACCATCCTCTCCATGATCTGGACGCTGGGCGATTTCAACAGTGTTTATTTGCTGACGGGTGGTGGCCCGGCTGACTTGACCCACGTCCTTGCGACCCTGGGCATTCGTTACCTGCGGCTGGACCAGCTCGATGTCGCCATGGCCTCGATTGTGGTGGCGCTGCCCCTGATCTTGCCTCTGGTGTATTTCATGATGAAGAGGTTGTCGAAATGAGCAAACTCAGCCTCAAAAAAGTGACGACCGAAGCCAAGCTTCTGCTGGTTGGCATTCCGCTGTTTTTTTGGACTGTCATTCCGGTCTACCACATGTTCCTGTTTGCGATTTCACCGCGTGACACGGCGACGTCCGGACGCCTGTGGCCGAAAAACCCGACCTGGCAAAACTTTGACCACGTCTTCAACCAGAAGCATTTCTACTTGAACCATTTCTGGCAACAACTTGGCAATTCCCTGTGGATCGCCATTGCAGTCGGGGTGATTACCCTGGTCGTGGCCACCATGGCGGCATTTGCCATCAGCCGCCTCAAGGTTCGCGGCGGGCGCACAGTGCTGAACCTGGCGCTGTTCACCTACTTCATTCCTGCCGCATTTTTGGCCGTGCCCATGTACAAGACCATGGCCAATTATGGTCTGCTCAACAACCACTGGTCGCTGATCCTGGCCATGGTCACCATTGCCTCGCCGTACTGCATTTGGGTGCTCAAGCAGGCCTCTGACAAATTGCCATTTGAGCTGGACGAGGCAGCCCGCATGGATGGGGCCACGCCGCTGCAGTTGTTCAGGCTGGTGTACCTGCCGTTGATGTTGCCGTCACTGGTGGCGGTGGGCACTTACGCCTTGCTGCTGGCCTGGAACGAATACCTGTACGCGTTCTTGTTGCTGTCCAAAGAAACCGACCTGACTTTGGGTGTGGCGCTGGGCAATTTTCTGGCGGCCGATGATTCGCCCTGGGAATTATTGATGGCCACCGGCTTCCTGTATGCGCTGCCGCCGGCCGCCATCTACTACGCCTTCAAACGTTATATGGTGTCCGGCCTGACGGCTGGTGCCGTTAAATCTTGAGCCCTAGACCCTGATTCTCAATTCCCGGAAAGCCCCGTTCAATGGCAAATGTTTCCTTCAAGAAAATTGAAAAAAGTTTTGGCAAGACCAAAATCATCCACGGCATCAGCTTTGACATCAGCGATGGCGAGTTTGTGGTGCTGGTCGGGCCCTCGGGCTGCGGCAAGTCCACACTGTTGCGCATGTTGGCCGGCCTGGAAGAGATCAGCGGCGGCGAAATCGCTGTAGATGGCAAGGTGGTGAATGAACTGGATTCCAAAGACCGCGACATTGCCATGGTGTTCCAGAGTTACGCCCTGTATCCGCACATGACGGTGCGCGACAACATGGCCTTCAGCCTGAAGCTGCGCAAGGCCGACGTGGCACTGACCGAAAAGCGGGTCGGCGATGCCGCGCGCATCCTGAATCTGGACCCGCTGTTGGATCGTTTCCCACGCGAACTGTCGGGCGGCCAGCGCCAGCGCGTGGCCATGGGGCGCGCCATTGTGCGCGACCCCAAAGTGTTTTTGTTTGATGAGCCGCTGTCCAACCTTGACGCCAAACTTCGCGTTTCCATGCGGGCCGAAATCAAGGCCTTGCACCAACGGCTTAAAACCACCACGGTGTACGTCACACACGACCAGATTGAGGCCATGACCCTGGCGGATCGCATCGTGGTGATGCACGACGGCATCATCGAGCAGATCGGCACGCCGCTTGAATTGTTCGACGCGCCAGGCAACCTGTTTGTGGCGCAGTTCATCGGGTCGCCGTCCATGAATGTATTGAAGGGCACGTTGCGCAAAGCCGATGGCAAGACCTGGGTCGAGGCGCAGGGTGAGCGCTGGCCAGCAGATTCACTGGCCGCAGGTGTTGATGGGCAAGCTGTGAGTTACGGCATTCGTCCGGGCGATATTGCCCTGTCTGAAGCTGGCGTTGGAAGCGGGCAGGGTATTGCGGCCAAAGTCATCGTGGTGGAGCCAACTGGCGCGGAAACCGAATTGCTGCTGCAGGTGGGTGATGAAAAAATTGTTGTGGTGATTCATGGCCGCACTCAAGCCATGCCGGATGACAGAGTTTCGCTGCAAATTGCGGCCGGTAAAACCCATCTCTTTGACAGCAAATCCGGCGCCCGGTTGGCGTAACCGCACGGTCGTTCCTCCCTATGATTTCGGCTTCAACTTTCAGGCTGGATGGCCGCATCGCTTTGGTCACCGGCTCCTCGGGTGGCATAGGTTTTGAGCTGGCCCGCGGCCTGGGCCAGGCCGGTGCCACAGTGGTGCTCAACGGGCGTGGCGAAGCCAAGGTGATGGCCGCCGCCGCGCAACTCAAGGGCGAAGGGCTGAATGTCCACGTCCGTGGCTTCGATGTGACCCAATCCCAATCCGTCAAGGCGGCTGTGGATGACATTGAAGCCCAAATCGGCGCGATTGACATCTTGATCAACAACGCTGGCATGCAGCGCCGCGCGCCACTCGAAGACTTCCGCGAGCAAGACTGGCATGAGTTGATGCGCACCAACCTTGACAGCGTGTTCATGGTGGGCCAGGCCGTGGCCAGAAAAATGATCCCTCGCAAGCGGGGCAAGATCATCAACATCTGCTCAGTGCAAAGTGAGCTGGGGCGCCCCAACATTGCACCCTACACGGCCAGCAAAGGTGCCGTCAAAATGCTGACCAAGGGCATGGCGATTGACTGGGGCCCTCATGGCATCAACGTCAACGGCCTTGGCCCCGGCTATTTCGCGACCGAGCTTAACGCCGCCCTGGTGGCCGATGACAAATTCACCGCCTGGCTGGTTGGCCGCACGCCCAGCCGGCGCTGGGGCAATGTTGAAGACTTGGCGGGCGCAGCCGTGTTTCTGGCCAGCGATGCCTCCAATTTTGTCAACGGACATATTTTGTATGTTGACGGCGGCGTGACGGCGACGCTGTGAGTCTATTGCCACGCCGCCTGTGAACGGCCTTGCGGCTTCTGGCCCCGCCATGCGGCCAACGGCGGCAGTGCGCAAGGGTTTGGCACTGCATGGTCTTGGCCGGCGCAAATTCATCCAACCACAGTTCCTTTGAAAGCCTGGAAATGACCGACCTCAGCCTGAACCCCAGCCAGCGCCGCATCCGCGCCCTCATGTGCCATGGCGCGCTGGACTTGCGCCTGGAGCACCTGGATCCGAACACCGCGGACAATTCGCAAGTGGTGGGTGCAAAACAGCTGCGGGTGCGAGTCGCCTTTGGCGGTATTTGCGGCTCTGATCTGCACTACTACCAGCACGGTGGGTTTGGCGTGGTGCGCATCAAACAGCCGATGGCACTAGGCCATGAAATATCAGGCGTGGTCGAAGAAACGGGTGTCGACATCACGGCCTTCAAAAAAGGGCAACGCATTGCGATTTCGCCCTCACGCCCCTGTGGCGTTTGCCGCTTTTGCCAGTTGGGGCAACAGCAGCATTGCCTGGCCATGCGTTTTTATGGCAGCGCCATGCCCTTCCCGCATATTCAGGGCGGGTTCCGTGACAGCCTGGTGATAGAGCAGCATCAGGCGCATGCCGTGTCAGACCATTTGAGTTTGTCTGAAGCGGCGCTGGCCGAGCCGCTGTCGGTGGGTCTGCACGCCATCAACCGGGCCGGTGGCGTGTTTGGCAAACAGGTGCTGGTGACGGGCTGTGGCCCGATTGGCTCGCTGTTGATCGGTGGCTTGCGCCGTGCTGGCGCGGCCAAAATTGTCGCCACCGACGTGGCGGACATGCCGTTGGAATGCGCTCGCAAGATGGGCGCGGACGAAACCCTCAACCTCGCCAAAGAACCCAATGGTTTGGCGAAATACACCGCTGACAAAGGGCAGTTCGAGCGCGTATTCGAGTGTTCAGGCAACGAACGCGCCTTGAAGGGTGCTCTGGATGTGATAGCGCCCCAAGGCGTGTTGGTGGCCGTGGGCCTGGGGGGCGACATGACGCTGCCAGTGAACCAGATCGTGGCAAAAGAGATCGACTTGCGCGGCACCTTCCGGTTTCACCCCGAATTTGCCAATGCCATAGCCTTCCTGAACAGCGGGCTGATTGACGGCAAACCTGTCATCACGCGTATCCTGCCCTACGATTCTGCGGTGGAGGCGTTCAAGCTGGCGGGCGACAAAAGCCAGTCGCTCAAGGTGTTGATCGCCTTTGACCCATCACTGGCTTTTTGATTTTTTAACCACGCACCGAGGCCAGCCATGACGACATTCACCCAAGTCATTTTGTTCACCGACACCGATGGCCGCGCCCAATTTCGCGAAGCATTGATTGAAATGGGCGAAGGCAGCCCGCAGGCCAGCTTGTCGGCGCTGATGCCTTCGGGCGGCTTGCAACTGCGCCGTAGCCCCGTGGGTTTTCGCAGCCAGTTTCACTGTTCCACCACGCCGCAATGGGTGTTCATTCTGGGCGGAGAAATGGAAATCGGCTTGCAGGGCGGCGTCTCGCGCATCTTCAAGGCCGGCGAGCATTTTTACTCGGCCGACCTCTTGCCCGAAGGCGCCAGTTTTGATGCTGCCATTCACGGCCACTGGAGCCGCCAGCTGGGGGCCGAGCCATTGACGACGCTGTTTGTGCGCGCCTGAGTTGAGCCAACCCAAACGAATCAAGGCCCCGCGTGCTGCCTTGTTAAGGTTTGACGTTAGCTCCTAAAAATAGAGCTAACTATTGAGGTTTGACAGGGACATTCCCTGCATTTGACTTCAAAAAAATGTCAGCGGCCAAAAGACCCCCGATTGCCGCCCGGGCCGCGTGAGCCACCGCCGCCACCACCATTGCCGCCGCCGTAACCGCCACCAGAGCGTCCGCCCCCAGCGCCACCACCGGCATTGCGATTGCCGCCGCCAAATCCACCGCCACGGCGCGCGCCGCGCTCAGCCATCATGTCGACGCTGGTGCGCATCGGGTCAGGCTGGCCGCCTTGTGCCGGACGCGCTGGCTGGCCGTAGCCGCCACCGCTGACCGCGCCATTTTGGCCATCAAAGCCGCCGCCAAAACCGCCGCCCGAGCGACCGCGATCGTGCGGCGTTCGTGTGGAAAAGCTGCGTGGCGCATGGTCCATGGGCTGCCTGTCTTCGTGGTTTGTGTTTCTGCCCTCTGATCGGGTACCTGCGCGAGCATCGGTGCGGCCAGTGCTGCGGCCACCCTGGTTGCCGTTGCTCCTTGCCCCACCGCTACCTTGGCCACCGGGGCCACGGGGGGCACCTTGCGGTGCCCGGCCACCGCCGCCAGCGCCACGGCCGCCGCCATTGGCCCCTTTGCTTTCACGCACGCGCGTCAGCATTTCGGTGCGCGCCGCGCGGCCTGCCGCCATCATCACGTCCCGGCTTGGCGGCTTGCCGGCCCCGCCCCAAATCGTCTGGCGGCCCATGGCAATGGGTTCTGCGTGTTCCCCTGGCTCAGGCGCAAAGCCGTCTACCACTTTGACTTCAATATTCTGTTTGGTGAAGCGCTCAATGTCCTGCATGAAGCCTTCTTCGTCCATGCACACCAAATTGACAGCGGCACCATCGGCGCCCGCACGGCCGGTTCGGCCGATGCGGTGCACATAATCTTCAGCCACGTTCGGGATGTCATAGTTGACGACATGGGGCAAATCGTCGATGTCAATGCCACGTGCTGCAATATCCGTCGCAACCAAAGCCCGTATTTCGCCACTTTTGAAACCGCTGAGCGCCTCGGTGCGGGCGGTCTGGCTTTTGTTGCCATGTAATGCCATGGCATGGATGCCGTTTTTAGTCAAAAACTCGGCGACATTGTTGGCGCCGAATTTGGTGCGCGTGAACACCAGCACCTGGCTCCAGTTTTGTTCTTGGATGATGTGCGCCAGCAGCGCTTTCTTTTTGCCCCGGCCCACCGGGTGGATCACTTGCGTGATGCGTTGCACGGTGGTGTTGCGCGGCGTGACCTGCACGCTTTGCGGGTTTTTCAGCAGGGTTGCCGCCAGGTCGCGGATTTCATCGCTGAAGGTGGCTGAAAACAGCAGGCTTTGTTTGTCGCGTGGCACCACGGCCAGCACTTTTTTCACGTCATGGATGAAACCCATGTCCAGCATGCGGTCGGCTTCGTCCAGCACCAAAATTTGCACTTGACCCAAATCAAGCACGCCTTGCTGCAGCAGGTCCAGCAGGCGACCGGGTGTGGCCACCAGAATGTCCACGCCTTTTTTGACGCGGCTGATTTGCGGGTTCATGCCAACGCCGCCGAAAATCACCGTGCTGCTCAGTTCCAGAAATTTGCCGTAGGTTTGTACCGATTCTTCCACTTGCGCCGCCAACTCCCGTGTGGGGGTCAGCACCAGGGCGCGGATGCCTTTGCCGCCGAATTTGTTGGTGGCGTTTGCGCCGGTGCTCAGCTTGTGCAACATGGGCAGCACAAATGCAGCGGTCTTGCCGGTGCCGGTTTGCGCGCCGCCCAGCAAATCGTGGCCGTTCAGCACCATCGGAATGGCCTCGGCTTGAATGGCGGTGGGGGTTTCGTAACCGTGCTCGCGCACAGCTTTCACAATGGCCGGGGCCAGGTTCAGGTCTTCAAAGTTCATGAGTATTTGCACCCGTCTGCGGGCGCTTGGGGCATCTGCCTGTCGCATTGCTTTTAAAGCAAAGGCTCAGTCAAGGCACATGGAGTCAAGGGTGGAGCGGCAGGCCACAGGCGTGTGTGCGGCTGGAACGCTCCCAGCATTTGCTGAGATTGTGGGCGACTGATGCGCCACAACAGCCTGCATTGTCGCATGGATCATGCTATCGAATTTGATGCCAGCGGATTTGACTGAATGTGTGAACTAATTCATGGTTCAGCCGCTGGCACTGCAACAAACTGTTAATGCACGTCCGAATGTCCGGTTCTGACCGCGTGTACACGGCAACAATCGCCAATCTGCTGGCGCAATTGGGCGTTGGCGCTCCAATTTTTGAGGCAATTGAATGGCGGTGATTGGACTTCCCAAGCTGGGTTTTTCAGCAGACCAGGTCAACGTCAAACCTGAGCTGCGCGACTGCATTGATGCGGTGCTGCGGCAATCCGGCGGGTTGATGGATTCGGTGTTCGCCGGGCTTCGCGAACTCAAAAACCAGACCCGGGGGCGGGGTGGCGCCATCAACCGCAATCCGGCGAACCTGGCCGCTGTCGAGTCACTTCTAGGCCAGGAGCTGGCCGTCAAGTCCCGGTTCACGACCGAGTTGCGCACCGCGTTTTATGCGCGCCGCCCACAGGACGTGGCTGCGCAACCCGGTCTGCGTTTTGATGATTTTCAGTTTCTGGATGAGTCCGAAATGGATTCGAACATCGAATTAGCCTTGACCCAGCAAGAAGTGGAGCAGGCGGTGGAAAGCACCCTGCCAGCACTCAACCCGCTGGTCAGCGCCTTGATGGGCCTGGTCACCGTGCAGCCCCAGCTCAATCCGATCAGGCCCGAAGCCTTTGTGCTGGCCCTGCAGGCGACGCTGGAAGAATTTATCCCGCTTGCCGCTGCGCGCTCGGTGGTCCTGTCTGCTTGCGCCAGTTTGCTGGGCCTGGCCTTGCAACACCTGTACAAAGACCTGGTGGGCTGGTTGCGCTCCCAGGGCATCGAGCCCGCACAGCCAGCCGGGAGCCAACCAGGCGCGAGCGCAGTGGGGGGCGGCAAAGTGGTGGAAACCGCGATGAGCCGCACCTTGCTGACGCTGGACAAACTCAGAAAGCTGCTGGCCGGCGACTTTGACATCGCGTTAGGCCAAACGGTGCCCACCGGCAAAGATTTTCTGCACACGGTGCCCGCTTCGTTTATCGCGCTGGAAGACCTCAAGCTGGTCGAACCCATGATGCAGCGTCTGGCCCAACGCGCACGGCAGGCCGCGTCACAAGCCAGCGCCCCGGGCGCGACGGCCAAAGTCGCGCCCGTGGACATGTTGGCAAGCGACGCCGTGCAACACCGGCAGATGGGCCGTCAGCTCGGTTCTGAAGTGGTTCTCATGATGCTGGAAAATCTGGTGGACGACCAGCGTTTGTTGCCCAAGGTGCGCGGGTTTTTGCGGGAACTCGAACCTGTCTTGCTGCGCCTGTCCCAGTCAGACCCGCGATTTTTCAGCGAGCGCCAGCACCCGGCCCGCCAGCTGCTGGACAAACTGACCAGCCGTAGCCTGGCGTTTTCGTCTGAGCACGACGAGGGTTTTGCGCGTTTCTATAAAGCCATTGGCAATTCGATTCAGGTGCTGTCTAAAACCGAAGGTGATGCGCAAGCCTTTGTGCGTGTCTTGCGCAAGCTTGAAGCAGGCTGGGAGCGTGAAGAGGCGGCGCAGAAAAAACTCCAGCAGGAAGAAGCCCACGCCCTGCTGAATGCGGAACAGCGCAATTTGTTGGCGCACAAATTCGCTGAAGATTTCCAGGAGCGGACCAAAGACAAAGATGTTCCAGATTTCGTGAAAAACTTCCTGCGCGGCCCTTGGGCCCAGGTGTTGGCGCAGGCGCAACTTCGTTCAGCGGCGGGGGCCAGCGATCCCGCAGGTTACGCCAACGCGGCGGATGACCTGGTCTGGAGCGTGCAGTTGCGCCTGACGCGCCGAAACCGCGCCAGGCTGGTGGGCCTGGTGCCCAATCTCCTGGTCAAACTGCGCCAGGGCCTGCACGAGATTTCTTACCCGCCAGAACGCATCCCGGTCCTGTTTGACGCCCTGATCGGCTTGCACGAGCAAGCCTTTGAAGCCGGTGCAAACGGTGCAAAACTCGCCCTCGTGAAAGGCGGGAACCAGGTCGAACACGATGCCATTCCAGACGCCGCCTCCCACTTTGGCCCTGACGCCCGCCTGGATGCGGATGAGCTGGATTCCGTGTGGAACCCGCAGACGCCAGGCCAGGCGTCTACGCTGGCCCTCAATGGTCGCGATGGCTCGGACCATTCCGGCTTTGACGGCCAAATCAACTCGGTGCTGGCGGCCGATGCCGAACCCAGCCCCTGGAGCGTTGCCGACCTCAAGATCGGCTCCTGGGTGGAATTGTTCCTGCAAGGCCTCTGGGTGCGCGCGCAACTCACCTGGGCCAGCCCGCATGCAACCTTGTTCATGTTCGTCTCAGGGGTCGGATTGGCGCATTCCATGTCCCGCCGAACCATGGACCAGCGCCGTGCGCAGGGGCTGATTCGTGTGGTGTCAGGGGGCGACGTGGTGGGCCATGCGCTGGACGCCGTCGCCCAGGCAGCCTTGCGCAACCAGCCGCCGCCAGTGACTGGGCCGGCGCCGCTGGAATAACACCTGTCGGCGGCGCGTCGCACCCGGTGCGGCGCAAGCTTCGGCCAGGTCTGGCAGTACTATCGGCTCGCCAATCCGGGTGCGCCGGGAGACAGCCGCGATAATGGCGGTTTTCGGCCAACTTTCATGCAAGGTCGCTCTGCGCCCTCGTCGCATGAAAGTTCGTTCTTTCACGTTCACGACACCCCTAAAAAATGGCTCAATACGTATTTTCAATGAACCGCGTCGGCAAGATGGTGCCGCCCAAGCGCTTCATTCTCAAAAACATCTCGCTCAGCTTTTTCCCCGGCGCCAAAATTGGCGTCTTGGGCACCAATGGTTCGGGCAAGTCCACGCTGCTGAAAATCATGGCCGGGCTGGACAAGGAGATTGAAGGCGAAGCCACACCCATGGCCGGCCTGAACATTGGCTACTTGCCGCAAGAGCCGCAACTTGACCCGACCCAGACCGTGCGCGAGAGCGTCGAGGCCGGCATGGGTGCGGTTTTTACGGCCAAGGCGCGGCTGGAAGAAATCTATGCCGCTTATGGCGAAGAAGACGCCGACTTTGACAAACTGGCCACTGAACAGGCCGAGATGGAAGCCATCATCGCCAGCGGCGGAACCGACAGCGAACATCAGCTTGAAATCGCCGCTGACGCCCTGCGCCTGCCGCCATGGGACGCCAACATTGGCGTGCTCTCGGGTGGCGAAAAACGCCGCGTGGCCTTGTGCCGCCTGCTTTTGTCCAAGCCCGACATGTTGCTGCTGGACGAACCCACCAACCACCTGGACGCCGAGTCGGTCGATTGGCTGGAGCAGTTCTTGCAGCGCTACCCCGGCACGGTGGTCGCCATCACCCACGACCGTTACTTTCTGGACAACGCGGCCGAGTGGATTCTGGAGCTGGACCGTGGCTCCGGCATTCCCTACAAAGGCAATTACAGCGACTGGCTGACGCAAAAAACAGCGCGGCTGGAAGCCGAGCAAAAGGGCGAGGAAAGCCGCGCCAAGGCCCTGAAGAAAGAGCTGGAATGGTCACGCCAGAACCCCAAGGCGCGCCAGGCCAAAAGCAAAGCAAGGCTGGCACGGTTTGAAGAGCTGTCTGATTTTGAATACCAGAAGCGCAACGAGACCAATGAAATTTTCATCCCGGTGGCGGAGCGTCTGGGCAATGAGGTCATCGAGTTCGTCAACGTCACCAAATCTTTCGGCGACCGGGTGCTGATCGACAACCTGAGCTTCAAGGTGCCGGCCGGCGCCATCGTCGGCATCATCGGTCCCAATGGCGCAGGCAAGTCCACGCTGTTCCGCATGATCTCGGGCCAGCAAAAGCCCGACAGCGGCGAGGTCAAGGTCGGCTCCACCGTCAAGATGGCTTTTGTGGACCAGCACCGCGACGACCTGGCGAATGAAAAAACCGTCTGGGAAGATGTGTCTGGCGGCCTGGACATGCTCAACGTCGGTCGCTTCACCATGGCCAGCCGCGCTTACTGTGGCCGTTTCAACTTCAACGGGCAAGACCAGCAAAAACGCGTCGGCACCTTGTCTGGTGGCGAGCGCGGTCGCCTGCATCTTGCTAAAACATTGATCGCTGGCGGCAATGTTCTGATGCTGGACGAGCCATCAAATGACCTCGACGTGGAGACCCTGCGCGCGCTCGAAGACGCGCTTTTGGAGTTTGCCGGCTCCTTGATGGTGATCAGCCATGATCGCTGGTTTCTGGATCGCATCGCCACCCACATCCTGGCCTGTGAAGGCGACAGCCAATGGACTTTCTTTGACGGCAATTACCAGGAATATGAAGCCGACAAAGTGCGCCGTCTGGGGGCCGAAGGCGCCAAGCCCAAACGCATGCGCTTCAAGGCGTTGAAGTAAATTCGGGGCCGCTGAACGCCGCAAATTTGCTTCTATATAGATAGCTACATACCTATTACTGGTGGGGATTTCAGCCGGTTTCTCCTTTGAGACGGCTGACATGGATGGTTTAAGCTTTTAGCACCTTCTGGCGCACCAGGTCAATGTGGTTGCGCAGTGAATACAGCCCGTCGGTGTAGGACAGCGGCACGCTGATTTTCTCCACCCTGGCTTCCATCTCGGCCAGTTCCTTGATCAGGCCGCTGTGGGGTCCTGGCTGGTGCGCCAGCTGCTCTTCAATGTCGCGCAACTGGCCGTACCAGCGGAAGATGCGCGAACGGATCCGGAACTGGTACAGAGGCGGCACCACGCGCGACAGCGGCAGCAGCACGGCCAGAATAATGCCCAGCGCCAACCCCATGCGTTCGATCAGGTTGGCCCAACTGAACGGCAGGTAGCGCTGCATCAGCGGCACGCCGTTTTTGAGGGTGCGCTCGGCCTCTTGCGCCAGCGGGTAGGCGCTGTTGGCCGCGTTGGGGAACTCATGCGCCCGGTTGAACCACCCGGCGCTGCCGTGCAGTTTGAGCGCAGCCTGCGCGAACAGTTGCAGAATTGCCGGGTGCACCGTGTCGCGCGCCAGCAAGGTGGTGGTGGGCGCCACCAGGCGCACGTCCTGCGCGGGCACGTCGCCTGCCAGATCCACCACGCCGCGCGGCAGCGATACTGCTGCCAGAAAGGCAAAGCGGCGCGAATAGGCCTCGTTTTGCGCAAAGTCCAGCAGCCGCACACCCGGGGTTTGCAGCAGCATTTG